>JBOHVS010000167.1:0-12500 GCA_050735975.1 Binatia bacterium | reverse complement strand
TGAGAGGGTACGGTGTCAAGGCCGAGGTTCAAGCGCGGAGCAGTTTTAACCTCGAACTTCGAACGTGGCACATCGAACTTCGAACTTTCATACGACCTCCTTATACAGCGCGCCGCTGTTCAATCTCTCTGCCCCAGCTCGCGGCGCACGATCTTAGCTCCCTCGACCATGGCCTTCAGCTTGGGCAAAGCGATCCACCGCGGCGTCGGATTGAAGCCGCAATCGGGATTGATCCAGAGTTTGTCCGCCGGCACGCATTTGAGCGCGACGCGAATGCGCTCGGCGACATCCTCCGGAGTCTCGACATAGAAAGATTTCTGATCGATCAGCCCGGCGCCGAGCTCCTTTCCACTTCCCGCCTCCTTCCACATCTCGATCTCCGCCATTTCCCGGTTCGCGAACTCCAGAACGTACTGATCCGCCCTGGCATCGAAAACGCCGGGAAAGAGTTTGCGAAAGGTTCTTTTCACCAACGGCCGCCCGTGGTGGTTGCCGAAGCAGATATGCATCGCGAGCTTCGCGTTGACGCCGTCGACGGTGGCATTGAAAATGCGCGCCAGTTCCTTACCGTCCTGATGGATGTCACTGAACGCCGGCTCATCGACTTGAATGAAATCGGCGCCGGCGGCCGCAAGCGCCTTGAGCTCGTTGTTAACGATAGCGACGAAATCCCAGGCGAGTTCCTTCTGGTCCCGATAGCCTGCTGTGATGGTTGTTCCCGCGGCAAAGGTGGTCGGACCGGTGCAGGTAACCTTCGTCGGCTTGGCGGTGTGATCCTTAAGGTAGGTAAACTCCTGGACGATGCCGAGTCCGGCGGGAGCGCTGATCTTGCCTGTGACCTGGTAATCTTCGCGCGTGTGATAGCCGGGACCGGCCAAAGTTTTTTCGGCCGCCTCCATCCGGATTCCTTCGATGCGCCGGAGATATGTGCGATAGAACGAGCCGAACCGGCGCATCTCGCCGTCGCTGATGACGTCGACTCCGGCGCGCTCCTGATCGAGAATCGCTACGTCCACCGCGGTATCGAGCGCTTCGGCCACGTCCCTCGGGCCCATCCTTCCCGCCTCAGCTTCCTGGCGCACGAGATACCACCAGCCCATCTTGGCATGGCTGCCCACGACCGACGTGGGAAGAAGCGGTAAAGGCTTCATTCTCAACCTCCTGACAGGCTGCTAAAAAGACTCATATGCTTCCTGTCTGCGTGCGACGTACAGGCAGGCGTTACGCTCAATCGCCTCGCTCCAACGTACTGCAATCGCAAAGCGCAAGGAGCAAAGAGCAGTGAGCCGGGCGCCCGGATCTCCGATCTCTGGCGTCTGACCTCAGACCTCTGCGCTTCGCCCTTAGCGACAGATTCCTGCGCCTTAGCCTTGTATAGACGGGTTACTAGTACAGTTGAGTCCGATAGGTCAAGGCGCAAGGAGCAGGGAGCAGGGAAGCAGCTGGGAGCAGGGAGGAAGGAGCAGGCGCTGACACCTGACTCTGTGGTGAACCGCCGCGTCGCTTGAATAGGCGACCGGGTTTCGGATATTGTCCGTTCCCATACGGCGAGATCCGGATCGGTGAAAGAGCTTGATAGCTAACAGTTCACCCTTCGACACCCTCAGGGCGAACGGTAGAAGTTTATAATCGGTGATTTCCGTTCATGCTGAGCAGCTTGTCGAAGCATTCCGTCGGTTCGTCGCAATATTATGCGATCAGCAACAGTTCTAAAGTGCCGTGTTCTTCAACGTCTTGAATTTTTTGAACGGCTTGAACTGCTTGAACGGTTTGAACTGTTTTCGGTCAGAGATGGAGGAGACCATGACGATAGCGAACGTGAGCGGTGTCAACATCAACTATAAAGTCCTCGGCGATCACGGCCCCTGGGTGGCGCTTTCGCCCGGCGGCCGGCGCGACTTTGGAGCCGTGGAGCCACTGGCTAAAGGCGTAGCCGATGCGGGCCACCGCGTGGTGATCTTCGACCGGCGCAATTGCGGCGCGTCCGAGGTCGCCATCGCCGGCGAGGATTCGGAGTACGAGATCTGGGCCGATGATCTTCACGTGCTGCTCTCGCAACTGGGCGCCGTTCCCGCCTTCGTGGGCGGCAGCTCGTCCGGGTGCCGGACCTCGCTGCTCTTTGCCCTCCGGCACCCCGAGGCTGTTCGCGGTCTATTGCTGTGGCGCGTGACCGGCGGCCGCTTCGCGTGCGAGCGCCTGGCTCAAGAATATTACGGCCAGTACATAGCCGCCGCGAAGCAAGGCGGGATGGCCGCGGTGTGTGAGATGGAGCACTGGAAAGAGCGAATCGAAGCAAGAGCCGAGAACCTCGAGGCGCTGATGAAAACGGAGCCCGCTCGTTTTATCGCTGTCATGTCCCACTGGCGCGAATACTTCATCCGCGGCGCCGATCTGCCTGTGATTGGCGCGACCGAAGCCGAACTGAAATCCATAAAGGCTCCGGCGTGCATTATTCCAGGCAATGACAACACCCATTCGCGTCAAACCGGCGAGAACCTCAGCCGGCTCCTGCCTAAAAGCGAGGTGCACATCCTGTTCCCAAAGCACTACGACATGGACTTGAGTCCCAGGGAGGAATGGGATGAAAAAGCAGGCGAGATGGCCGCGCTCTTCAGTGATTTCATTAAACGGGCCACGTCCCGCGCATAGCGGCGAACCAAATTTGACCACGAAGCACACGAAGAGCACGAAGGAATATTTCCACATTTTTCTTAAAGGAGCGAGCGGAAATGCTGAAAGGCGGGTGCTTCTGCGGGCGGATCCGTTACCAAACAACGGGAACGTTCTTTCATGAGACCAACTGTCACTGCTCGATTTGCCGTCGAACCTCCGGCGCCCCATTCGTAACATGGTTCAGCGTGCCACGCTCTCAGTTTCAACTCGTCGGCGGCGAGCCGGCTCGCTTCAAATCGAGCTCGAAGGCCACGCGCGGCTTCTGTGCTCATTGCGGCACGCAGTTGACTTTCGAGCACGAAGACTTCCCTGATGAAATCGACGTCACGACGTGCAGCCTCGATGACCCGGACTCGGCGCCGCCGAAGGACCACACGTGGACGAGCAGCAAGCTAAGTTGGCTAAAGCTATCCGATGAGCTTCCCGAGTACGGAGAAAGTCGACGGGAGGACTGATTGTGACGGCCGAACGACTCGACCGTCGAATCCAACTGGCCGCCTGAACCGCCGGTCTTTTTATAGAACGCTCTCTTGGGAGAAAGATAGTAACTCAAGCCCTGCGGGAACTTGGCAAGAAGATCGGAAAACGCGACCAGCAGGATCCAAGAATTGACCCTATTGCTCTCTTTGGAACGAGAGATTTGATTCTAAGATTTTGTCATTTTACTTTGGATTCCCACCTTCGCGAGCGCCTCGACAAAAGTTTGCCGAACCAGCGGATCTTCGTCCTCGTATTCAATTTGATCGCCGCCGGCTTTTGCGTCTTTAAAGGGTTTGTCTGTACCTTCCCCCATGATTCCATAAAATTTCTTACTTCCCCAGCGCAGTGCAAGATAACGCGCGGGTTCGGTCCCGGCGTTGAAATGTTGGTGGAACCATTTCTCCGGCGGCACGATCAGACTCCCGGGACCCCAATCGAACCTTTGCATCGGCTCTCCTTCCGGCCACATCAAGGAGTAACCTCGGCCGCTTAGAACGATCACGTGGGCGCCCGGTCCATGGCGATGAGCCTTCTTATAGGTGCCTACGGGAAATTGAGCGATGTGGCCGCACAACGTGTTGTTCGAGAGCTCAAAACAGACCAACGATCCTCCGGCGCCCCTGACGCTTCGATCCAGAAGCCGAAAGGAACGGGCATCTGAAATAAAATTCGTTTCCCAGACCAAACCCGGATGCCAGTTGCCTTGACTGCTGAAATATTCTTGTTCGCCGTTGAAGCGGTCGCTGAAGACGTAATCGCAGCCGAATATAAAGTCGATATTGTGCAAAAGATTGATCATGATCGGCGCGCTGGTGACGCCGACGAAACGCGCCGGCGCGGTTCCGCTGCCGTTGAAATGCTGGTGCCAGGCGTTGAACGGAGGAGAGAAAAGCGAGCCTTCGTGCCATTCAAACGTTTGCCTGGGGCCGCCTTCGTTCCAGACCGTGGTGGCTCCGGAGCCCTTAATGACGTAAATGAGCTCTTCAAAAAAATGTTTTTGCGGCTGCAAATTTTTCCCCGGGGCGATTTCCATGATAAAAGCGTCATCCGTTTCGCCGGTTCCTTCCAACGAGATCCGGGCCGTGAGACCGCCCACCCGCTCCCAGTAGCCTAACGGAACCTTCTTTAGGTCCTCGATGAAAAAGCCGCGAACGAGCGGAATCCCTTCGGATTCGACCCACTTGATATAGGAGCTTCTCTGGTCCGTGACCGGTTGTTTGGCGATCTCCTCTGAATTCATCTTTGCTCTCCTCTCACCCCGAAGTCTCGTTGCCGGGCTTGGTCCTTCGGAAATGACGCTCGAAAATTCGAGTCTTTATCATCCGATTGCCCATTTCCAGCGTCATTCGCAAAGATAGCCGCCGCGGCAGCGTACGCCGAGTTCTTTTTGCGCTTCTCTTAAAGGAGTGAGGTCTGCAATGTCCGGGATCTTGAATTTCTTTGGATCGACGCCCACCCGGTTTGCGCTTTCCTCGATGTGGGCCAGCAGTCCTTTTTCCGAGGCTCCTCCAGGATCGTCCGGGTTCATGAACTGGAACGACTGGTTGACGACTTCCCGGGCTACATCCGCGTCCAGTTCTAATTCCTTCGCCGCCACCTGCGCAGCTTCGGCCGGATGCTGCCATATAAACTGCACCGCCTTGACGTGGGCGCGCAGCCATTTCTTTAGGGTGTCGCGGTTCTCCCGCGCCCAATTCATATTGGCCGCGAGACCGGAGAACGGAATGGGATAAACCTTGGCTGAATTGGTTAAAATCCGGTAGCCTTTTCGAACGAGCGCCGCGGCAACGTCGAAGTTGTTCGCCGAACCGGCGACCTGTCCGGTATCCATGGCGATAACTCGCGCCTGTGCTCCCCCCATCGGAAGGATCTTCACGTCGCGTCTCGGGTCCAATCCGAGGTCTTCAAGCATCAGGCGGGTCCCGGCATCTTGCGATCCCCCTGGGCTTGCGATGGCCACGGTTTTACCTTTGAGATCATTGGCCGTGCGAATTTCCGGTCGAACCACGAACTGGAAAATCGAGGTATGGTAACTGAAATAGACCGCTCTGAGAGGGGCGCCCCTCAAAGCGGCGTTAACCGCCGATCCCGCGGTGGCAAATTGGACTTCGCCGTTCAGCAAAGCCGGGACCGCTACGTTACTTCGCATGATAACGATTCTGACGTCTAATCCCTCTTGGGCGAAAAAGCCCTTGGCCCGGGCCAAATAGGTGGGAAAGTAGCCGTAGTCCCGCGTGGGGATGCCTTCAAATACAGTAATCTGTTTTTTTGAGTCTTGCGCGATGGCGGAGCCCGCTGACAGGAAACCCGAATGCAAGAAAAGTGAAAGTAGGAAAAGTCTGATGATCACGCTTGCCTCCTTTTTGAAGTGAATGCCGTTGTGACTTGATTGCACGATTTTTGCGCACTCCCGGCCGATACCCATCCGCGCCGATCATAATCGAGGCACCGGCCTATTTCAACGAATTGCATCGGGTCGTCGCGAAATGCACAGGTTGAGAGCCTCAAGGAAATAGGATCGGACGGCGGAGCTCTGAGAAAGATCTCAGACGTTTGTCGCTCCCATTTGCGCGCGAGGGATTTTAGTTGTTATAGATAGTCGATTATTTTTTGCGCACCTCGACGCGAGGCGACAGGACTTAGGGATAAACAATGGAATACATCGCGGGTGTGGACATCGGCGGCACGTTTACGGATTGCGTGGTGATGGGCGAGGATGGAACCGTAAATCTCGGCAAGGCTCTGTCCACGCCGGATGATTTTTCGCGGGGCGCGCTGAACGCGGTTCGGGACGCAGCCGCCAATATCGGGTTTAAAGACGAAACCCAACTTCTGGGCTCAGCGAGGCTTTTTTTTCATGCCTGTACCGTCGGAGACAATGCCCTCATCACCCGATCCGGCGCCAAAACAGCGCTGCTGGCGACAAAGGGATTCGGCGATACGCTGCTGATGATGCGTGGCCGTACCATGGACGGACTCACCGAGGAGGAAAGCTATCATGTGTCGGCCTTGAGCAAGCCGGAGCCCATCGTGCCGAAATCTTTCATCTGCGAAGTGGCCGGGCGCATCGATTACAAAGGAGCCGTTTTGAGCCGTCTCGATCTCGGGGAGGCGGAAGAAAAAATCCGCGGGCTCGCGACGCGCGGAGTAGAATCCATCGCGATCAGCCTCCTCTGGTCGATTTCGAACAATGTCCATGAAAAAGCTCTCCGGCAACTCATCGAGCGCGATTACCCGGCGATCTACGTCAGTGCTTCGAGTGAAGTGGCGCCTTTTCTAGGCGAGTACGAACGCACGGCGACGGCGGCGTTTAACGCCTATATCGGCCCGAAGATCTCAGCGTATCTGAAAAAGCTCGCCGCGGGGTTAAGAGAAAGGGGACTCAAGAGCGAGCCGTTGATTATGCAATCCTACGGGGGAGTCTTGGGAATAGACGATACCTGCAAGAATGCCGTGGGCACCATCGAGTCCGGTCCCGCCTCCGGAGTCGTGGGAAGCAGGCTGATCGGCGAGCGGATCGGTGTGCAGAATATTCTTGCAACCGATATGGGCGGAACCACGTTCAAAGTGAGCGTTATTCGTGACGGAAACGTCGAAAAGGACCATAAACCCACCGTCATTCGATACCAGATTTTTCTCACCAAGATTTGGGTCGAGTCCATCGGCGCCGGCGGGGGAAGCATCGCATGGATCGACCCCGAGTCGGGGCACTTGAAAGTAGGGCCGGGAGGCGCCGGAGCTGATCCGGGGCCCGTTTGTTACGGTGTGGGCGGAATCGAACCGACGGTTTCGGACGCGGATCTTATCTTGGGCTACCTCAACGAGGATTACTTTCTGGGCGGCAAAATGAAGCTTTACAAAGACAAAGCTTCGAAAGCCATCGATGAGAAAATCGCCAGACCGTTAGGCATGACTCTCGTTGAAGCAGCCAGCGGTATTTATCAAATTATCAATTCGCATATGAGCGATCTGATCAGGAAAGCCACCGTGGAAAGGGGATACGACCCCGCGGACTTTACGCTTTTTGCATTCGGCGGCGCCGGACCCGTGCACGCCGGACGATATGCCGCCGAGTTAGGGGTCAAGCAAGTAGTCATCCCGCTCACGGCCTCGGTTCACGGCGCGACCGGCCTGGTAAGCTCGGACGTCGTTTACGAATATGGAAAGTCCGATCATTTGTTAGTGCCGGCAGAACCCCAACGCGTGAATGCGATTTTTTCATCGCTGGTGAGTCGCGCCTTGGCGGACCTGCGGCGCGCCGGGTTCAGGGATGAAGATATCACCATCATAAGAAGCCTGGATATGCGCTATCGCTATCAAGTTCACGAGCTCAATGTGCCGTTGAAGCCGGGAGTGCCGGAGATCTCACCGGAAGAGATGGAAAGTTCCTATGCCGGCTTTGACGAACTCTATGAGGCGACCTACGGACCCGGTTCCGGATATCGCCAGGCGGGAAAGGAAATTATGGCATTTCGCGTTGTCGGCACCGGTCGACTGAACAAACCAAGCATGAAAAGCTATCCCCTGAGCAAAGAGGATCCGAACAACAGTGTGAAGGGAAGCAGGAAGGTTTATTTTCAGGAACAGGGCGACTTCGTGCCGACGAGGATCTATGATTTCGACACCATGAAGCCGGGGATGGAGATCGCAGGACCGGCTATCGTCGAAACCCCCGTGACCACGATCGTCGTGAATCCCAACGATCGTGTCGCAGTGGATCCGTTTTTCAATCTCCGCATTCATATCGGGAGTTAACGTCCGGACGCAAATTTGACGATGAAGAATTCGGATGGCGTAGGAGAGGGATGCCATGGGATTGAATGAGATCGACGGCAAAAAATCGGCGCTGCTGTTTTTCGACATGATCAAGGGCTTCTATGACGAAGTGGCTGCGGCCAAAAAAGCCCGTTTGAAACCGATCGTAGACAACGCTGCGAGGCTTATGAAAGCCGGGCGCGAAGCGGGCATGCCGATCTTCTTCGCCAGGGGAACGCATCGCGCCGACGGCAGCACCTCGACCCAACTGTTGACCGATACGGACAACTCGCTCGCGCCTTGGAGCCACGGTGTCGTCACGAAGCGGCGCGTGCCGGTGTCCTTGGAAGGCAGGACCAGCTCCGAGATTATTACAGAATTGGAATCTCGCCCGGATGACTACTATATTTCCAAGTACCGTTGGAATGCTTTCCACCAGACCTATTTCGATCTGGCTCTTCGATCGAAGGGCGTCGATACCATCGTGATCTGCGGGGCGTCGACGGAAATGGGCGTGGCGGCCACGGTCTATGGAGCGCGCGATCTCGACTACAACGTGATCATCGTGAGCGACGCCTGTACGAGCCTGCACAACGAGCGTGTCCACGACATGTTCATCGAGTTTGTGTTCCCCCGGATGTGTCGTGTCCGCGGCACTCAACAGACGCTAAACATGATAAGGGAGGCAACTCAAAAAGCAGCAAGGTTCGAATCGGCAGAAACCCATGAAGAATCGATATTCAAAAGCGATCGGTGACCGCGGCCCTATTGCATCATATCAGCCCCTAAAAAACGCGGGGTAAGATTTAAATTCGGCGTATTGCCCAACGACTAGAAAGTGCCGCGATTGGATGCATCCATGAAATCAACAATAAGCCCTGTCGATCCCATTCGGTTCGAAATCATATCCCACAGGCTACATCAGATCGCCAAAGAAACCGGCATCACTTTGGAGCGCGTCGGCGGGACGGTCAACACGACCCAGCAACGCGATTACATGGCGGCGCTTTATCGTGCCAATGGAGACCTGCTTTGCGCAGGCGCAACCATGGGGCAGCACGTCGCATGCGCCGGGTTTGCCGTGAAGCGCATTCTGGAGCGGTTTGGCGATGAGATCTGCCCGGACGACCTGTTTCTGTTAAACGATCCCTATCTGGCTGCCATTCACCAGTCGGATATCTACACGATCTCGCCCATTCACTACAAAGACTTTCTCGTGGGTTGGAGCGCGACGTTCGTTCATGTCATGGATATCGGCGCGCTGTCGCCGGGGGGCGATTCGCCCAACGCTACGGAGATTTTTCACGAGGGGCTGAGAATCCCCGGTATCAAGCTGATCGACGGCGGTAAGCTCAGGCAGGACGTATTCGATACGCTGATCAACATGACGCGCCAGCCGGTCATGGTCGGCCTCGACCTCAAATGCGAGATCGCCGCCAACAATGTGGCCAAAGCGAGGATGAGGGATATCTATTCGCGCTACGGGCCGCAGTTGGTGGATGATGTGTCCGGAGAGATGATCGGCCATTCGCAGAACGTTTTGGAAAGACGGCTTTCGGAAATTCCCGACGGCCAATGGCGTTCGAGCGCTCGGATCGAAGGAGACTTCGTATGGCGCATCGCTCTCGAATTGCGAAAGAAAGACAAAAGATTAACTTTCGATTTTGCGGGAACGGATCCACAGGCGAGGACCGGCGTCAACCAGGCGCTTCATGCGACGTTCGGTTGGTGTTTTGCGGCCGTGCTCTCGACTTTGGCCTACGATATCCCAAAAAATCACGGCGTTTTCCAGGTGATGGAGGCGACCGCGCCCGCAGGCACGTTGGTCAACGTCCAATATCCGGGCCCGGTCTCTCTCAATACCACATCGTGCGGCGTCACCACGCGATACCTGGCCAACGCGGGACTGATGCAGATGCTCTCCACGAGCGAAGCGTTCAAGAACGAAGTGATGGGGCTCAACGCCGGACACCGAAACGCCAAACATGCGGGCCGCAGCCAACACGGCCGTTACGCCGTGTTCAATATGGCCCACGGCGCCCTGGACGGCAGCGGCGCGCGCGCCTTCGAAGACGGGATCAACTCAGGGGGCAGCCACATGAGCTGCCCGAATGTGGAATGGTTCGAAATGAATTTTCCCATCCTTTACCTGTTCCGGCGTCATGTCAAAGACGCCGCCGGCGCGGGAAAGTTTCGCGGCGGCGCCGGAGTTGAGACCGCCCATATGTTGCACGACTGTCCGGATGATAGGATCACGGGTGTCGCTTATGGCGCCGCCGGCGCCACCAACTCGGGCCAGGGGCTGTTCGGCGGGTACCCCGGGGCCCCGAGCATCGTAAAGCTTCTGGAAAACACTCGGGCCGGGGAGATTGTCAGCGGAAACGGCGGCGTGGAGAACATCACTCAGGTCGGGGGTGCGGAAAGGTTCTTGCCGTACTGTGAGTTCGAGCTGAAAAACGACAGCGTCGTCTATATGAGAGTGGCGAGTGGCGGGGGTTACGGTGATCCTCTAAAGCGCGACCCCGACCGGGTTTTGACAGATGTCATCAACGGCATTGTTTCGACCGACTCGGCGCGTGAGATTTATGGGGTGGTGATCGACCTCGAGACCGGGAAAGTCGACAGGCCCGCCACTGAAGAGCTCCGAAGCGCTCTCCGGCAACAGAGATTTCAGCCCGTATGAAGCACCCGCTTCAAGAAAATCTGGAGATCTTCAGTGGCGAGGCGGGGTCACATATTCGTTGTACTCAGTGCTCTCATGTGTTTTGCCGCCACGGCGAAGATTGGCGGCAAAGCGCGGCGGTTAGAAGTTTCCCAGCGACTCGAGTTAATCCTCTCATGAGCGACTTTGCCGAAAAACTGTCGCTCGAGCAGTTGTTTTGCCCGTCCTGCGGGAGCTTACTGGACAGCAGGATGGTGGGGAAGTAAAGACGAAGTTTGGCTAACCGAGTTTAGATGTCGTCGAAGTCTGACCCCGACGCTTCTTCCTTCATCCAAATAGCCCGAGTGATCTTTTTCCAAAACTTACTGCTGTCCACGCAGCATGGACAAGACAAATAAGTGAACAATAGTAAAAATAATCGTGTAATATCAGCTATCGCGGTTGAGCCGACAACACTTCAACGTTCGGAGGAACGATTAGATGGAATGGCAAGAAGCACTCCCCCTGTTGCAAGAGAATCACACCGGTGTCGCGATCAGCGTCACCCCGAAGGGCTGCGCGCAGTCGACCGTCGTCTCGGCGGCTGTGCTGGATGGTAAGCTCGGGTTCGCGTCGCGGCCGTACACCGTGAAGGTTAAGAACATCCAACGGACCGGCCGAGCGACTGTCACAGTCATCAAGCTCGACACCCGGCGCTACGTCACCGTCGAGGGCCCTGCGTCCATCGAGCCTTGGCAAGACACGAAAGCGCACATCAAGCGTCTGAAGGACCTCTACGTTGCCATGGGCCGAGCCCCCAAGGGTACAGACGAGGAATTTGCCCAGCAAATGCGGGATGAAGAGCGAAGCCTGGTTCTAGTTACCCCCGAGCGCCTCTATGGCAGCCTCTGATCAGGCGCCTAGCGCGTGTTCCTAAGAACACGAAGTACACGAAGATCGGATTCCTCGCGCCAAGGCGCAAAGGTCGGACTTTTGTTTCTCTTACCTTTGCGCCTTGGCGTCTTTGCGCGAGATAATCCGATTTTCTTTTGCGTTCTTACGGGCTTTGCGGTTAATTATCCGGGTCGCCGCGACATGCGTCAGTCCCGCAATAGATACTCGCCCGAAAACTTCACCTGATCGCTTTCCGGCAGCGGATGATACCGCGCGGCCTGAACGTCGCGGAAGAGCCGCTCCAAACCGAAACCGCGATAAAAACCCTCACCGCCGACGATTTCCATTGCCTTGGTGACAACGCGGATGGCGGCGTTAGCCACGTTGGTTTTTCGCGTGAGAATATCATGGCCATTTTGGTCGATGGCTTCGAAATCGTAATTGTTAGCGATTCGCAGCATGTCCTTCAGCTGAATCTCGGCGGCCACGAGATCGTTGTTCATTTCACCGATCAAATAGGGCACATGCGGCTTCGCGGTTTTTTTCCGCCGGATATGGCCGATGGACAACTCCGCCGCCTTCTGCGCGATACCCACGTAGACCGACATGATCAGCGGCATCGCCACAGTTAAGACGACATTCCAAACCGGGTGATAAACGCCCCGCGGCCGCCTCAAAGCGATGGCGGCATCGGGTATGTAGACGTTTTCCAGTTTGACGGTATGAGAACCGCTACCTCTCATGCCCAGCGCGCGCCAGTCGTTCAATACCGTGACTCCTTCCGCGTTCATCGGCACCGGAAAATGCAGCACCTCGTCCAGGAACGGCGCACTCGTGACCAGCATGTCCCCGAGCGCGGACTGACTGGCAAAGTGTTTGTGGGCGCTGACCAGGTAGCCCCCGGCGGTTTTGGTCGTCGAGCCGTTGGACTCCAGCCAATCGCCTGCGCCCGTGCTAACGAGCACGAGCTGGTTTTCGGCGACGTTCTTCAGCATGGCCTCGCCGCCCTGGCCGCGCCGGTACTTCCAAATCGTGGCGGCGATGAGATGCTGATGCA
>JBOHVS010000166.1:0-17383 GCA_050735975.1 Binatia bacterium | reverse complement strand
CTCAAGGCGAGAATTCGCGAGAAGTGGCGCGCAGATATTTTTGGGTGATGCAGGAGCCGGTTGAAACCTAAGGATTGAGAGTAATGCTCCGCTCGGTCGGCAGTCGGAAGCTTGCTTTATTTTCGTTGTTGAAAAGGTTGGGCTCGTTCAGATCAAAACAGCAAACAAAGGAAGCAAGGAGGCTTACCTATGAAACGGATATACCTGGGGTTCATTGTTTTTTCTGTTGCCATCATAACGATCTGGAGACCAGCGTACGGGCAAGATTCCTTACAAGCTCTCTACAAAGCTGCCAAAGCTGAGGGCGAGGTGACTATATGGTCTCCTCTGGATCCCTGGGAAATACGTTTGTTCGCTGAGGAGTTCAGTAAGGAGTTTCCGGGGATCAAGATAAATCAATTCGAGATACGGCCAGACGATTATGCTCCGCGGGTAATCGCTGAAGCGCGGCAGGGTATGGTAAGTTTAGACGTAGGCACAGGAAGATTGGTAGGTCTGATTCCGCTTCTCTCTCGGGGGTTGATCCAGGGTTATGACGACTGGACTAAAGTATTCAAGGACCTCAATCCCGAGCACGTCTCCAAGGACGGGAGATTGCTTTCACAGTATAGCCTCCTTTATCTGCTTGCGTATAATCCTAAGCTCATCAAGCCGGAAGAGGTACCCACCTCATGGGATGATCTCTTAAATCCAAAGTGGAAGGGGAGGATCATTCTGGAGCCACGAGTAAATGCATTTGCTTACCTCGGACTCAAATGGGGGGAAGAGAAGATGGTAAGTTACCTCAAACGGTTGAAGCAGCAGGACCCCGTCTATGTGAAAGGTGGGGCTCGGGTAAACCAGCAGCTGATCGCCGGAGTGGCGCCTTTGGCGGTTGGGACATACGTGCATCAGGTCCTTCAGAAGCAGAGTGAAGGCGCGCCTATAGCTTGGGCAGAAAAGGTCAGTCCTATAGGATCCACGGACAACGTTGTATTTGCCGCGAAAGGTGCCAAACATCCGAATGCGGCAAAGCTGTTCGCAGGCTGGCTGTCAGCGGATAAAGCGCAGCGGCTAATGAATGCCAAAATGTTCCGGGGAACTCCCGTCCCGGGTAGTCCCTACGGCGCTGCAAAGACAATCCAAAAGCACAAAGTAGAAATAATACCGGAGAGCCTTGAGAATCACAAAGAGGCGGCTCGCCTGAACAAGATCGCTGTAAAAGTCATTGGCGTGCTCAGGTAAGCTCACACATCACTGGACCGCCGATAAGACTTTGCCACAGATCGCCGCGTTGAATGAAGTTAAAACTTTAGGGGTCTTTAAATAGTATGGAAGACAACTAGCTTAGCTAGCAGCTGGCCCAGGAGCGTATTCTCTGTGATTTGTTTGATAAGGCAAGGGATTTCTCGAGATGAATTGTGAGTAGAAGAAAGGATCCGAGTTGTGGGAGCTCGCGAAGCCGTCCTGACGTTTAGCCGAACCGACTGCCGAGAGATATTAAAGAGCATCAACTGGAGCGTAGCAGTTCTGGTACTAACGACTGCGGTGGTGCTTTACCTTGTGTTGGTTCCGCTGGTGGTCGCATTTGTCGCTACATTCAGAGAACATGGATATCTGCCTTTCGAGCCCGGGCCGCTCACCCTGGAAAACTATGCCGAGGTCTTTCTCAATCCAAGAACTTGGACATTGATGGTAAACACTGGAATATTTGCCGCCGGCTCCCTCATCTTGGGGGCGAGCTTCGCTGTTCTGTTTAGCTGGCTCGTGGAGCGGAGCGATATACCTCTTAGGAATTTGATGTTTGCCTTGGTCATAGCGCCAATGATCATTCCAGGAATGATGGCCGCCATTGCTTGGATATTTCTTTTAGATCCGAGAATCGGTTTGATCAATTTGATGTTGCGGTGGATTCCGGGAGTAGATGCGACGCAGGGCCCGCTAAACATCTATACGCTATGGGGGATGATCTTCGTGGAAGGGTTCCGGATGGTACCGACGATGTTTCTTATGATTTCGGCCGCCTTCAGGAATATGGACCCGTCTCTTGAGGAAGCCAGCCGGGTGGCGGGAAAGTCGGGTATAGCAACTGTTTCGAGGATTACTTTGCCATTAATGTGGCCTGCCATCTTAGGGGCGTTGCTTTATTTCTTCATCAGAGCAATAGAGGTGTTCGAAGTCCCCGGTGTCCTGGGAATGAATGCCGGCGTCCATGTTTTTAGCACGCGGATCTATTGGTCTGTGCATCCGCCAATCGGAGGCCTTCCCGATTATGGGTTGGCAAGCACTTTTTCTCTGATTGTAGTAGCTGTTTCCATTTTTGCAATCTGGCTGTATTACCGTTTAACTCGCAAAACCTATGTCACGATTACCGGCAAGGGATTCCGGCCCCACCGCATCCCTTTGAGCAGCAAAAAATACGGAGCCGGGCTGCTGTTTATTGTTTACTTCGCTGTGACGCTTGGGCTTCCATTCTTCATCCTGTTCTGGACAAGTTTGCATAAGTTTTATCTTCCTCCTTCCTGGGAAGGGCTAAGGACGATAACCTTTGACTCCTATGGGGAACTGATGAGAGATCCAGCCGTGGTCCTCGCTTTTATGAACACAGTTTTGCTGGCGTTGATCACAGGCACGGCAACGATGGTTATCGCCTTATTTGTCGGCTGGTTTGTAGTTCGCGGCCGCTCTCGGCTAACACGCGCCTTAGATCTGTTTGCTTTCCTTCCACACGCATTACCGACGATCGTGATTGCGCTCGCCGTGATGCTCTTGTACCTTTCGTTCCGTAATCCTTTTTATGGGACGATTATGATCATCGCAATAGCTCTCACGATTAGTTTTCTAGCGTATGGGTCGAGAGTGATGATCGCTGGTTTTTTTCAGATTCATCCGGAACTGGAGGAGGCGTCGCGAGTTGCCGGGGCAAGCTTTTTTAGAACATTCTGGCGCGTCCTTTTGCCGCTCGCCGCGCCCGCATTCGTCAATGGCTGGATATGGGTGGCGGTCCATTCTGGCAGGGAGCTTACGGCAGCTCTTATGCTTTATAGCCCGTCGAGCGTGGTTATCTCGACTAGGGTCTGGGGGTTGTGGGAGCAGGGTCGAGAGTCGATTGCTTCGGCGCTCGGAGTTATCCTCATGCTTCTCCTGATACTGATCAGTTGGGTCGGCCGCACGGCGATGACGCGCATGCGAGCTTTCTAATTACTATTTGTGGCCATGGTTGAAGTAAATAATCTTCGGAAGCAGTTCCGGACAGAAAAAGAGGCAGTGAAAGCTTTGCGTGGGATTTCGTTTAACGTTGCAGAGGGGAGTCTGCTTACTTTGCTGGGTCCAAGCGGGTGCGGCAAAAGCACGACCCTCCGGTGCGTTGCAGGACTGGAGCAACCCGATTCGGGGACGATCAGAATCGGCGAGCGGTTGGTATTTTCGAGTGAGGCAAAGAGGTTCGAGCCTCCTGAGAGGCGACCGGTAGGAATGGTTTTTCAATCCTACGCGATTTGGCCCCACATGACCGTTTTCGATAACGTGGCCTACCCGCTAGGGGGGCATCGACTCGGTAAAAACCAGATCGCACAGGAGGTTCGCCGGGTGCTCTCTCTCGTGGGGATGGCGGATCTCGCCGACCGTCCCGCGCCGCAGCTGAGCGGAGGGCAGCAGCAAAGGGTAGCGGTGGCCCGGGCGCTGGTCGCCAATCCGAGCGTTCTTTTGTTGGACGAACCGCTTTCCAATCTCGACGCGAAATTGCGCCAACACATGCGGCTGGAGATCAGGGAATTGCAGAAGAGGAGCGGCATTACGGCGATCTACGTTACCCATGACCAGGAAGAGGCCATGGCGGTGTCGGATGAGATCCTGTTCATGGTGGACGGTGAGATCGTTGAGGGAGGCTCCCCGGCGGAAATCTACCGCAGGCCGCAGAAAAAACTCACGGCAGAGTTTTTCGGCGAAGCAAATTTCCTTCGAGGAAGGATCAAAGGCAAGGAAGGCGATCATCTGATAGTGGACACTCCGCTGGGAATCTTTCCGTGCTCCGGAGACGCGAAGCCGCCCGGAGAAGAGGCCTATGTTTTCTTCCGACCGGAGGACGTGGAGGTCTCGCGGGAGAGTCCCCGCGCCCGCGTTTCCCTGAGCGGCCAGATCGCGCAAATCACTTTCCTGGGCAAAATCGTCGAATGCATTGTCGAGGCCAACAACGGCGAGCGGTTGAAAGTGAACGTCCACCCGAAATTCCTCCCGAAAGAAAGGGAAACGGTCCACGTGGTCGTCGATCCGGACGCCTGCTCAGTAGTGAGCCCATAATGTTTTTAACGAACGACGATATACGCGAACTTTGTAGATTAAGGACTGCGGCGGTGCGGCTTCCGGAGCCATACACGGTTTTACACCCGCGGCCTAACGTGCTGCATCTGTTCAAATTGACTGTCGGCGGCGTCTCCCCTTCGAAGTTGGCCTAAACAGGCACGATAGAACACTGATGATTCGACGCCTCGTAACGGTCCGGCAGGACGGTTGCCGTAACACGCGAAGAGAAAAAGCATTATGGCGAGAGCCGCTATACAGAGTCTGCGAATGGTTAATTCCCAATAAGGAGGGCGCGTTATGATCAAGACAAAAGGACTTTATCATATCGGGATTGCGGTTAACGACGTGGATCGGGCCGTCAAGTTTTACACCGAGGTTTTAGGAATGAAGATAGCAAAGTTAAACCGCGACGATATGGGAGATCATCTGAACCGGGCCGATCTCAGGTCGGGGGATGACATGGTCGTGCTTTTCCAAAGGCCTCAGCCGGTTGAAAAAGATGCGCTAAAAGAGGACGGCGCCACCCACCACGCTTTTGTGGTTTCGACGGAAGACTTTGAGCTGGCCATTCGCAAAATGAAAGATTTCGGAGTCAGGGTTCACAGCGCAGCGACCGTCGATCGGCCCACGGGCCGGGGCTTCTACTTCTTCGATCCCGACGGGAATCTTCTTCAGCTCTATGCGCCGCCGAAGGGATCGTCCGCTACCGTCAAGCCTTGAAGCCCTTCGCTGAGGATCAGGTTAAATGGAAAACTTCCGGATCATCGGTCAGCCCGTTTCTAGAAAAGATGGCCTGGACATCGTCACAGGCAACGTCGTTTATAGCGTGGATGTCAGTTTGCCTGGAATGCTCCACGGAAAGGTAGTGCGCAGCTCCATTGCCAGCGGTCGAGTCGCTCGGATCGACGTGACTCACGCCAGGGCGTTGCCCGGTGTTGCGGCGCTCATAACGGCTGCGGATGTCCCTTCCACGCGGTTTGGTTACGCCATTACGGACGAGCAGATATTCGCCACCGAAAAGATTCGTTACTCGGGAGAGCCCCTGGCCGCAGTCGCGGCCGTGGATGAGCCCACGGCCGACGAAGCCGCTCGGCTCGTCGAGGTCGATTGTGAAGAGGCGCCCGGAGTTTTTGACGCTTTGGAAGCGATGGCGGAAAACGCCCCGCTTGTTCACCAAGATATGGCGAGCTACAAAGTCAACCCGCTTCTGACCCGAAATTGGAACCCCTCCCCGGGAACGAATATCCTCCACCAGGCCGAATTCAGCCGGGGTGAGGTGGATCGTGGCTTTCGCGAAGCGGACCAGGTGTTTGAAGACACTTTTCGGACTCGGCGGCTTCACCAGTGCTACCTGGAACCTCATGGCTGTGTCGCCAAAGTCGAGGGGGGCAAGATCACCGTCTGGACTTCCACGCAGAGGCCTTTTGTCATTCGCTCCATGCTCGCCACCATCTTCGGCGTTCCCGAAGGGGCGGTCAGAGTAATCTCGACAAAAATCGGCGGCGGATTCGGCGGCAAGAACGGCGTCCGTATCGAACACTTCGCCGTAGCTCTCGCGATGAAAACCGGCCGGCCGGTCAAGGTCGTGATGAGGCGCGACGAGGAGTTCACCGCCAGCGCCGGATCGGTCCCGGCGATCATTATCATGAAGACGGGTGTGAAGCGAGACGGCACGATCACGGCGCGTGGGGCCAGATTCGTCTGGGATTGCGGCGCGTACAGCGACAGTCTGCCCACTAGCAACCGGGCGATCAAAGACGCCGCGGGCCCTTACAGAATTCCCCATGTGAAGGTGACTTCGACGCTGGTCTACACCAACACGCTGCGCGGCTGTCCTTTCCGCGGGCTCGGGTGCCCCGAATCCGTTTGGGCTGGCGAGTCGCAGATGGATATGATCGCCCATCGGCTCGGGCTCGATCCCGTCGAGCTAAGGCTGAAAAACCTGCTCAATGACGGCGACGTGGCGCCAACGGGAGAGATTCTCGATAAGGTAACGGCGCGGGAATGCCTCGAGCGTATCGTCACCGAAATTGGGCCGGAAAAACTCAAGCGGCACGGACAAAGCCGAGGCGTGGGAATCAGCATAGTTTATAAATCTCCGACCGGGGCCGGCGCCGTTTCTAGTGCCGTGGTCTCCATCAACAGCGACGGCAGCGTTCAGCTAATTGTGGGATCCTCGGATGTCGGTGGCGGAATGGAAACTGTGCTTTCTCAGATCGCTGCGGAAGAGCTTGGCGTCGCCGTAGCGGATGTCAGCGTCATCAGCGGCGACACCTCTATAGTCCCTTTCGATAATGGCACCTATTCGAGTCGTGTGACGGTCTCCAGCGGCCAAGCCGTGCGCCGCGCCGCGGTAGAGGCGCGAAATCAACTCTTGGAAATCACCGGAAGGCTTTTGGAACGGGACCCCACGTCTCTCCTTCTCAAGGACAAACAGATCTTTTGGCGACAGGGCGAAGGAGGAATCCCCGTCCAGACGGTTTTTAGTGACCGCCGATGCCCCCATAAGAATATCGTAGCGACAGGATTTTCGTACGAAGACGGGAAAGAAACGGGTTGGCGGTTCGGAGCGCAGGCTGTCGAGATCGAAGTAGACCAAGAAACCGGATCGATAAAGGTCCTCAAAGTTGTATCTGCCCACGATGTGGGAAAAGCGATCAACCCGCCGCTGGTAACTGGACAGGTCGAGGGGGGCGTCGTGATGGGATTGGGGTATGCCCTCAGGGAAAAGCTGCAAATGGATGACGGGCGAATCACCAATCCGACTTTTTCCGATTATGGCATTCCCTTCGCTCAGGAAATCCCGCCGATTCAGTCGATTATTCTAGAATCCCCGTTGGCCGTGGGACCCTTCGGCGCAAAAGGGATCGGAGAGATCGGGATTTTCGGCATCGCTCCGGCCGTGGCGAATGCGCTCGAAAACGCGATCGGGATTAGACTTACGGAGCTGCCCCTCAGTCCGGAAAGAGTTCTCGATGCCATAGAGTCGGAGCAATGACAAGGAGATCTACATGACAAAAGCTTTTTGGGTACAAGGGTTAAAAATTCTGGCGTTTTTTCTCTCGGGATTCACCATCATGGGCGTTAGCCCTGGACGCTCGGCAGCCGCCAAGCTGACCCTTGCGATGCTCCGAAGCGCCACCCAAATGCCTTACTATGCAGCCATCGAGTCAGGATTCTACAGAACATATGGGCTCGAAGTTCTTCCCGTTCAGTTCAGCGGAGGGACCCAGACGATCATGGCGCTCGTGTCAGGAGACGTGCAGATCACCACCACTGGAGGACCCGCCGCAATCAACGCCCGGCTCAAAGGTGGTCACGTGATCACGGTCGGGACTAATGTCGGGGTATTCCCGTATATCTTATATGTGTCGGACAAGGTCCGCAAGCCCGAGGACCTGAAAGGGAAACGCGTCGGCATCGCCGGTTTCGGAGGCGCCACGCACTTCGCCATGATCTACGCGCTGCGGAAACTGCAACTAAATCCGGAAACGGACGTAACATTGACGCAATTGGGAAATGCCAGTGCCCGACTCGGCGCTATGGTGAGCGGCTCGATTGTTGCTACCCTCATCCAGCCTCCCGAATCCCTGAAGGCCAGGGAATTGGGGTTCAAACCTTTAATTAACCTGGCCCGCAGCGGCGTCAAATTTGCCAACAATCAGGTGACCACGACTGATGAATATTTGAAAAACAGACGGCCGCAGGTCAAGAAATTTATGATGGGCTCCATTGCCGGTCTGGCAAGGATCAAGGGCGATGTTCCATTTGCCATGAAGCTTTTTCAAAAATATCTCGCTATCTCCGACCCAAAAATCTTCAGTGAGGCCTACGAATTTTGGACTCAGGTCTATTCGCCGAAGTTCTATGTCGAACCTGAAGAGATTGAAACCTACCTGATGACCCTCAAAGATCGGGATGGCGCGAAGCCGGATGAATTTTTCGACAATTCCATCGTCGCCGAGTTGGATCGCGAAGGTTTCATTGACGCCATCTACAAGAAGTACAAGAAATGAAAGCGGACACATAGTGACACATCGCATCTAAGGACCATAGAATTGATGAAGTTGTTGGAGGAGAAAACGGCCATCGTGACGGGCTCCGGTCAGGGCATCGGCCGGGCGCTTGCCAGAGGCTTGGCCCAGCAAGGGGCGCGGATCATCGTTGCCGAACTCAATGAAGAGAATGGAGCGCGGGTGGCGCAAGAGATTGAGGCCGCTGGAGGAATTGCGCGGTTCGTGCCCACCGATGTGTCCAACGAAGACTCAGTTCGGGCGATGGCCGCGGAAACCCTGCGCGCGTACGGAAGCATCCACATCCTGGTCAATGACGCTGCCATTTTTCCCGCCTCTTCCGTGGCCGAGATGAAGACCGAAGAGTGGGAGCAGGTATTGCGTACGAACCTGACGGGCACTTTTTTTTGCAGTCGCGCGGTAATGCCGACGATGAAAAGCAATAAGTCCGGGCGCATTATCAATTTTACTTCCGGCCGCGCGTTGCAGGGCTCCAAGCATGGGGCTCACTACGCGGCCTCCAAGGGAGGCATCATCGGGTTCAGCAAATCACTTGCGTTGGAGCTCGCGCCTTTTGGAATAACCGTGAACAGCATCTGTCCCGGGGCGATCGATACGCCGCAGCCCAAGGCACACGTGAAAAGCGAAGAGGAGTTCTACGCCAAAGCAAGCAAAATCCCGCTCGGCAGAGTGGGGCAGCCCGAGGACCTCGTCGGTCCGGTGCTCTTTCTGGCCAGTGATTGGTCCGCTTATGTGACCGGACAGATGATTGTAGTCAATGGCGGGTCCATCATGTGGTGAGGGCCTGCCGCCGAACACAGTCGCGCGAGAGGTGACGTGAGAAGTTAAACATTCGGCGCCGTTGCCGAGGCGATCTCGATTTTGAGCGAGCACCGCGGCGAGGCGCTCGGTTGCCGGCCGAAATGAAGACAGACGAGTGACAACAGGGACGGGAGTATTTCTTTGTGCGCGGCTCGCTGAGATGACGAACCATGAAAGAAACTTCACAGTGATTGGCTTTCCCGTTCCGCGTGCGGAGGGCCGCGAAAAGGTCAGCGGCGTCTCACTCTATGCGGCAGATATCGGTCTTCCGGGAATTTTGTGGGGCAAGATTCTCCGCTGCCCATATCCCCACGCGAGAATCCTTCGGGTAGATGTCTCCAAGACGCGCAAAGTTCCAGGGATTAAGGCCATTGTGACCGGTGAAGACGCCAAGGGTCGATACGTTGGCAAGCAAATCCGTGACATGCCCGTCCTGTGTTGGGACATCGCGCGCTTTGCCGGCGATCGTGTGGCTGCCGTCGCCGCGGAAACTCTCGATGCGGCGGAAGAAGCCGTAAACCTTATTGATGTGGACTACCGGGAATTGCCGGCGGTCTTTGATCCATTTGAGGCGATGCAATCCGGCGCACCGCAGCTTCACGAAGCCGTTTCGGCTTACGGCGGCGCTCCCGAAGACACTCTCGCATTGGACATCCATAACGGATTGACCCGGCTCGCTTGGCGGAAAGGCGACGTCGAGCAGGGGTTTCACGAAGCGGATCTCGTGCTGGAACACACTTTCCGCATTCCGGCCCGACATCAGGGCTATATCGAGCCGCACGCCGGCATCGTTGCCATTGAATCCGACGGACGTCTTCAAGTCTGGACATCGGCCAAAAATCCCTTCGGCGTGCGCAGTCAATTGGCGAATGCAATCGGTCTACCCGAGGAACGCATCCGCATCAACCCGGTGAACGTCGGCGGTGAGTTCGGCGGAAAAGGCGACGCTATCGACCTGCCCATCGCTTACTTGCTCGCGCTTAAGTCTGGACAGCCCGTCAAGCTGGTGATGACGTATGAGGAGGAGTTGTCGGCTGGTAATCCCGCGCATCCGACCATCGTCACGATTCGCAGCGGCATTAAGCGCGACGGCCGAATTGTCGCGCGCACGTTGCGGGCGCTGCACGCCAGCGGCGCCTACGGCGCGCTCAAATCCAAAGCTTCTTTAGCCACCGGGCATTATGTCGGTGTGCCTTACCGGGTCGAAAACTCCACTTTTGAGTTTCTGCAGATCTACACGAACACGGTACCGGGGGGTTACTACCGTAGTCCCGGCGCCATTGCGACGATCTTTGCCCTTGAATCGCATACCGATCTTATCGCCAAAGAGTTGGGCATGGACCCGGCGAAATTCCGTCTGAAGAACTTGATCGGCGAGAAAGAGGAGGATGCTACAGGACACCGGCTGCGCGACGTGCGTTTCCGCGAAGTCTTCCAAGCGGCCTTGGACGGCGCGGGTTGGAACGAGCCTAAACGGGGCCTCCACTACGGTCGCGGGATCGCCCTCACCGCCCGTCATATCAGCGGCGGCGACACCGGCCTTGTGCTTACTGCTGAAGCGGACGGCACCTTTACGGTGCTAAGCCCCACCGTCGATCAAGGCTCGGGTACGCACACGATCCTGCGCCAAATTGTGGGCGACTCAATGCGAGTTTCCGTGGATCAAGTTCGCGTCGTCATAGGCAACACCGATACCGCGCCGCGCGACAGCGGGGTCAGGGCGAGCCGCATGACCTATGTTGCCGGCCGCGCCGTTGTTCAGGCCTGCGAAGACTTGCGCCGCCAGCTTTTGGCGCATGCCGCTCACTCGCTGGAGTGCGTTCCCCCCGACGTGGAATTCTCTGCGGGTAAGTTCTGGTTGCGGCAAGACCGAGCGCAGCGAGTGGACCTTAAAAGAGTCGTCGCCCAGGCCCATGGGAGGATCTCGGCGAGCGTCTATGAAGATTATCCCTATCCCGACGACGTAAGTTATTTCTGCGCTCAGGTCGCCGAAGTTGAAGTCGATCCGCAAACCGGAGCCGTTCGCGTGCGCCGGATCGTCAGCGCGCATGACGTGGGTACGATCATCAATCCACTCACGCATCAAGGACAAATCGACGGCTCTGTGGTCATGGGATTTAGCCAAGGTGTTATGGAAGAGCTGATCGTGGAAGACGGAAGAGTCATCAACAAAAACCTGGGCGACTATAAACTTCCGACGGCGAAAGACATCCCGGAACTCGAAACCGTGCTGGTGGAGTCTACAGGCGGGGTCGGACCTCTGAACGCCAAGCCCATCGGCGAGTTCGCCAATAATTGCCCCCCCGCGGCTATCGCCAACGCCGTCGCTGATGCCGTGGGGGTCCGTTTGTTTGATCTGCCGATCACCGCCGAGAGGATTTATGAAGCTCTACGGCGCAATGGCGCTCGAACCGACGATAATCAATCGGCGCAAACGGAGCTTAAGTCGCGGGACCTCAATTCAAGACGCCAGGGAAGATTGTAGGTATGGGAGTCATTGGAGAATCAAACCTCGATGAGTGTCGAGCGTCGCCCCGTCTTGGGCAGCGCGATCTGGCATGCGGTGGGCGTCCGCATCCCCGATTTGCCCATGATACCGGAAAAAATTCTGGCGACTTTACACGAGAATAGTTGATATCGGCGCGGCTTTTAGGAGGAACTATGCGGAAACACGAACCTATGTGCTTGACTTCTTTGGCGCTGGTCTTGTCGGCATCATTGATTCTCGGCCTGTCTTCAGCATGGGCGCAGAGCGAGGAGGATCTTGTCCGGGGGTCCAAAAAAGAGCGCCAGGTGATGTTTTGGACGTCGATGAGGCTTGACGACGCTAAAGCGCTCGGCGACGGCTTCGAGGCCAAATATCCCTTCTTGAAGGTCGAGATTTTCCGCGCTGGGGGCGAGCAGCTTGTCAATCGCGCGCTCGCCGAGCACAGCGCCGGCAAAACGACCTACGATGTCGTCAACGCATTTGCCCTGGCGGTGCTGCAAGGCAAAGGTTTAATCCAGCCATATGCGGCGCCCGAATCGGCCAACTACCCGGCAGGATTCAAGGACCCGCGCCATCATTGGGTATCCCTTTACAGCGGATACAATGTCATCGGCTACAACACGAAGCTGGTCCCCAAAGATCAGGCTCCTAAAAATTGGGAGGACCTGTTGAGCCCACGCTGGAAGGGGAAGTTGGGGATAGATGACGAGGAGTATTTTTGGTACGCGGGCATGATCAAATATTGGGGCGAGGAAAAAGCGAGAAAATATATGGAAGCGCTGGCACGCCAGGATCTCCAATGGCGCAACGGTCATTCATTGCTGGCCGATCTTATGTCTGCGGGGGAGTTCCCGGTGGTGGTCATCGTCTATCCCGACCGGATCGAGCAGATGAAGAAGAAAGGCCAGCCGGTGGAATGGGTGAAGAGCGTCGACCCGATTCTGGTGAATCTCGCGCCTGTCGGCGTGGCGGCAAAGGCGCCGCATCCCAACGCCTCCAAGCTATTCATGAATTACAGCATCTCCAAGGAAGGCCAGTTGATCTTGCGTAAGAAAAACCGCATCTCGGCCCGGCGCGATATTCCACCACTGGTGCCGGAGATGGAAGCAGAAAGCCTGAGGCTGGTCCCGCTCGATCCCGCTATCCCGACCAACCCCCAGCATGTGAAAGAATTCCGCAAGGTTTTTGGCTTGAAATGATGAATTCACACGGGCGACAGCAAAGAGGTGAAAGAGGTGCGGCGCAATGAGGTTTGAGCTTTTGGAGCCACGGACGACGGCGGAGGCAGTTTCCCTTTTGAGTGCGCATCGGAACGAGGCGCGTGTCATTGCCGGTGGGCAGTCGCTGCTGCTTATGATTCGCTCCGGACTGGTAAGGCCGAGATTTTTACTATCCGTGGGACCGCTCGAGGAGTGGGCGGGAATCAAGGTAAAACCGGACGGAGCTCTCCATATCGGGGCGCTCGCCACGCACCGCCAGATTCTCGAATCGCAGCATACAAAAGAAAAAGCGAGTATTTTGACTCAAGCGGCCTGCCGGATCGGCTCCACGCCCGTCAGGAATTTAGGGACGATCGGTGGAAATCTCTGCCACAACGAGATGGGAAGCGATCCTCCCCCCGCCCTGCTGGCTCTGGATGCGGTGGCCGAATGCGTGAGCCCAAGAGGCGCGCGGAAGATTCCCCTCTCGGAGCTCTTCACCGGATATTTTGAAACCTGTCTGGAACCGGACGAGCTGCTGGTGGGTCTTGCGATACCGCCGCAGCCCGAGGAAAGCCGCGGGATTTACCTCAAGCATACGATGCGCCCGGGCGACCTGGCCATCGTCGGCGTGGCGGCGCTGGCCACCCTGAGGGAAGGGGTTTGTGACGACATCAAGCTCGCTCTCGGAGGGGTCGGCCCCGTTCCTTTTCGCGCCCATGAAGCTGAAGGTTTGCTACGCGGCAAGTCTCTTAACGCTTCGGTCATCGGTGCGGCAGCGCGCGCCGCCGCCGAAGCCAGCGATCCTTTGAGCGACGCTCACGCCTCTGCTGAGTATCGTAGAAAGATGGTCCGCGTCTTTGCCAAAAGGGCGCTTGATCAAATACTGGGCGACGCTAAGGGAGACAAATGATGAAAAGAATCGTTCGTCTGCGGATCAACGGAAACGACGTGGAACTCGCCATCGAGCCCTCCGCTCTGCTCCTCGACGTGATCCGGGATTCGCTGGGATTGACCGGCGCCCGACGCGGCTGCGAGACGAGCTACTGCGGCGCATGCACCGTCCTGCTAGACGGGCACACGGCCCATTCCTGCACGGTCTTGGCGGCGCTAGTAGGGGAGCGAAAGATCACCACTGTCGAGGGTCTCGCGCAGGGCGGCGGCAAACTCGATCGGATCCAGGAATCTTTTATCGAGCACAACGGCTTTCAATGCGGTTACTGCACACCCGGAATGATCCTGGCGGGAAAGGCGTTGCTTATGGAAAACCCGAACCCCAACGAGGCCCAAGTTTGTCGCGCGATCGACGGCAACCTATGCCGCTGCACCGGCTACCAGAAAATCGTCGAGTCAATTATGGATGGAGCAAGAAAACATGCGTAACGAACTGTTCTTGCAGGATTTGCGACCGTGAATTAACCAAGGAGGAATTTGATGGCAAAAGCTCGACTGGAAACAGACCAGCCCATAGAAGGGATGAACCTGCCGCTTCCCTATGAAGACCTGCGCGACTGGCTGGGCATCGTGGAGTCCATGGGAGAGCTGAAGCGAATCAATGGGGCCGATTGGAACCTGGAGATGGGCACGATGGCGGAATTGATCTACAGGGAGCGCTCCGGAACCATTCCCGCCCTTCTGTTCGATCGCATCAAGGGCTACCCGGAAGGGTCTCGAATACTTTTCGGACAACACTGTTCGTTTCGCCGGCTGGCGCTCGCGGTGGGATTGCCGATGGACAGCGTGGGTCTCAAGCTCGTGAGCCGTTTCAAAGACAAGCTCAGTGCGCTTCGTCCCATACCGCCGCGCATCGTGAAGAGCGGCCCTGTTTTCGAAAACAAGATGGCGGGCGACGACATCGATGTGTTGAAATTTCCCGCTCCCAAAATTCATGAGCTGGACGGCGGGAGATTCATCGGCACGGCGTGCATCGCCATTACTCGCGATCCGGAAGACGGCTGGCTCAATCTGGGAACTTATAGGGCGATGGTCCACGATCGGAATTCTGTCGGGCTTTTCATGTCGTCGGTGGGCAAGCACGGCCGGATGCACATGGAAAAATATTTCAAACAGAAAAAACCGTGCCCCGTCGTCCTGTGTGTCGGCCAGGACCCACTGCTGCTCCTGGCCGCTGGAAATCCGATCGAGCTGGGATATTCCGAATACGATTATTGTGGCGGGATCAGAGGAAGGCCTTTCGATCTGGTGGAAGGAGAAGTGACGGGCCTGCCGTTTCCCGCGCATGCCGAGATCGCGATCGAAGGATTTCTTCATCCAGGAGACGCTAAGGCCGACGGGCCGTTCGGTGAGTGGCTTGGTTACTACGGTTCCAAAATGGAGGACACACCCGTGCTTCGTGTTGAACGCGTCTATTACCGCAACGATCCTATCTTGTGTGTCGCCCGCCCCGGTCGACCCCCGACGGATTACTCTCTGGCCAAGGGTATGATTCGAGCTGGTCAAGTATGGGACCGCGTGGAAAAAGCCGGGATGCCCAATGTGAAGGGAGTTTGGTCTCTCGAACCCGGAATCGGAAGTCTCTTCAACGTGATCTCGATAAAACAAGCCTATCCCGGTCATTCGCGGCAAGCTCTCATTCTGGCGTCTCAGGTTTTGGGTGGAGCCTATAACGGACGATTCGTCGTGGTGGTGGATGATGACATCGATCCCACCAGCGAATTCGATGTTCTGTGGGCGATGGCGACAAGGTGTGATCCAGAAAAAGCCATCGAAATCATCCGCCGCTGCGCGAGCGGTTCACTGGATGTCTGCATTCCGCGGGAGAATAAAGGACACAGCTCGCGCTGTCTCATCGATGCCTGCAAGCCTTATGAGAGAAGAGATGAATTCCCGCCCGTCGCCGAGTCGAGCGAAGAGCTCAAAGCGGAGATCCGGGCAAAATGGAAGGAAGAGATCTATGGTTAAGCGCCTATCATTATTCCTCAGCGTTCTTGGAGTCAAATCACCACGAGCCGCGCCTTCATCCAAAGAAACCGGCGACACGGTCAAAGGGTTCTTGAAAGACTTGATCCACGGTCTGGCCCGCTTCGTAGGGACAAAGAGTTCGGTTTTGCGGTCCTGAGCAAAAATCTCCAAGAAAAAGACCCGAAGATCCTCGCGGAAACCTATGACTTCTGGCTCAAGGTCTTTCCGAAGGTCCCCAATCCCGGTCCCGAGGACTCCACGGTCTTCCTCGAATGCAGATCAAGAAAAAGCACGATCCGAATGAATTCATCGACGGCACGCTGATGGCCGATCTCGACCGCGAAGGGTTCCTAACCTCTGTCTATAGATAAACGGGAGGCACTTTATGGCTTTGAAGCTTGCAATGACCTGCGGGCCGTATGACCGGGCCCGGGCCTTGATTGACGGCACGGTCAAGCCGGAAGGCATCGATCTGGAAGTCTACGTCAACAATAAGGATCCGGGCCGGCACACAACGGTCGACGGCAAGGAATTCGATATCGCCGAGTTTTATTCCGGCCTCTACATCGCCGACCTGCATTACAAAACTCTCGGCTATACGGCTATTCCCATTTTTGTCAAACGGATTTTCCGCCATTCTTATATTTATATTAATAAGCACGCCGGCATCCGTTCGCCCGCTGACTTGAACGGCAAGCGCATCGGCGTGCAAAACTGGTTGACCACGACGGCGGTCTGGGCGAGGGGCCTGCTCGAAGACGAGTACGGTCTCGACCTCAAGTCGGTGACCTGGATCGCCGACAGGGTGAGAGGTGTGGGAGGCTGGGAGCCTCCGGCCTGGCTCAAAATGGAAATTATCCCCGAGGGCCGTACTCAGTTCGATCTGCTCGCCGCGGGCAAGATCGACGCCGGCATTACCACGGGAACTTGGGCTCCCGACGTTCACCCCGATGTCGACTTTCTATTTCCTAACTATGCCAAATTGGAGCGGGACTATTTCAAACGCACGGGCTTTTTCCCGATCATGCACACACTGCTGATAAAAACGCCGGTCTTAGCGAAGAACCCCTGGGTTGCGATGAGCATGTACAATGCTTGGCAAGAATCGAAAAGGAAATGTTACGAATGGCTCGAATGGCAGCGCGTGCATCAGACTTCTCTTTGGTACCGCGCTTTATGGGAGGAAGAGCGAGCCGCCGCAGGTCCCGACATCTACCTCTGGGGTTTTCGAAAGACACGACCCGAGGTGGATAAGCTGCTTGAGTATTGCCATCGCCAGGGCCTCACGACGCGCAAGTTCGACGCCGAAGAACTCTTTCACCCAAGCACTCTGACAACGTAACGTAGCGGGCCATGCATTTCGCTAGCTTTTCGCTGAAGCGCTCAGCATGGACACATTGGTTGGATTCCACATTGGATGGATCAGCTAGGTGTGCGAATCGCCCGTCAAGGGTTAGGCGTTGCGCCGGAGGTCCCCTACAAGTACCGTTGCACCCGGCAGCGGAGAGATTCTGGCAAAAACTTGGCTATTTGCAGCCAAGGCTTTGATAACGGATCGTTTGCTGAATGGACTGCCTCTGGTTGCGGGCACCTCGGTGGAGGAAGTCAAGACTAAGATTAAGCCGTACGTTGAGGCGGGAGCTACACGGATTATTATA
>JBOHVS010000165.1:0-4231 GCA_050735975.1 Binatia bacterium | reverse complement strand
TCTCACCACGAAGCACACGAAGGACACGAAGGGTTCGGACAGTTTATACTCTTCAACTTCGTGCTCTTCGTGACCTTCGTGGTGGAAGTTTCTGTTCCTATTTGGTTGCGGCTCTGCCGCGCTAGGTTCTATGCGGTCAAAATCGGTTTTGTTAGCTGTTAAGATGAAATACCACCATTTTGAGTTCGGTCATCTCCTCTACGGCGTAGCGCGGTCCTTCCTTGCCGAAGCCTGAGTCCTTAAGACCGCCATAAGGCATAAGGTCAACGCGCCACTGCGGACCCCAGTTGATGTGAAGGTTGCCCGCCTCGGTTTCACGGGCGAATTTCATCGCCCATTCGACGTTCTCCGTAAAAATGCCCGCCGCCAGACCGTAGACGCTGTCGTTCGCCAAGGCGATCGCCTCTTCAATGGTGTTGAACTGCGTCACCCCCACGGCCGGGCCGAACAACTCGTCCCGGGAGATGCGCATGTCCGGCTTGACATCGGCAACCACTGCCGGCACGCAGATCGTGCCCCGCCGGCCGCCCCCGGCCACAAGCCGGGCACCGGCCGCGATCGCTTCGTTAATCCAGTCCTGGACCCGGACAGCTTCGCTTTCCTTAACCATGGGCCCGACTTTGGTCTGCTCATCCAGTTGATTGCCGGTCACCAAACCCTCTACTCTCGGTTTAAGCGCGTCGACAAAGTCACCGTAAACCTTATTTGCCGCCAGCACCCGCTGGGTCGAGATGCATGTCTGCCCGGCGTTACCGTAGCCGGTCATTGCCACAACCGCCGCCACTTTATCCAAATCGGCGTCGGGCATGACGATGAGCGGGCTATTGGAGCCCAGTTCCATCGTCACCTTCTTGATGCCCGCCATGCGGCAGATCTGGTTGCCGATTTCCCGGCTCCCCGTGAATGTGACTTTGCGCACGCGCCGGTCGGCAACCAGCGCATCGCCGATCTCGCCGCCTGGGCCGGTAATACACTGGATCCCCTCCGGCGGCAGCCCGGCCTCGAGCAAAATCTCAGTGAGCTTCAAAGCCGAAAGCGGGGTATCTGACGCCGGCTTCACAATCACAGAATTACCGGCGGCTAATGCCGGACCGACTTTGTGGCAAACTAAGTTCAACGGAAAATTGAACGGGCTGATCGCCGCGACCACTCCGCATGGCACTCGCAAGGTGAATCCCAGCTTCTTCGCTCCGGATGGATCTCCGTCGAGAGGCACCGTTTCGCCGTGGATCCGCTTGGCCTCCTCAGCCGATCCCATTATAGTTTCGACCGCCCGGCTTGCTTCGCCTCGCCCTTCGGCAATGATCTTGCCCTCTTCCTTGGAAATCGTCCGACCCAGCTCGTCGTTGCGCGCCGCCATCAAGTCGGCGGCTTTGCGCAATATTTTCCAGCGATCATAACCCGAGAGCTTCGCCATCACCTTGGCGCCGCGCTCGGCGAAGGCCAACGTCTTCTCTAGGTCCGCGGCGTCGGCTTTCGGCACCGTATCGATGATGGCGTTGTCGAAAGGATTTCTTACCTCGATTTTATTCGGCTTATCGAGCCAGTTTCCCGCTATAAATATCTTCACGGCGATGAACCTCCGAACTTACGAAATACAAAACTGCCGCCTTTCTCTTCATCTTAGCGTATGAGCTAGATCGTAAAGCGACTGGACGAGAAAACGGCGGAGAAACAGGATTCCAATCCACACGACAATGGGCGAGAAGTCAAAGCCGGCGGCGAAGAACGGCAGCACTGCGCGCACCCTGTCGAGCACCGGATCCGTGAGGTTGTAAATAAACCGCACAATCGGATTGTATGGGTCCGCATCGACCCAAGAGATAATGGCTCGAGCGATGATGATCCACATATACGCCCATAGCACGTAGTCCAATACTTGGGCCACCGCGATAAGAAGATTGGCGATCACAAACATTAGCGTGCTCCGGATTGCCGCGGGCCGAACAGGGCCGTGCCGATGCGCACGATCGTCGCTCCTTCTTCAACCGCGACCGGATAATCGTGAGTCATCCCCATCGAGAGCTCTTTGAGAGTGATACCGGGAATATTCAAGTCCTGTAGTTTTGCTCTGATCTCGTTCAATTCACGAAAGTAGGGTCGAACGTCTCCGGGATTCTCTCTGAACGGAGGAACCGCCATCAATCCTTCGACACTCACGTGCGACAAATCGCCCACTGCTTTTAGTAGATCCGCGACTTTGTGTTTCGCGATCCCGGATTTTGACTCCTCGGCGGCAAGATTCAACTCGACAAAGACACGGATCTTCTTGCCTCGCTCCTTTCCTGCCCTGTCCAGCTCCCTTGCCAAAGCGGCGCTGTCCAGTGACTCGATCAAATCAAAGATTTCCGCAGCGGCTTTCGCTTTGTTGCGTTGCAGGTGGCCGATCATGTGCCATTCGATGGGCGCGCGAATCTGAGACTTTTTTCCCTGCGCCTCCTTCACGTAGTTCTCGCCGATCAGTGCTACCCCCGCTGCGACGGCCGCATGGATCAGCTCCACATTTTGCGATTTCGCCGCGGCAAGGAGCCTGACTTCTTTTGGATCACGCCCGGACTTTAAGGCAGCTTCATTGATCCGCTGAAGAATTGTCTGGTAATTGGCAGCGACGTCAGCCATAGCCGCGCTTTTTGCTTACCACATCCGTCATGACAAATCACCTTGACCAGTAACGCCACTTGGGTTCGACGGCGACGCCAAAACAGATCCCCCAACTCCAAACTCAGTGGTAGCTTGACGGCAGCCACTCCTGGGAAAATGAACTGCGCCCTGCTGCTTATAGCGACCGTTGACACCGCCTCCGTATTTATAGTTAATAGCAAAGCCGATTCGAATACCGGGTTTCACGAAAAGAGAAATTGATGCCTGCTGGGTTGGTGACTCGACCTTACGCCGTCGAGCCCGGAACCCCAAAAGATCGCGTGCGGCAATTGCGCAAAGCCTTCATGCAAGTTTTTAGAGATCCGGAGTCTTTGCGGACGCCAAGAAGTCCAGTTGGACACGACCGTAAGCGGCGAAGAGGTACAGGGGATCGTTGCGGGACTTTTCAAGATCGAACCGCGTCTGGTGAACCATTTTAAAGAAATATTGAAGTAAATTATCGTGACTACGGGATAGGAGGAATTATGAGCAGAGCTTTAGGTTGCCTAGCGGCCGCCGCGTCTTTGATCGTACTCTTGTCTTTTGAATCGGCAAAGGCGCAGGACTCGTTCTACAAGGGCAAGACGGTCAGGATTATCGTCGGAGCGTCGGCCGGCGGCGGCTACGACACGTACTCGCGGACGATCGCCCGGCATATAGGGAAACATGTCCCCGGCAATCCCACATTTGTCGTGGAAAATATGCCGGGGGCCGGCTTTCTCATTTCGGCCAATTATATGTACAACATAGCCAAGCCGGATGGATTGACCATTGGCCACTTCATCGGTGGGCTTTTTTTACAGCAGTTCCTTGGCAAGCCCGGGATCGAGTTTGACACGGCAAAATTTGAGTATATCGGTGTTCCAACTCAGGACAATTACGTTTTGGGGATTTCCAAAAAAACCGGGATCACCAGCATGGATCAATGGATGTCTTCCAAGAAAGTCGTTAAACTCGGAGGCGTCGGCGCCGGTTCCGCCACGGACGATATTCCGAAGGTTTTGATGGCAACGATCGGGCTTCCTGTGCAGCTTGTTTCGGGCTTCAAGGGAACAGCGAACATCCGGTTGGCATACAACAGCGGCGAAGTTCAAGGGGTGTGCAACGCTTGGCAGTCCTTCAGAGCAACCTGGCCCAACGAGTTGAGCTCGGGCGACCTGATGATCGTCTTGCAGAACACTGCAAAACCGCACCGGGAGCTTTCAAAGGTTCCGTTGGCGATTAGTTACGCCAAGACCGACGATGCTCGCAAGCTCATAAGGGCTTTGGTGCACAGCGTAGGACCGGCGGCGCGCCCGTATGTACTTCCTCCCGGAACACCCAAGGACCGAGTAATGGTACTGCAAAAGGCTTTTATGGATGTCATGAAGGACCCGGAGTTTCTTGCTGATGCCAAGAAGGCTAAGCTGGATATCAATCCGCTGGACGGCGCGGAGCTGGAGCGAAACGTCAAGGAAATGTTCAATCTCGATCCGGCGCTGGTCCCGAAGGCCAAGAAGATCCTGAAGTAACGTTCCCTGCTGATTAGATTCGCCGACTCAACTCTCTTTTTACAGGCTGCTCAAAAAGATCTCAGCGGCGCGAGGCGCGC
>JBOHVS010000164.1:0-15825 GCA_050735975.1 Binatia bacterium | reverse complement strand
TTCGGCAACTATAAAACCCAGGATCTTGGCTGGGTTTTCGGCTCTACGGATCCCAAAATCGTCAGCGGTCTCGCCGCCTGGATCGGCATTATACTGATCGCCGTTCTTGTCCACGTGCTTACCCGCGAACGAAGCCGGCGCGCAGCCGAGCCGCTTCGCCAAACAGAAACCTCTCGTTCTCGAGGATACGTTCGGCAATGAAACAGGTCAGGGTTAAGCGAGCTTAATCCCTAACCTCGTCCTTAACCTACCGAGAGCCCCAGCCTCGGCCTACTGAGCGAAGCGAAGACTTACCCCTCGGTTACGAGCACGCAATGATCCGGATGGGCCAGGGCAAATATTTTTTTGCCCTTCTCGTAGCGCTGCGATGGCGGAGCAACAACGCGCAGGTTCTGTGACTCTGGCGCTAGTTCGATCGTGTAATCGATGATGTCCCCGAAGTAGATTCCGCGGCCCACTGTTCCGGTGAAAAGGTTCAAACCTTGCCGCTCGAGCTCCCGCGCCTTCGTTTCGTCCGCCGTGAGAGTGATATTGTGAGGTCGCAGGCACACGAACGCCTCAGCCTGAGAAGCAGAAGCCCCGTCGCGACCGACGCGTATTTGTTGGCCTTGCCCCAAAATCAGCTTGCCGGCGTCAAATCGGCCGGCCAGGATGTTTGTCTTACCGACAAATTCCGCCACGAACCGGGTCTTGGGATGATCAAAAATTTCCGTGGAAGTGCCGACCTGGACCATTCTTCCGCTATTCAATACGGCGATCCGGTCCGACGTCGCCATGGCCTCCGCCTGATCGTGAGTGACGTATATGGTTGTGATGCCGAATTCTTCATGCAGGCGCCGGATTTCGAATCGCATTTCTTCGCGCAGGTTCGCATCAAGATTGCTCAACGGCTCATCCATCAAAAGAATCCGTGGCTCGACCACCAAAGCGCGCGCCAGCGCGACCCGTTGCTGCTGGCCGCCGGACAGCTCCGAGGGATAGCGGTTCTTTAACGACTCCAGGTGCACGACGCCCAATAACTTCGCCACTTTTTGCTCGATCTCGTGGCGCGATAGTTTCTTGAACTTGAGCCCGTAGGCGACGTTCTGGAAGACTGTCATGTGGGGCCATACAGCGTAGCTTTGGAAAATCATGGACATCGAACGGCGCTCGGGCGGCAGCACAAACGAACCCGAGGAGATCACTTCGCCGCCGGCCTTGATCTCTCCTCCATCCGGCTGCAAAAATCCGGCGATCAACCGAAGCGTCGTGGTTTTGCCACAACCCGAAGGACCTAGGAGCGAAATAAACTCACCGTCGCCGATCTCCAGGCAAAGATCGTCCACGGCGGCGGTATCGGTGAATTTCTTAGTGAGCCCGACGAGAGACACCGTTGCCATCAGACTACTCCCGGGTCGCGACCACATCCCGCCCGACGACCCCATGGGCCACGAGGATGACCAAAAACGAGACCACCAGCAGGAGAAGGCCTAGAACGGAAATGACGCCGACCTGTCCTTCCTCCTTGAGATCAAAGATCACCACGGACACCACCTTGGAGGCGGGCGAAAAAAGCAGGATGGAAGCGCTTAGTTCCCGGATGACACCGATAAAGATAAAACACCAGGCGGCGATGAGCCCCGATCGGGCGAGCGGCGCGGTCACGTCTTTGAGCGACATCAACCGGTTGGCGCCGATGATCCGACTGGCGTCTTCCAACTCCGGATGAATGCTCTTGAACGTCGATTCTGCTTGAGAGAAGCCGATGGGCATCTCCTTGGTCAAATAAGCGACAAAAAGAATCCAAACCGTGCCATAAAGAATAAGGGGCGGTTGCGTGTAAGCGATAAACAATCCCACTGCCAGCACGATACCCGGGATAACCAGCGGCGCCAACGCGAAGAAAGTAAGAAAGCGCGCGCCGTGCAGGAGATTGCGGTTCGTAATGTAAGCGATCAAGGTGGCGACGATTGTTCCGACGGTAGCTGTCAAAATACCCAGTTTAACCGTATTAAGAATGGCGCGCTGTGTATCGCCGTATTGATAAAAGGCGAAACTGAAGTTGCCCAACGTGAAATTCTCCCAGCTCAAAGGAACGGCCCAAGCCTTCGAGAGCGCCGCTTTTAGCAGGATCGCGTAAGGCAGGAAGATCGAAAGGGAGAGAATTGCCAAAACCGTTATGATCACGGGAATGCGGCCCCATCCCAACTTGATCAGCCGTCTTTGACCGCCTTTACCTCCTACGGTGCTAAACCCCCGCCGGCCCAATATTTTTTTCTGCAACGCGATCAGAAGCATGGTTGACAACAGGAGCGGCACGGAAAACGCTGCGGCCAGGTCCAATCGCGGCGGGTATTGGAAAAAAGTCCATATCTGGGTGGTGATCGTATGGAGCCCGGCCGGCAGACCGAGGATCGCGGGAGCGCCGAAAAGAGACAGCGAATGGAGAAAAGCTATGATGAAACCGCCCACCAACGCCGGCAAAGCCAGGGGCAACGTGATGGTCCATGCGGTTCTCAGCTTTTTTGCGCCGAGAATCACCGCCGCATCTTCCAAGTCCGACGAGATCAGTTCGCAGACGTTGGCGATCATGGAAAAAACATACGGAAAGCTGTAGAGCGCCATCACGAAGATCAGGCCCTCCATAGTGAAAATGTTGAAGAGATGATCCTCGGCTCCCGTGGTCGTTCGATAGACCTTGTTGAGAGCGCCGGCGTTGGGGCCGGCGAGAAGGGTCCACGCAAAAGCGCCCAAAAAAGGCGGTGTAACGAAAGACGCCATGACCAACGCCCGAATGGCCTTTTTAAAAGGAAGATCAGTGCGCGTCACCAACCAACCGAGCAAGCCGCCGATGACGATCGCAATGAGCGCGACCCAGAAAGAGATGAGGATCGTATTCCAAATGGCCGTCAGAAATGCTCTGTTGGTGAAAACCTCGAGGTATTTACGGAAGGTCAGCCCCGTTTGGTCCCACAGGCTGGCTGTGAGAATAGAACTTAGAGGAAGGACCATCAAAAATATCAGTAACAACGCCGCAGCGATCCAGACAGGAAGCGTCGAGTCCCATCCTCTGAGACCTCGCCAACCAGTCTCTCGCGTTCCTGCGATGGTTTCCGTACCGGCGCCCGGCATGGAATTATTTACCTCGGGCGAAGGGGTAACCGTCTGACATCCTCTTCCTCCATCGCACAAACACCCGCGCGACCTTGTCAGGCTTTTGAATAGAGCCTGCGTCCGTGCCGGATGCTCATGCGCCAAAGATCTCGATGAACCGCTTCTTTATTTCCGCGTTTCTGTTTTCCAATTCATCGGGATCAGCGCTCAAGAGTTTCAAATCCTTCAGCTTGGGCTTGTCCGCCGGATAAGTAACCTCTGGATGACCCGTGTAAAGTCCTTCGCGATCGGCCAGCAATTGCTGCGATTCTTTAGCCGCTACAAACTCGCTGAATAGCTTGGCTGCGTTGGGATGCGGCGCATCTTTAGCGATAGCGACCGGCGAAACCACCAGAGGAACTCCCTCTTTCGGATAAACGATCTTGATGGGATTCCCTTGTTTTTGGGTTTTGTAATAAAAGTATTCGGCGCCATTCGCGCCGACCGGCCTCTCTGCCGAAGCCACCAAGCCCGCGGGATCGTTGGCCGACTGAACCAGATGCAGGCTGTTCTTCGCCAGATCGCGGAAGTAATCCCAGCCATAGAGGTTTACCAAAGCCAGCACGTGGGTCATGATAATGCCGCTGTAGCCGGGATGCGCGCTGACCATCTTCCCCTTCCACTTGGGGTTCAACAGGTCCTTCCATGTCTTGGGCGCATCCTTGTCGGGGACGACCTTCGGGTTGTACGCAATCACTGAAAGCGTAGCTCTCATCCCGTAGTAGAAACCGCCCTTGTCCTTGAACCCCTGGGGGAAGACCTCGACGCTTTTCGGCATGTACTTCGTGAGCATGCCTTTTTCTTTAAGCAGCACGAAGTGGCCCGCGTCCGACGTATGTATGATATCCGCGTTCTTGATTCCTGCAGTCGCTTCCTGCATTACCCTCTGCAAGACTCGCTGGGATCCGGTACGATGCACCTCGACGTCGACTCCCGCGTACTTTGTCCTAAAGGCATGGGCAAGGGCCGTCGACGAGGGAAGGGCTAATGAGGTGTACCAAACGACCTTACCCTCCTTTTTCGCCGCCTGAATCAACGCGGAATCCTGGGCCATGGAAGCGGAGGTGCTGGCGACCCACAAGCCCAACACTAAAAAGAGACACATCTTTTTCATGTCTAAGTTACCTCCTTACCCCGATAGAGATCAGATCTTTGTTGCATTCGCAATAGGGCGCGAGGAAAGCAGGGTCCGCCACAAAGCTTTTCCGCCGAAGGACGGATCCGCCAAGGTCTCTGGCGGAGGCGGATCAGCCTTCGGCTGAAGGGAGGAGCACCGAGTGAGGAGCGCCGGCCCGCCGATTTCTGACCTTGATATTGTTCTTGTCCTTTGCTCATGGCTCCTTGCGATTCGCTTCGACCGCTATGGCCTCCGATCAGCGTCCATTCAGCAGCTCAGTTAATGTTGCGATCGAGGGCAGCTGCTCCAGGTGCCTGACCAACTCGATGACTCCGATCACTTTATCTTCCGATAGAGCGAGCCTCGCATTGGCCCGAAATTTGTCCTCAATCTCTTCCGCAGAGAGCGGTGATTCAAACCCTCCCCGGGGATGCGGCTGATTTTCCTCAACCACGCTGCCATCATCTAAAGTGATTCGCACATGACCCGAGAAATGACGTGGATAGTCGATCGTCGGGTCTAGCTGGTAACGCACTTTTCCGGCGAGGGCGAGCACTGCCGGGTCGCCGATCGCCGCTTCGGAAAATTCTTCCAAACCGGCCCTGCCTCGGATGAGCATGACCGCAATGCTGAAGGGCAGGCTGAATTTCGCCCCGTAAGAGGTGGCGGGCTGCTGCTTTTGTGCCAAAGGCTCCCACAGCCGGTGCACCGGCCCCTCTGCGGTCCGGCAAACTACTTCGACGATTTTTTCCGGCAAAAGTGAATGTCTCTGTCTTAGCTTGAGAGCGCAATCCATATAGGGGTGGGATATCGAGCCGCACGGATACGATTTAAAAGTCAATCGAGGTGTTTCCCAAATCCGACCCAATTCGAGGAGTTTTTCGAAGCGGTACCCGTTCGCGCCGCCAAACGAGCGATAGAAGCCGTGCTGGCCTTCGAAGACCGCCGCCGGGCCGCGAAATCCTTCTCGCGCCAGCAGGGTTGCGACCACTCCGCCGTGCGCCGACCAACCGGGATGAAGTCGTTTGGTCCAGGTCCCATCGGCGAGATACTCGATAATCCCGGAGCTTTGGCTGCCGCACAAACCAAACGCATCGACCGATTGCGGGATTTCCAGATCGTAGAGCTTGCCCGCCGCTGCGGCGGCGCCGAAGGTCGAGCATAACGCGGTTGGATGAAATCCGCGCGCGTGAAATTTTCCCGGCGCAACCAGGCCTACTTTGCATAGGACTTCCGTGCCGGCGATAGCCGCTTGCAGGACTTCCAGGCCGCTGCCTCTGACCTCTTCACCTACCGCCAGAGCGGTCATTGCCGCGCAGCACCCCGTGTGGACGATGGCTTCCTCCAACGTATCGTCATAATCAAGACCATGGGCCAAAGTTCCGTTTGCCAGAACCGCGTTCGCCGCCGCAACTTTTCCGGGTGACCCGATCACAGAACTATCGGGCGAACCGCCGAGCTTTCGGGCAACATTTAAAACCATCTGCCCAAACTCCATGGTCGACGAAGCCAGCGCCACTCCGAGCGTATCGAGAAATACGAGTTTAGATTTTGCGACGACAGCAGGAGGCACGTCAGCGAGCTTTAGCCGCCGGACAAACTCTGCTATCGCCTGAGAGTGAGGCTTCATTTTCTGCTCCTGGCTGAGGGGCTGACCTTTTTGCTGCGCTTTGCCATGTTCAAACTGTCGTCACAGATGGTGCGGCTCTCTACTATACTCTCCTCGAGAGAAAATGCACGGCTAGCAGACTGCTGAAAAAGACCTGTTCAAACCGTTCAATCGCTTCGCTCAGTGGTCCCAGGTGGCGCTTGACACACCCGGCCTGCCGCGATAGTGTTCTGGCGACATATCGTCTGGACACCTTATCCAGAGTGGTGGAGGGATTGGCCCTTCGAAGCCACAGCAACCGGTTCCTCACGCAGGAACGCTGGTGCTAAATCCTACCTTCCCTAGCGGGAGGAAAGATAAGGTGAGGGTAAACCTCTTCTTATCTAACTAAGGAGAGGTTTTTTTTTGCTGGAGCCGACATGAGCATTCGCCTAACATCAGATCAAATAGAACGCTATAGCCGGCAGATCATGGTTCCGGATCTGGGCGGTAAAGCCCAGCTCCGTTTAAGACAGGCTAGCGTTCTAATCGTTGGAGCCGGTGGGTTAGGCTCACCGGCCGCATTCTATCTGGCCGCATCGGGAATCGGCACCTTGCATCTGGTTGATCCCGACGAAGTTGAATTGTCAAACCTGCAGCGGCAAATCCTACACTCCACCCCGGACATTGGTCGCAAAAAAGTGACGTCCGCGAAAGACAAGTTGACCCGCCTGAATCCCGACACGGAAGTCGGCGTCCACCCGACCGTGCTGGAAGAACATAACGCCGCCAAGCTGTTTTCGGATTGTGACTTCGTCATCGATGGAAGCGACAATTTTGACACCAAATTTCTCGTCAATGACACGGCAGTGAAGCTAGGCATCCCGTATTCGCATGCGGGCATCGTCCGGCTCCAAGGGCAAACAATGACCGTGCTTCCCCGGAGAAGCGCCTGCTATCGGTGCCTGTTCAAGGAACCGCCCCCAACAGGCGAGATCCTGAGCTGCCAACAAGCGGGGATTCTCGGTTCTGTAGCCGGAGTGATCGGGTCGATTCAGGCGACAGAAGCGATCAAATACCTGGCGGGACTTGAAGAGGGGCTGCTGGTGAACCGGCTGCTCACTTACGACGCGAAACTAATGAAATTTCATGAAGTAGAAGTAAAAAAGGATGACCATTGCAAGGCGTGTAGCGCGGCAACGAACGGAATCTAACCATACGATCGCGCCGAAGAAGGCATACGAACTGGCAAAGCGCAAGGAGCAAAGAGCAGGGGGCATGTAGCAGGGGAGTTAGGCCGGAGGTCAGACGTCGGAGATCAGAGATCAGCGAAAACAAAGAGGATGGAAAGGAACCTGTTCAGATCTGACTTCTGCGCTTCGCCCACTTGCCCTTAGCCCTTAGCGCAACGCCTGCCTGTGCGTTGCACGCAGACAGGAAGCAGATGAGCCTTTTTCAATGGCCTGCAGAAAGGAACAACGATGAGCTTCGTCAAAGGACTTGTGTGCAGAGAATGTGGACAAGACTATCCCAAGAAACCGCTTCACGTTTGCGAGAACTGTTTTGGCCCGCTTGAGATCGTATACGACTACGAAGGCATCAAAAGGGCCATCAGCCGGGAGAAGATCGGTTCGCGCGAGCGGAACCTTTGGCGCTATCGCGAGCTGTTGCCGCTCGACGGCGAGCCGCAGGTCGGCCTTCATTCCGGTTTCACTCCTTTGATCCGGGCTCACCGGCTCGGCGAAGCGTTGGGCGTGAAGGAGCTCTACCTTAAGGATGATTCGGTCAACCATCCGACCTTCTCGTACAAGGACAGGGTGGTTTCCGTCGCCATTTCCAAAGCCATCGAGTTCGGCTTCGATACGGTCTCCTGCGCTTCGACGGGAAATCTCGCCAACTCAGTGGCCGCCCATGCCGCCAAAGCGGGACTCAACTGCTATGTCTTTATTCCCGATGGATTGGAACAAGGGAAGATTATCGGTTCCGCCATTTATGGCCCACGGACGGTGGCAATCAAAGGCAACTATGACGACGTGAATCGTCTCTGTAGTGAAATCGGCGATAAATACGGATGGGCCTTTGTCAATGTTAATTTACGTCCGTACTATTCCGAAGGCGCGAAAACACACGCTTTCGAAGTCGCCGAGCAGTTAGGATGGCAGCTCCCCAAGCACATCGTGGTCGCTTCGGCGGGCGGGACGATTCTCCCCAAGCTGGCCAAAGCTTTCAAGGAACTCATCAAGGTGGGACTGGTCGAAGATACCGGCTGCAAAATCTATTCGGCGCAAGCCGCAGGCTGCGCTCCGATCATCAACGCTTTGCAGAAAGGAACGGATTTGATCAGTCCGGTCAAGCCGAACACAATCGCAAGCTCGATAGCGATCGGTAATCCGGCGGACGGTTATTACGTACTTCAAGCCATACGTGAATCGGGCGGATGGGGTGAAAGCGTGAGCGACGAAGAAATCCTCGACGGCATCAAATTGCTCGCTCGGACGGAGGGCATCTTCACCGAGCCCGCAGGTGGCACCGAAGTGGCGGTGGCGCAGAAACTCATTCAGCAAGGGAGAATTCCAAGAGACGAATCGATCGTGATCAGCATCACGGGAAACGGTTACAAGACGCTTGAGACGGTCGCGAGCAGCGTGGAGAAACCCTTCACCATCAATGCTACCTTGCAGAACTTCGACCGCCTGTACCAGGAGTTAGATCCGGCTGCTACTGCCAAGGCCACAGGCAGCTAGCAGGCTGCTGAAAAACTCTGTTTGCAGGCTGCTCAAAAGACCTCAGAGGCGAGGCGCCCGAAAATCGACGAGCGGAGGCGTACTTACCCAGTACGTTGGAGCGAGGCGATCGAGCGCAACGAAGCATATGAGGCTTTTTCAGCAGCCTGCTGGTCTGCATGAGTCGGAACCCAAGCTTAAGGCTCAGGTTGAGGCCAAGGCCAAGTAGGTTAAGGCCAGGTTAAGGTTAGCGAGGTTCGAAGTTCGAGGGTCGAAACTCAACCTGAACCTGCTTTGGCGGGTTTGCCTTGCGGTAAACGAAAGTCTATTTTGATCAAAAAGACGCGATACCTCCCAGGCGCGGGCCGACGGTGAGTCGTGTCGAGGCTTGTTTTCGAGGACATTTCTAGCATCATCTCCGCACTCCACTCGCATTCTGTGGCAGGGCGGAAACGGTTAAGGAGGTTACTTTATGTCAGTGCGAGTTCGCGTACCCACTCCGTTGCGCAAGTTCACCCAAGGTGCGGACGAAGTCAACGCGCAAGGGACGAACATCAGGACCTTGGTCGAGGACCTGGAGAAGAATTTCCCGGGAATCAAAGAGCGGATTTGTGATGAAACCGGCAAAATTCGGAGGTTCGTCAATGTTTACGTTAACGGCGACGATATTCGTTTTCTTCAGAACCTGGAAACAACGCTGAAAGAGGACGATAATATCTCTATCGTCCCGGCGATTGCGGGCGGATACTGATACTTATTATCGATCGATGATCACACGACCAACACCAAATCTGCGACTGGTTCCAGACCCCACGCGAGAGATGAAAAAGGTCGAATCGGTCTTGGACCTGATCGGCAACACGCCCCTTATGGAGATCCGCAGAATTACCGAAGGGCTTCCGCCGGAGGTGCGAATATACGCCAAACTCGAAGGATTCAATCCGGGCGGCTCCGTAAAGGACCGGCCCGCTCTTAAAATGATACAGGAGGGAATTCATGCGGGAAAATTGAAGCCGGGAAAAACTATTCTTGATTCCACTTCGGGGAACACGGGGATCGCTCTGGCAATGATCGGAAAAGTCTTGGGCTATCCCGTAGAGCTGGTGATTCCCGCGAACGTCAGCGCGGAACGCAAGCTGATCCTCCGAGCCTACGGGGCGAATGTAATCTATAGCGATCCGTTGGAGGGTTCGGATGGCGCCATTCTGTTGTGCCGTAAAGTTTTAGAAGAGAATCCGGCCCGATACTTTAAACCGGACCAGTATTTCAACCCGATGAATCCCCAGGCTCACTACGAAATGACCGGCCCGGAAGTGTTTCGCCAGACAAACGGGAGGATTACCCACCTGATTGCAGGAATAGGCACCGGCGGCACCATTATGGGCGCAGGCCGTTACTTAAAGGAGATCAACCCGGCGATCAAAGTCATTGCTGTCGAGCCAGACGACGCTCTCCATGGTCTAGAGGGGCTGAAGCACATGGCCACCTCGATCGTTCCCGGGATCTACCACGAAGAAGAGCTGGACGACAAAGTTTCTGTATCGACCGAAGATGCCTACGCGATGGTCTATCGCCTGAGTCAAGAAGAGGGAGTGCTGGTCGGGCAGTCCTCCGGCGCCGCGATGTTCGCAGTCCTAAAGCTCGCCCGTAAGTTACGCAGTGGCACTATGGTGATTGTATTTCCGGATTTCGGCGACAAGTATTTGACGACAAATCTGTGGGTGGGTTGGCGGGACCGGATGGCGGTCGGTAATCTCAAGTTTTCAATCTGATAACCGAGCGCGGCGAGGCCAAAAGAAATTTGATCACGAAGGACCTAGTAACTCGTTGATTACTGCGTCGTTGCGGAAATGGAAAGGATCAACACGCCGCCTTCATGAGCCGGACCCCCTAGAATAAAATTGCCCTTGTTCTGAAGCCTTACGGTGGTATCGAGCTTTTCACCGCCTTCCAAATGAATTTTCAAGGAGATCTGCTTGTCCCGAAACTCCTGAGGCGACACTATAAGCGTCCGGCCGCCGGGAATCTTAAAGGTTGCATCGGCCCGCCAGGGCACCGTCTGACTTTCCTCTTTCATCAAACGATAGGAGCGATATTTGAATGCTTTGAACTGCTTTCTTATGGGAGCAAGCCGGGGATCAATCTCGTCGCTTTGATTGCTCGCGAGAATAGTGCCGATCTTAATCCGCACCTCATGTGAGGCGCTGTGCGCACTTCCTAGATAAGCTGCAATGAAACAGGACCAAAGGCTAAAATGAAGGGCTTGCTTCAGTAGTTTCCCCGGAGGACTCATCTTCACCTTCTTGATTCTGATACAGCCAAATAACCGTTGTCTTAGTCTCACTGTCCCGGAACAAGGCAACGTTCCGTCCGTGTGCGTCGATTGATTCAACGGATGCGAAGTTGTTTCGCTGCGTTTCTTGTCTCCAAACCGAAAGGTCCCAGTCAAGAGACAACAGACCCAAGAGGAGGAGCACGAGCACTACAGGAACGGCCCAAGCCAGTCTCGGTGCGACAAATGCGGACCGGGCCCATTCCGTGGCGTCAGAGTACCACGTTCTTTTGATTTCAATCCGTTGTTGAATACCAAGCCAAAAAGGTTCAAACGCAAGCTCCGATCCTCGATCTCCCAGAACGCTCTTGAGAACGGATTCCAATCGGTCCAGCTGTTTGCGCTCCCGGCTGCAAGCCGCGCACTGATCGACGTGCAGCTGAATGGATCTGGCATCGGCCGCGTCTAACTCTCCGTCCAGCCATGCCCCTAAAGACTCCCTGACGCTCTCACAATTCGTCATAGAAAGGCGCTCAGCTTTTGCTGTAACTTTTTCCTCGCGTAGTGAAGCCGGCTCATGACGGTTCCTTCGGAGCAACCCAGGATATCGCCAATGTCTTTGTATGACAGCCCTTCGATGGTTCTCAATACAATGACGGCTTTGTGTTCGGGTGTCAAATCATTAATCGCGGCCACCAGCTTTTCTCTTAACTCCCTATCCTGAACGTCCACAAAGGGATCTTTGGCGACCTCATTTTGCTCTTCCAGCAGCCCGTCCATATTCTCTCGAAAATCAAGCGGATTTCTTTTTTGCCGTCTCTGCGCGTCAATCGACATATTCACGGCGATTCGATAGAGCCACGTGTAGAAAGAGGATCCCCCCTGAAAAGTCTTGATCTTTCTGTAGGCGCGAAAGAATGTCTCCTGCGACACCTCCATGGCGTCATCGCGGTTGCGTAGCATTCCCACGATAACCATAAACACCTTCTGATGGTAACGCGAGACAAGTTCCTGAAAGGCGGCCATGTCGCCGGCTTGAGATTTCTGGACCAGCTCCCAGTCGCTAAGCTCCACAATAACCCTGCCTGTTAGACGTTACACTAAAAATTTTATTCAGCGCTCCAATAAGTTAATATCAGAACCTTGAATTGTTCGCGAATTCCTCTAGAATAGCCCTGATTTCATTAATTTTTTGTCGCCTCATTTTCTCGACCTATACAAGGATGTCCCATGCTCGTTCGTTGTCCGAGCTGCAAAACTACGTACAAAGTAGCCGATGAGCTTGTCAGGGGCACGACCCCGGCTTTCCGCTGTTCTCGCTGCAAGCATACTTTCGAAATCGAACCTCACCGAACTGTGGAGCAGGCGGTCGCAAAACCACCGGTTTCCGAGATGCTCAACACTCATACTAAAAAAGAGGAAGAATTGACCTTTACATTTCCATCGCAAGAAGCGCGGGAAGCCGGATCTCCAGAGCCGGAAATCGATGAGAAAGATCCCACGAGTTCTTATGTGGGCAACCAGTCATTCCCAGGACCGCTAGACCAAGCCGCAGACTCGTGGTCCATCAGCCCCGACGAGCCGAAGAGTGAAGCGCCCGTCATGGGCGGCAAAGCCCCTGATAGCCAACGACGAGATATACCGGATTCACGGACCCATAATCGCGCGGGCTCACAGCCGCACCAAGCCACAACTGCGCCGCAAGAAGCCACCGGCAATGTATTGCCCTTGGACCCGCATCGGGACCAACCCGCGTCCGTGGTCCCTTACCTAACCTTGTTTGTCCTGCTGATCGTTTCGTTCGGCTTATTAACGGCTTTCCACCAGGTCCACCCCACAACCTCGGAAGGAGTGGTCAAGCGAATCCCTCTGCTGGGCGCCTCTGTCCTGAAAAACAATCATCTGAAAACCGGCGTTGAACTTCAGTCGCTTCACGCCGGCTATCAAACGATCCAAGGCAACCGTGAAGTCTTCGTAATCACAGGGGCCGCGCTCAATCTAAATCCCATCGGCATCCGCGACGTTCGAGTTGCCGCGCACCTCTTTAACCACGAAGGCGTGGAGATTGACCAGCAGACGATTTGGATCGGCAACGCAATCTCGCCGAAGATTATTCGCGGCATGACGATCCAGGACATCTCGGATCTGCAACGGCTCAAGCCATTGAAGACCTTCGACATCCCACCGGGCGACTCGGTATCGTTTACAATTGTCTTTCTGAAAACGCCAAAGGGCGTGACGGATTTTGGTTGTGAAATATTATCAGCGGAGGCCCAAACCTAAGCGGGTTTCTTCCCGGAGTTTTCTTTCTCCTTTTCATCCTTGGGTGTAATGTCGATCTCGTCGTTCTCCTTGACGGATTTGCGAAACTTTCGAATCCCCTTGCCCAGGCTCTCGCCAAGGTCGGGCAGGCGTCTGCTGAAGATCACGATCACAATGAGCAGAATAATGAAAAGTTCCCCTATTCCCAAGCCGAACATGCCGAACCCCCTGTTGAGAATTGTATTCCACTCAACAGACGCTTTGCAACCGGCGATTGTGCTCCGGGTCACAAGTGAAGTACGATAGCCCCGTGGAGAACTTCAAACCTTCGCTTGCCAGCTTCTTCGCAGTCTCCCTGGTAATCCATGCGCTGCTGCTGCTTTTGTGGCCGGCCTCCCCGTCCCGCCCCATAGCTCAACAGCCCATTTCGGTTTCTTTTCTTCCCGCCGCTGACCAACTCACAACCAAGACGGAGGCGCTCTCTAAAGCACCACCGGCTAAACCATCGAAAGGCCCGACCAAATCCTTAAAAGCGCCGGCTAAACCATCGAAGGCGCCGGCAATTATCGCCAAAAAAAACTCGCCTCGGCTTCAAGAACAGCCGATCCAGGATCGGCCTCCCGAGCCCGAGTCCGAGCCGGCTCGGGAGCTTAGAAACTCAATTTCACCTGCGGAAAGTGTGATGCAGAAGGAGCCAATGCGGGAGGAGCCAACTCCACCTCGGCGTGAAGCGGAAGACGAAAGGAGCATTATTGTCCCGCGCTCCCTTCCAACTCTTAAGGAAATGCTCCCGCCTGTCACTTGGTCTTCCTCCGGTCAGAGAGGCGCCCGGAACGAAGGCCCGATCCGACTCGATACGACGAATCCTCAATACCTCACGTACTTTGGCAGTATAAAACGCGGAATAGAATTAGTTTGGGAATATCCCGAACAGGCGCTCCGCTACGGCTTGCAAGGAAGGCTACTGTTGGAGTTTTCAGTTCTTAGCAACGGCGAACTGGAGAGCGCGAGGATTGTTCGTTCGTCAGGATCGCACCTTTTGGATCACGAGGCGTTGCGCGCCGTTAGAGCCGCGGCGCCCTTTAAGCCAATCCCGCCTTGGATCGATAAGACTCGAATCGATATTGTCGCCAGCTTCGAGTACCATGACAACCGTCTGAATTACGGCTTCGTGCCTCCGTAGGCGGCCCGACCGCACATAGGCTGAGAGGCTGTGAAAAAATCCGCTCATGGTTCGACATGCTCACCACGAGCGGTATAGCACAATGGGAATTTGAGTACTTAGCCGTTCGTCCTGAGACCCGTATGATGGATGTCCGGGTTAACCACAAGTCCTCTATTAAGCGTATAGTGGTTCGAAATGCCATTATGCGAAGGAGGACTTCAGATGGTAAAGGATGCATTTGTTCCCCGTAATTATGATGTGTTTGCCGGATTGGATGTGGACAAAAGGAGTATCTCGGTTACGTTTACCGACCATCAGGGATTGATCCGGTCTTTGCGCATGCCGTATAACGTCGAGTATCTTGTGAACCACGTGCGCAAGCACTTTTCGGATCAGAAGGTGGTCTTTGCCTACGAGGCTGGACCGACGGGCTATGGATTGTATGATGGTCTTGAGGCCCAAGCTTATAGGTGCTTGATCGCTAGCCCTTCGATGATCCCCCGAGCTCCAGGACAAAGAGTGAAGACCAATCGGCTCGACAGTCGCGGTCTTTCGGAGAATCTGCGTGGGGGGCAACTCAAAAGCATCCATGTTCCCTCTCCCGTCTATCGGGAACTTCGCCACCTCACGCAATTGCGCGACACGGTCGTGCAGGAACTGGCGGCCACCAAGCAACGCATCAAATCGCTGTTGCTCTTTGAAGGGATCGAATTTCCCCCAGCTCCAGCCGGCAGCCAGTGGTCCTTTTTGGTCAAGGATAAGCTTAGAAAGCTTCAGTGTCCTAGCACCGTGCGCTTTAAGCTCGACCAATTGCTCGATCGCCTGGAGTTTTCCGAAAAGCAAGTTGTTAAGACGACTAAAGAGATCCGCCGGTTTTGCCAGAGCGATTGCGAACTGTCGCAATCGATCAAGTACGTAATGAGCATTTGCGGGATCGGCTGGATTGTGGCCAGTCAGATGATGGCCCGAATCGGGGACCCCCGCGAGATTAAAAATGTCCGTCAGCTGGCGGGCTTTCTGGGTTTGGTCCCCACCGAGCACTCTACCGGCGAGAGAACCGAACGGGGATCGATCACCCATACGGGAGATGGACGCTTGAGAAGTAAGCTCATCCAGGCTGCCTGGTCGGCGATCCGCCAGGACGGCGAGCTTAGGGAGTTTTATCGTTCGGTTTATCGCACTCACCCGCGGGATCGAGCCTCTAGAGTCGCCATCGTCGCGGTGGCCCGTAAACTGACCACGCGGATTTCTGCGGTGTTGATGCAACAAAGACCTTATGTGGTGAGAGAAAAAGTTCATTCGGCTCCTTTGACCCAAGAGGAGACGGTGCCCCAGGGAACGACTCGACGACGGGGAGAACCGGGAGAGCATAACTCCTGACGGTTCGGTGCTTGAGACAGAGAGCCCGGGGCATTGTGCCTTAGAGAGGGGCGCATTCCGAGTCAGTGTGACGGCTGGTGCCGTGCCACGAATAGCAGCCAGTCTCTCTTTGGTCGGGGAAAGGACAACAGTCATAAGAAAATTAAGAGGACTCGTGGGTTTTTGACTTGACATCCACATAGCAGC
>JBOHVS010000163.1:0-4417 GCA_050735975.1 Binatia bacterium | reverse complement strand
TCATCCCAGTCTTTGCCCTCGACTCCCACCATTACGGCGGCTGGCTTGCCACGACGCGTGATGACAACTCTATCTCGTTGGGCCAGATCCACACACTCTTTGACTTTTTTCTGCAGATCACGGGCGTGTACCGTCTTCATAAAATATCCTCCGTCTTGGCGCCTCGTGTCTTCCTTCGAACGGCGCGCACATAGACAACCGACTCCGCAAGTGAAACATCATAAAAGACGCGATACTCCCCGACACGCAGTTCCCAGATCGGCGTTACGCCCTGCCAAGGCGGGGTCAGATTCTCCAAAAGTTTTCGATTTTTAGTTCTCGTGTCAGGCCCATGTGCGAGTTGTTCCTCAATCGCATCTAGGATCTGGTTCCTGTAATACATTCGAATTTTCCGAAGATCTTGCTCCACACCTTCGGCAAATCGAATCTCGAACACGCACATATAATTGCATATGCAGTGCCGCTAGGCAACAGGCAACCCCGTGCTCATGGTCGGCGAAATGGGCGTAGTCGTTCGTGATCGTGAATCGTGAGTGTGTTCGGAGAAACGCCGTGATCGTGTACCAGAGAACTACCGTGATCGTGAATCGTGGTTCGTGAAACTTTGACGATTTCAGAATTTCTCAAAACCTCCACTCCACCCGATACTTCCACGTTTCGGGAATTCCCGAAATGCCGAAATGACGGCCAGCTATCTTGTTCCGTAGCCTGCTGTTCTTTCTTTAACCAGGAAACCGATCTTTCGTTTAGGAGGCTCGGGCGGTGTCATGAGCTGGCGTATGGCTTCAAATAAGGATCTAATGTGCACGTCGTGACTTTCGAATTTACGTTCTAAGGCATCGAGCTTGCGGGCCAAATCCTTGTGGGACAATAGCATCTCCCTTAGCCGCACAAAGGCGCGCATAATTTCGATATTAATTTCAACTGCGCGCTCACTGTTCAGTACGCTTGAGAGCATGGCCACCCCTTGCTCTGTAAAGGCGTAAGGCAAATACCGCCGCCCACCGCGGCCTTTCTTTGAGATCACAATTTGTGATCTCAAAAGTTCGGCTTCTTCATCCGACAGCTGGAACATGAAATCCGCGGGAAAACGGCTCAAGTTTCGCTTTACTGCTTGTGTTAGAGCACGAGTTTCAACTCCGTAAAGCTCTGCCAGATCGGCATCCAGCATAACTTTATGACCTCGGATCAATACTATCAGTCTTTCGATCCTCTCAGTTGGAACTACTGCTGTCATTTGCTAGAGACCTCCCTCTGATCATAGCCTGAGATTTCAAACTCCATACGTCGGAAAAGTTACGGCGAGTAGAACCCAAAGAAAGTTGGATCGTCAGTAGCCTCAATAATCAGTGAGTATTTCAGATCAATCATGTGTGTCCTCTATTTCAGCCTCCGCGGCGAGATGCCGCGGGAGTTGCTCATCGAGCAGGACGCGCACCGGTGTTCAGAACCTCATGCGCGGACTCAAGGGCCGCGATTACTTGCTCTCGGGATACCGAGGGAAATGCATCGAGAAACTAACAGCCCAAACGAAGAGGGCACACAGATGACACCTTGACGTTTTGAGAATTCTCAAAACGTCAAAATGAGGCGCCAAAATTTACCGCGGAGACGCAGAGCAGAGCAAGGGGCATCCGCCGATCCTTCCACGTTTCGGGAATTCCCGAAACGTGGAAATGACAAATCTTAGGCCCTGGAAAGCGGAAAAATACTGATCGGACCGGAATGCCGCAAGACAACCTAGCGGCATAATTCCAGAAGATACCTTTCTTTGTCCCCTGGTGTCGCCTTATACCCAGCGTGCCGGCTGGAAACAGGGCAAAGCTGGACCGCTGATTCTTCGTTGACAGGGGATTGGGTTTCTTGTCTATTATCCTTGCTATCCAGCCTGAAAGGAGAAGTTTATGCCGGACAAAATGCAGATCAGACACATCGCTCTACGCTCGGAGGATCCGGACCAGCTCAGCTCGTTTTACGAGAAAACCTTCGGTCTAAGGGTCGTGAGGAAGAATCCGCGCGGCAACAAGAGCAGCATTTACATGACCGATGGCTTCGTGCATCTCGCCATCAACGCAAACAAAGGCGATCGGCCGAACGGCATCTGGCATTTTGGTTTTTTGGTTCCATCGCTCGATACGATCAACGCCATCACTCCCGTCCATAAGGGCGCAACTGCGCCCGGCCGGCATGCCGAAAACTATATTATCGATCCTCAGGGCAACCGCATCGATGTCGTTCTCGACATGTGGCCGACTTAAGAAACGCGGTCCATAAAGGCGCTTTGCCGGTGAAGTCTTGGGCGGAGGTTACGCAGCAGGATTTTCGTCGTTTGCCGGATTAGAAGCTCCGCCAATTGGCGAAAGCTTTGTCGGAGTAGAGTTTCTCGACGTCCACCGAAAGCATGATGCCCCGGCTTGTGAGATAACCGTCAATCGGCTTTAACGGCAGTCCGACCGCCGCGAGGTAATCACCGCGGATCGATTCGATCAGAGCGCGGCCCTTGCCTTGAATCGAATAGGCGCCCGCTTTATCGAGAGATTCGTTGGCGGAAAGGTAGCGCTCGATCTCCTCGTCCGAGTAGGCGCGCATGCGGACAGAGACTTCTTCGACCGCATTGACGCTCGGGCGGCTTAACCCATCGAGGATCGCGACACTTGTAAAGATTCGATGCGTCTTGCCCGAAAGAGAGCGGAGAATTTCTTTCGCGTCGTCCAAACCGTCGGGTTTGCCGATCTTTCGTCCATCCAGAAGAATCATCGTATCGCTGCCGATGACGATGCTTTGAGGATTGTCCCTGGCGACGGATTCGGCTTTTCCGACCGCAAACTCCAGAACTTCTTTATCGAGTGGGCGGCCGGGCAACGGGAGTTCTTTATATTCCGGAGCGATCACTTCGAACGGCAAGCCGAGAAGCGCCAGTATGTCTCGACGGCGGGACGATGTCGAGGCGAGGATGAGTCTCATGGTGAGGTGAAAGCGGACCCGATTCGTGAATCGTGTTCGCGGAAAGCCTGCTCCGTTGGCGCAAAATCGGCAGCGATGAACGCGGCGTAATTCCTGAGACATTCGACGACTTCGCCGACGCTGTTCGTCCGAACCATCCGAGATCGGAGTTCCGCCGCCCCGGGCGATGAGTGGCAATACCACGCCAGATGTTTTCGCATGCCGGCAAAGCTCTGCGGCCCCCAGTGTTTCTCGAAGTGATGGCTGTGCTCCAGGATAACCCTGAACCGTTCCAGCAAGGTGAGGGGACGCTGACGAAGATCAACGACAGCGCTCGAGCGCAAAGCCTCTTTGACCTGCTCCTTGATCCTGAAGATCCACGGATTCCCCTGCGCAGAGCGGCCGAGAAGAACCCCATCGACGCCGGTCTCTGGAACGCGACGGTAGACGTCCCGCATATCGCGGAGGTCGCCGTTGCCGAGGATCAAGGTTGGTGAATTTCTGGCAAGATCGGCTGCTCGCGCGACGGCTCCCCAATCCGCGTCTCCCTTGTAGCCTTGTTTGAGCGTTCGGCCATGGACGGAGATAACCGATAGTCCTTCCTCCAGAAGAGTTCCGATCCACTCATCGACGACGACTTTGTCATATCCGATTCGAGTTTTGACGGAAACGGGAATGCGAAAACGGCGAGGAGGGGGCTCCAGCCCGGTCCTCAGCCGGTTCGAAGCTCTGATCTTGTCGATCAAATCCGGATTAATGTTTAGATCGTTGAGAGTTTGCCCCGCCAACCAGTGATCGATGCCTTGCTTTGCCGATCGGATAATCGACCGAGCTAACTCCGGATTCAGGATCAGAGCGGCTCCACTGCCTTTGGCGGCTACTTTTTTCGCCGGGCACCCCATGTTGATGTCCAAACCATCGAACCCGAGCTCGCACACGATGTGAGCGACCTTGTAGAACATTTCCGGCGTATGGCCATAGATTTGGGCAACCACCGGACGCTCGATCTCGGAATAGGTCAGATCTTTGATGAGAGTGTCGGGCGCGTAGAACGCGGTCTCGACGTTCACGAATTCGGTAAAGACAACATCAGGGCCGCCGTGCTTGGCGGTGATAAACCGAAACGAGGCGTCGGTGACGCCATCCATGGGCGACAAACCGATAATCGGCCTGTCTATGGTTTTCCAGAAATTCTCCGGAGTCATGTTCACCACAGGGACGCAGAGCGCTTATTTAAGAGAGTTTTCACCATGGAGCACACGAAGGACGCGAAGGGTACGGACAGTTTATACTCTTCAACTTCGTGCTCTTCGTGACCTCCGCGGTGAAATCGGGCGGGGTGCTTTCTCAGGAACGCCACAGGTCGCGGAAGCGAACGGCTACGACCTGCTCATAGGGTAGCGGCGCATCCAGGTGACCGATGGCTTGGGCGAAACGGTTAAGCCCGGCGACTGCGTCTTCGTAAATGACCGGA
>JBOHVS010000162.1:0-15606 GCA_050735975.1 Binatia bacterium | reverse complement strand
ACCGGTCCAACTCTTTAGCCCGCAAATTTTTCAAGCGCTGCTGGCAGGCCTCACGAATAAAACCGGCGCGGCTTTCGGCGACCACGCCGGCCGTGGCATCGATACGTTTTAGCAGCTCGTCTTCTATCGGGACTTGGATGATTTTCTTGGCTCTATGTTTTACCATAGGCATACCCTAATTGATTGTGTAGAGTCTACCATAAATTATAACATATAAGATTACATATGACCTTGTTTATTGCAAACAAGTTTTTCCGAGCCGGCATAGTTTGAATTTACGGAAGTCAATTTTGGACAGGTTATATTTGGCGGGATTTTATGAGACATCAGGCAATGGAGAAAGGTCCGAATTTTTCCGTTTGCCGATTGAATTTTAGGCTTGCAGCATCGTGTCCATTAAAATAGTTATGGGGGAGTCGCAACCAAGCCGGAGTGAGTCGCGCGAAGGCGCAAAACGCGCCAAGAAAAATTGATTCCTTTCTTAGCGTTCTTGGCATCCCTTCGACTTTGCTCAGGACAGACGATGATATGAGTCAACGCCTGTGGTCCAAGAAATACAGACCGGCCAGAAAATTTGCGCAAGCTGCGAGAACTTTTAAGCATGGTAGTACAAATCCCATATCCCGGAGCCGGCGATGCCGAAGACGACGGCTGATATCGTTTTCAAAAACGGCTAGCGGTTGGCGGCAATGCGACTGAAGATGGGCGCAACGATCTTCCGCGTCGTTCTTATCGCTGTTTCGGTTCTGGTCATTCTCAGCCTCTGGGGTTTCTACATTTCCATTCGCCCGCCGAAGATTGTTTCCCCGCTTACCCCGCGCGATCTAAAGATGCGTTACGAGGACGTGTCGTTCAGAACGGCGGACGGCCTCACCCTTCGCGGCTGGTATATCCCTTCCGTTAAGCCGGCCGGGAAGACGTTGATCCTGCTTCATGGGTATCCTGCGGACAAGGGAAATATCCTGCCGGTTTTGGCCTTTCTGCATGAAGACTTCAATCTTCTGTTGTTCGACTTCCGCTATCTGGGGGAAAGCGAGGGAAGCTATTCCACGGCTGGCGCGAAGGAGGTCGAAGATCTTCTGGCGGCCATTCAATTTCTCAAAAGCAGAGGGATAGAAGAAGTGGGTGTATGGGGGTTTTCGATGGGCGGCGCGGTGGCTTTGATGGCGATCGAGAAAGCTCCCGAAATCGGAGCGGTCGTTTCCGAATCGAGTTACGCGAGTCTCGCAGAAATGGCTTTGCAGCTCTTTCGAATTCCGCTCGTCAATTATCCTCTCGCCTACCTTGTCGGCTTCTGGGCCAATCTTTTTCTCGGGATCGACCTGAGCGATGTCTCACCGGCGGAACGAATTCGCCATACCCGCATCCCTATTCTCTTGACCCATTCGTCTGCCGATGCAGTGATCCCCTTTTCCCACGCCCGCTCATTGCAGAAAGCGCTGGCAAACAATCCCAGGGCCGAATTTTCGTTCAATGAGGACTTTGCCCACGGTCAACTGGGTTCCGATTACCAGAGCAGGGTCAGAAACTTCTTCAACAAGAACTTGTAGTGGTCCGATCTAAAAGACCGCTTCCTGAGAAAGGTGGAAGGCGGGACTCGTGACGCTCAGGCCCCGGTGTAAGATACCAGAAATTGCTCTCAATCTTTGAGCGGAATGCCTAACTTTGCGAACCTTCGTTTCCACAGATCCCGTCGTTCCATAGACTGACGAATCTCGATTTCATGCCTGGCGAGCTGGGTTCTCTTTTCTTTGAGTTCTACGTCCAGCCTTTCAATGCGACGATCGCGGGTCTTTAACAGCTCTTCTTTCTCGCCCAGTAATCTCTGAAGATCTTGAACGCTCCTCGATCCGCCCTCCGGCGTTGCTGGGTTAACATCGGTTGCCTGTGACGGGCGTTTTGCCTGCAGCGAATGCTCCGCCTGTCCCCCGGCCCGCGACTCGCGCAGCCGCGCCGTAAGAACATTGATTTCAGATTTACGCGCTTCCAGTTCTCGATCGCGCGTGCTTAGAAGCCTTTCTCGCTGATCGAGTTGACTTTTTAGCGCATAGACCGTTTTTCTCGCGTTCTCTTGAAGCTCCCTCATGAGAGAGTCCTTTGCCGCCATAGCCGCCGTTTTTTTCCTGAGGTCGTCGCGCAGCAAATCCACGCTTTCTTTTTTAGCGGACGCCAAGCCGCTTCGTTGTTCCGTCACCGTATTCAGCTCGGCCCTGAGCGCCTCCACCTCTTGGCCGCGGCTTTTTAGAAGCTCGTCTTTCTCGCGAATCTGACTCTCCAGCGAACGGATTTCTTCACGCAAGCTCTTCTCCAGCTCATCGGCGGCAAGGCCTTTCGCCTGCAGTAGATCGGTCTTGTTTTCAAGCTCTTCCCGCAGCGCGCTTTCCCCCTCTCTCCTGGCCGACTCCGCCTCCCGCGCTCGTTCTCTAAGAGCGGCTACCTTGGACTGCAGGTCCTCTAACTCTCCATCGCGGCGCTGCAAGAGTTCCTCTTTCTCGATCAATGCGGTTTCCAGCGCCTTAACCCTGCGCGCGCTTCCTTCCCGATCCTGCGCGGAAGGCGCGTCGTTTGCCTGTCGCGCGCTTTTCTCCTTCAACGCGCGCTCACTCAGCAACTTCTCCGCCGGCGGCTCAGTAGTCTCCGGCTCCGCCGGTCTCTCCCCGAGCATCTTTAGCCGGCCGCCGCGAGCGAGCCTGAACGTAAGCCCCATCATAACGATCGCAACCAAGGAGATACCGCCATACCAGAGACTACCCGGATCTCCTATGAATGCCGGGATATCCGGAAAGCTCCGCGCCGGAGGGTTGGAGAAGAACGACCGAAAACGACGTATAGCGTCGTCATTCTCCCTGGAGTGCAAGAGAATGACACCTCCCAATGCCAGAGTGACTGTGAACAGGACAACTACAAGTTTGTCACGGGTCCGCATATTTCAGCGACGCATCATTAAAGAACTCACATTCTACCCTCTAACGCTGAAATTGCCAAAGGCGTGTATCGGAAGGCTCGAAACATGCCGCGGCAGCGACGGGTTCGGGCGTTCTCGCGATTAGTCAGCGCGATGTTGCCGGCGTAACCCGAAGAATACGCCCGTCGCGGCTGTCGGTCAGGAGGTAAAGAAACCCCTCGGCTCCCTGCTGCACCTCGCGAATGCGCTCCCCCAGGTCCGCCAGGTAACGCTCTTCTCGAGCGACCCTGCCGTCCTTCAGTGTCAGCCTCACGAGCAACCCCGGATTGAGCGAGCCGATGAGGACGCTTCCCTTCCAGTCGGGAAATGCATCGCCGGTGTAGAAGGTCATGCCGGAGGGGGCGATGACCGGATCCCAGTAGTAGACCGGCTGCTCCATCCCCGGCTTTGCCGTGCCTTCACCGATCTTCGCACCCGAATAGTCGACGCCGTAGGTGATGACCGGCCAGCCGTAGTTTGTGCCGGCCTGCGGCCGATTCAGCTCATCACCGCCACGCGCCCCATGCTCCGCGGTCCAGAGCTGTCCGGTCTGCGGATGGAGCGCTGCTGCCTGGATGTTACGATGGCCGTACGACCAAATCTCCGGCCGCGCTCCGTTGCGGCCGACAAAAGGATTGTCGCGCGGTACCGAGCCGTCCCGGTTGATCCGCACGATTTTGCCCAAGCCGACCGACAGATCCTGGGCGCGGTCGCGGTAGCTGAAGCGGTCGCCCTGAGTGACAAAGAGCGTTCCGTCGCGGGCGAACACCAGGCGCGATCCGAAGTGGTTCGAGCCTTCCACCTTCGGCTGCTGTTGGTAAATCACCCGGACGTCATCGAGCCGATCGTCCCCGAGCCGTCCACGCGCGACGGCAGTCCCGGCCTTGCCAGCCTCGCCGGGCTCCGCGTAGGAAAGATAAATCAACCGGTTCTCGGCAAAGCGGGGGTCCAGGGCAACATCGAGAAGGCCGCCCTGCCCGCGCGCCAAGACCCTTGGCACGCCGGCAAGCGGTTCGGATATTCTCCCGTCCTTTGCGACGATGCGCAGCCGCCCCGGTCGTTCCGTCACGAGCATGCGCCCGTCAGGGAGGAACGCAAGCGCCCAGGGATGCTCAATTCCACGGGCCACGGTCTGGGCTTGAACAGCCCCCTTCACCGGCGCCGGCGTGGGCGAGCGCGGCGCCTGCGCCTGCGACAGCAGCGGCGCACCTGACATTAAACCGGCGACAATCACGATCTTGAAAATTTCGCGTGCCATCTCCCCCCTCCTCGATGCTCCCCGGCACTGTTGGCCGAATGGTTTAGAGCTTTCGCCTCCCCGCAGTGTGACGTGTAAACAGTCCCGCCCCCTCGAGCTAATAAGATGAGTTTAGTCAACAAACACATCCGGTTAAAGCCCTTATCGACGGATCACGGCGATTTCTTACGGTCTTGACGACAGACCCTGTTTCTGATTTATATCGTAATACGATATTATCCCGGAGCGATAGAGCGTCGCTGAAGGCCAACCGCAAGCGACCGCACGCTGACTGGCAACTCTGCACATGGATGGTAAATTCACGCGGCAAACGAGACCGGATGAAGACCAAATGACAAACGGAGGGCAGTAGCATGGCGGAACAAAATTCAGCAGCTCCAGGCGAAATTCTGTTGGATGTAAGAGTCGCCGAGGCTTCGAGACTTTATAAATTCTATCTCAATCAGGAAAAGAAAATTCTGGGGACAAGCGCGGTCATCGTCTTCTTGACCGTCTGGGAGCTTGTCGGGAATACCTTTCAACTGATCAACCCGATGTTTATGAGCGCGCCTTCCCTAATACTGAACGCCGCTCACCAGCTGTTCAGCTCTGGGGAAATCTGGAATGATTTAAGGGTAAGCGGAATCGAGTTCTTCTGGGGATTCCTCCTGTCAGCCGTTGTCGGTATTCCCTTTGGCATCGCAACGGGCTGGTACAAAAGGATGAGCTACTTGTTTGATCCCTTCGTCAACTCCTTATACTCGACGCCCCGCGTTGCCCTTTTGCCTTTGGTGATCATTTGGCTGGGTATCGGCATTATCTCTAAAGTCGGCATTATTTTTCTGGGCGCCGTTTTTCCGATTTTGATCAACGCTCGCGATGGAGTCAAAACGACGCCGCACAACCTTCTCAATGCCGCCAGAAGCTTCGGGGCTTCGGAGTGGCAGATCTTCAGAACCGTCGTGATGCCGTCCACGGTCCCGTTCATTATCAGCGGGCTCAGATTGGGGGTCGGCAGAGCGTTGGTTGGAGTCATGGTTGGCGAGCTTTACGCTGCTACTGCGGGCATTGGTTTCATGATTACTGTCGCCGGCGCGACGTTTCAGACCGATAAAGTATTCGTCGGGGTCTTGGTCTTCGCGATCAGCGGCATGATTTCGATGGAGCTGATATCAAGATTGGAACGCCGGTTCAGCAGTTGGCGTCCGAAAGTGGGAGCGGCCGAGTAACTCCAAAAAACGAGTGAAGCGTTTGAGGAGTAATGGAGGAGTAATGAAGGACTCCACAATCCTCGTCTTCCTGTTGCTTAGTTGTTTTACGGCGACCGTCTATCTCTCCGCAACCCTCGACGCCCCCGGGATGTGGCGGCAGTTGCCATTGAGAGAGAAGGTTCTATGCGCTTTTTTGCTCATTGTCTCTTCATTGATCCTGTTTAGCTACGTGTTTAACATTTCCTCCATTCAGGGGCACGCGCTGCTAAGCGCTCGATGACCCAGGCGGATTGCAGCGCATTTGCTCCTCGGTTTATTCTGACGTTTGTTTGGCCTTCAACAGACGATCGTTCTCTTTGAGGAACGACTTGATCTCATCGGTGTAATCGAGGAGCCTGATCCACTGCTCTTTGTAAAGAGTCACGGGGAATCTGCCAAGGCCGTAGACCGAGAGGGCCCCTTTTTCGCTTACCTTCATGCGCAACTGACCCGGCCTTCGTTGCTCTACCTGTTCGCGTAGCGCCCGGTTCTCAGCCTCGAGGCGAGCCAATCTCTGTTCTGGTGTTTCTTCTGCCATAAAACCCTCCGGAGAAAAAATAATCCGCCCTAAAACGCGCAAGCCAATTTTTTTAGCTGAAAGCTTTTGCCAACGCAATAAAAGAGTCGGTTAATGAGCTGCTCTCGCATACCTGCAGCTGCAGCGATTTAACCACAAATAACAACGAAAACGTATAGAAAAAAGACGCTCCGGGCGGCATTATGGGCAGTAGACCCGGCCCGAGTCTCGCAGGAACACAGCCGTTTCATAGGTTAGAGAATGACAATGGCGCGGTAGGCCTTGCAGCACAACTTCCGCTGGTTGGCGGTGGTCCGGATACGGTGCCGCCGGTGTTTATGGGATGATTTTGCCATCGATGTCGTAGACTTCTATTTTTCCGAATTTCTCCAGTCCCGGTTTAATCTTCCGGCTGTCACCGACCGCGACGATTTGTATCGCCTCCGGATCTAAGTATTTACGCGCCACGCGCTGTACGTCGTCTGCCGTCACCGCTGCCACCTTCGCAGGATACGTGTCCCAGTAGTCGTCCGGCAACTTGTAAAGCTTGCGCGTGAGCGCGAAGCCGAGCAGGCGGCTCGGTTGTTCGAGAGCGAGGGCAAAGCGCGCGACCACCGCATGCTTCGTTGCCGCGAGTTCCGCTTCGCCCACTTTCGTATCGCGAATGCGCCGGATCTCGTTCAGCAGCTCTGTGAGAGCGCCCTCGGTTACCTCGGTGCGCACATCAGCGCCGGCGCTCCACGGTCCGGGATATTCGACTGCCGTAAAGCCGCTGTAGGCGCCATACGTGTAGCCTTTTTCTTCGCGCAAGTTCAGGAAGAGCCGGGCGGCGGGACCGCCGCCGAGCAAATTATTCATCACGACCATCGACACGAAGTCTTCGCTACGGCGGTCGACCGCGATGTTACCCACGGTCAAGGTCGTCTGCACCGAGTTCGGCCGGTCCACGAGATAAATTTTTCGCGCGGAGACAGGAACAGGATTGGGAGGCATCCCTTGCTTGCCGCCCGCATTTTGCCAGTCCGCGAGCCATCTTTCCAATTTCGGAATTAGTTCAGACACGTAGACGTCACCGGCAATCGCCAACACTGAGCGATCGGGCGCATAGCGCTCCCGGTGCCATTTGGCGAGCAGGTCCGGCGTCAGCGCGTTGATCGATTCCAGTGTGGGGGTCACAACGGCGGCGGGATGGCTGCCAAACACGGCGCGATTAAATCTCTCGCCGGCAAGGAACCGGGCCCTGGCTCGCTGCTGGCGCAGTTGCACTCTGGCTCGCTTTTTGAGTCGATCCAGCTCCCTCGCGGGAAAGCTGGGATACAACAGCATATCTAATGCCACGGCAAACCAGCCGTCGAAATTCTCGCTTAGACCGGACGCGCTGAAGACGGTTTCGACCGAGCCGAAACTTGCCCCCGCCCCCACCGATGCCCCAAGGCGATCGAGTTCCTCGGCGATTTGTCTGCTGGTTCGCTTATTCGAGCCTTCTCGAAGCATCTGCGCCGTAGCAGCGGCCAGGCCGGGCAAAATAGCCGGTTCGAAAAGCGCGCCCGCCCCGCGAATATGCAACTCGGCAACGACGGTGGGTAGACGATGGTCTTCCACGACCAGCACCGTGAGTCCGTTGGCGAGTTTTGCCTCTACCGGTTTCGGTAGACGGACACGAAGGGTCTCACTCGAGACCGGCGCTTTGTTTTTGCGCTCGACTTTACTCTGTGGAACGATCGCAGAGTCCTGTCCGGCGACCAACGGCGGGGCGGCAATGGAGGCTGCCGTTAACAAGGCGAGAAGGGCGCGTAGTCGCGCGCCATCCAGTTCAAAAAGCCTCCAGCCTAACGAAAAAGAAAAGCGGAAGGATGAAAGAATACTTCCGAGCAGCGTTGTGGTCATCTCATAATTAATCCTTCAAACGCACAAGTCAGCCGCCGACTTGTGCGTTTGAGGAGATCTTCGACTTCGGCAGAGTCGTGACTACGGTCCTGTTTGTCTCTCGCAGGTAGGCGCTGGCAACGCGCTGAAGATCGGCTTTTTCCACCTCCGCGAGTTTATCGAAAACCGTGTTGATCAGGCCCGGTTCGTTGTAGTAGACGGCATAGTGGCCAAGGGCGTTGGCGCGAGAGCGCGTCCTGTAGAGGTTCTCGGCTTGTTGCCGCCGCAGCTTCGTGCGAACCTTATCTAACTCCCAATCGGCGGCGGGTTCATTCTTCAGCCGTTCGATCTCTTCGTACACGATCCTTTCGAGGTCCGAAAGAATCGTATCGGGCCGGAGAACCAGCGATACCCAGAACAAAGACGTGCCACGACGCTCATCCGGCCCGCTGGAAACGCTGATAGCCATCTCCAGTTCTTTGACCAGTTTCTGGTAAAGACGCGACGAGAGATCGCCGGCCGTAATCTGGCCCAGTACCCTGAGCGCATACCAATCGCGCGTATTCCCGGGCACGGTCTTATAAACAATGTCGATACGCGGCGCTTGGGCGAAAGCGTCTTCGATTGTTCTTCGCCGTTCGGTCGTCTGCCCCGGCTCACTCACGTCGGGCACCGGAGGCGGCGCGTGTGACGGGATCTCTTCAAAATATTTCTTGATCAGCGCCAAAGCCCGCTCGGTCTGAAAGTCGCCGACCACTGTGAGCACCGCGTTGTTCGGCGCGTAATAAGTCCGGAAAAACCGGCGCGCGTCTTCGAGACTCGCGCTGTTCAGATCCTCAATCGAACCGATCGTAGCGTGTTTATAGGCGAAGTTGTCATACGCTGTTTCAATAACGGCTTCAAAGGTTCTTCCATAGGACCGGTTGTCGACGTTCAGCCGGCGTTCTTCCTGCACCGCATGGCGCTGGTTATCGAGATTGGCCTGCGTGACTTCGAGCGAGCGCATCCGGTCAGCCTCCAGAAAGATTCCTAGTTCCAGCTGGTTCGCGGGTAACGTTTCAAAGTAGTTGGTCCGTTCGGCGTTGGTGGTGCCGTTGGCGCTACCACCGTTGTTTGCAACCAAAATGAAGTGCTCCCCCTTGCCCACGTTTGCCGAACCTTGAAACATCATATGCTCAAACAGATGAGCCAGCCCGGTTCGACCCGGACGCTCATCACGCGATCCGACATTGTAAGTAACGGAAACCGAGTAGGTTGGCGTCGTGTGATCCTCCGAAAGGATCACTCTCAGCCCGTTCTTTAGCATGAATTGCTGAAACGAGACCTTCGGTTTAGCGGGTTGACTGACCCGGGCTTCGCGGGACCATCCGATTTGAGCGAGCGCAATCGCAAAGACCAACAGAAGACTGGACAACCTCAACACCTTCACCGGCGGGTTTTGCAGCCGGCTTCTCCCGGGATTGGGACGATGAGTGGAAAATAGCTTACTCGACACCATGTTCGCTCACGCGGTTGCCAGCATAACTCATGAATTCCGATTAGGTAAGAGGCCAGCGGTATCCGGCGCGAGGAGAGACGTAACCACCCGCCGGCACGAAGAAAAAGCGATCTGCGATTCGAACGCGAGGTATCCGCTTCCTTGAACAAGTCGATAGATCCGGCTATATGGAGTTAAGATAAATACGCGGTTTTACCACCGCGCTTGAACACTAGTCTAGCACTACTGTGTCAGAAGTCCGTTCATGGTTCGACGGGCTCACCACGAACGGACGACAACACGTCGAAATTCGGTTCCTTAGCCGTTCGTCCAGCTTGTCGAAGGGCGGACGACGGGTTATGACACAGTAGTACTAGCAGGTTGCTGAAAAAAGGTGAACGGAATTCATCAATGATATCAAAATCCCTCCGTTCGTCCTGAGCCCAGTCGAAGGACTCCGAGAAGGTTTTTCAGCAGCCTGCTAAAGTGAAATGAATTAGGAGGTATGCGCGGATGAGCAGTCGAGTTGCGACCAGAATTATCGATGGCGACGGCCACATTATGGAGGACACCGCGGGAATCATCGCCCACATGTCTTCCCCCTATCGGCAGATCGCGCAACGCAAGGGCGTTGTCTTTCCGCCGCTCGATCATCTCCACACCGCCCGGGCAGTCGAGACGCCGCCGCAGCGTGACGGGCGGCCCGGAGTCGGGCCCGAGGGCTGGCTCGATTTTCTCGACGACGTCGGCATCGAATGGACCGTGCTCTACCCGACCACGGCTCTTGCCTACGGCAAGATCGTGAGTCTCGACTACGCGGTGGAAGCCTCACGGGCTTATAACGATTGGCTTTACCACACCTACCTAAAGTTCAACCCGCGCTTCAAAGGAATGGCCATTATCCCCATGCAAGACCCGGAGGAAGCCGCAAAGGAGTTGCGGCGGGTGGTGACTGAACTCGGCATGCTGGGCGCGATGATGCCATCGAACGGCCTCCCCGCGCCGCTTGGCTCCAAGATGTATTGGCCGGTTTATGCCGAGGCCGATCGACTGGGCTGCCCCCTGGCCGTGCACGGCGGAGCGCACGACCGGTTCGGCATGGACCATATGAACATGTATGTACCGGTGCATGCGTTGGGCCATCCCTGGGGCCTCACCATCAACTGCGCAAACATCGTTTACAACGGCATTTTCGACCGATTTCCGCGCATCCGCATCGCGTTCCTGGAGGGGGGAGTCGCCTGGCTGCTGCTTCTGCTCGAGCGGCTTCATGCGTCGCATGAGACCCACTTCCAGTACATTCCTCCCGAAGAGTTCGGAGTGCGGGAAGGCGAGGCGCCGCAAGAATACATCCAAAAGCAGATCAAAGAGGGCCGTTTCTTCCTCGGCTGCGAGACGGAGGAGTTGACCATGCCGTTCGCGATCAAGGTTGTCGGCAACGAGCCCTTCATCTATTCTTCCGATTTTCCCCACGAGGTCACGAACGAGAGTTGCAAACATGACATAGCGGAGCTCATGGAGAGCGCCGAGATCACCGAGGATGACAAGGCGGCGATTCTTTACCGCAACGCCGAGCGCTTCTACAAGCTGCCACTCTAGCTTTAGACGACCTGGGCATGGGTTCGCCGACTACCTTCTCTACGTAGAGCCGTCATCGGATGCAAAAGGCCTCGAGCAGCAGAGAGCGATGAGGCCGGCTTAGTCGAGTGATTCCTATTTGCGTTTGAATTGTTCCTTCTCCACTTACAGTCCCCCTGCCCTTTTGGTGGGAGACAGGATTGAAGGTAAGGATGCCGCGCGGGGATTTTGCCCTTACTCGCGCGCAAATTTCTCGACGAGAATGAAGAGCTCCCTCAAAGACATCGTTGAAGGCTACAATCCAGCCGCGCCGCTGGCAGAGGCGTGCGGGCCGCCGACCGCCTGGTACATCGATCCCCGGATTCTAGAGCTGGAGCGACGAACCGTCTTTACGCGCTCGTGGCAGATGGTCGGGCGCGCCGATCAGCTTCACCATCCGGGTCAATACATCGCCAATGACTTGGCTGGAGAGCCGATCCTAATTGCCAGAGGCAATGACCGTGTTCTGCGCGGATTCTTCAACGTCTGTCGTCACAAGGGTGCGGCGATCATCACCGAGCCCGAAGGGCGAACTGAATACCTCCGCTGCCCGTACCACGGGTGGACGTATGCTCTGGAAGGAGAGTTGAAAGGAACGCCGGATTTCGCCGGCGTTCGAAACTTCGATCCGTCGGCGAACGGTCTCATCCCGGTTCAGACTGCTTCATGGGAGAAATGGCTATTCGTCAAGCTCGAGCGAAAGGGTCCATCATTGGAAGACTTCTTGGGCGTCGATCTCATCGAGCGGATGCAGCGTTTGGAGTTCCAAAACCTCCACTGGGTGGAGCAACGGCGTTACACGCTCGGCTGTAACTGGAAGGTCTTTATCGACAACTATCTCGACGGCGGCTATCACATCCCTCATCTTCACGGCGGCCTGAACAGCGTTCTCGATTACAGCAAGTACACGATCGAGATCGGTGAGCGGTGTTGCCTGCAGTCGAGTCCGATCGTCAACGAACGAGCTGATGCGCAGACGGGCGTGCTTCGCAAGGGCCACGCAGTCTATTTGTGGATCTATCCCAATCTGATGGTCAACTGGTCCGACGGGGTTATGGACACGAATCTCGTCTGCGCGCTCGACGTGGATCGCACCGAGGTTATCTTCGATTTTTACTTTGCGAACAATTCGGACCAAGCTCGCGAGCATAATGCCGCAAGTATCGCGATCAGCCAGCGCATCCAGGACGAAGATGCAGCGATCTGCAACTCAGTCCAGCGCGGCCTTGCGTCACGCGCTTATGCGCCCGGGCGACTATCGGCCCGTCGTGAGCGTGGAGAACACCTCTTTCACCGGCTTCTCTACGCTGATCTTACAATTTGAGGAGCCGCATTCACGGCAGTCGGGTTTCAGAGCATCACTCCAGCATGGAAACCGCACATCTCAAACGGAAAAGCTGCGAGCGATGAGCAGGACGATGTTGGATCGGAACTCACTAAAAAAACGGCAGCGTTGGCATAGAGCCAACTCTGCCCCACGAGGGGAGAACCCAAGTATTCTCCCCTCGCCATCTCGAGCGCAACGCAAGTAAAGCTATTTGCCCATGGGTGAAGATTCTTTTTGAGTTGAAGAACTTTGACCTTTGCCCGCGCCGCCAGATTCTTTTCCTGCGGCTGAGGAACTCCCTTTTTCGCCGGAAGAAGGCCCGGAAGCGGAGCCGCCTTTTTCAACTCCCAGCTTCTGTGCCGTTTCGGCATCGAGTGTGCCGGTTTCTTTAAGCCCGCTCTGGCCTTGAAAGGCTCTAATCGCCTGCCGGGTCTGAGGACCCATAATTCCATCGATCGGGCCGGGATCATGTCCCGCACTCTTCAGAGCCTCTTGAGCTTGCTTTACGTCTTGCGCAGCCCATTTTTGGCCCCCGCCTTTCGCCCCGCTAACTGATTTGTCTTGAGAGGTGCCCATCCCTTGGCTGGAGCCTGGTTTCTCGGTGGATTGTGATTCACCCAACGAGCCTACGGCCCCCTTTGTGGGCGACTCCTTCGAACTCGATCCGCCGCTTTTGCCGCCTGGTGTTCCACCGGATGCTTGCGCCCAGATCGGGCCCGCATTAAAGCCCAGCCAGGCTGCTGTCAATACTGAAATCGATAAAAGTTTCTGCTTCATATTCTCCCCTTTCCTTCGAATAGTTTGCGCTACGCTCGGCATGAGGGAGGCGCAAGGACTATGCCACGCGATCGAAAAACGGTCTCGGCTGAAATTATGGACCTTTTTTGCCGTTCACTCGCAGTTTGTCCCAAAAACGATAAGTGCGCTGGTGCATCCTTGAGACGCTCACGTGGCAGAATTCCACTCCACAACATTGCAAGCTGATCTACGCGCCAAATCAGCCGCGCTTTTGAACTTGCAAGTTGTTAACCACTTTTCTCACACCATCAACACGGCGCGCGAGCTGCTCGGCGCGCGACTTCTGCTCCGCCGATTCGACTACGCCGTTGAGCGAGACCACACCTCTGTTAGTGTCAACATCCACACGCGTGAGATTCGCCGCTTTGTCCGCGACAAGTGTGCTCTTTACGGACGCTGTGATGGTTGCGTCATCGACGTTTTGCCCCGCGCTTTTACCGGTCATGGCTTGGCAGCCAATTAGAACCGCCATCAACATCGTGACGGCAAAAAAACTATAAACTTTTCCATGCTTCCTGATGAACATACAAACAAACCCTCCTCTTTTTTGAGTCTCGACAGCGAGCACGAATATTTGCCCGCTGGTTCAGTCATTCGCGTCACGAGCAAAACATATGCCGGTAAAGTAGATGAGATAAAAACGAGGAGAGACTATGTACGTGTCACAGTTGCGGGACACGGTTCTGCCGTTCTGTCGCAAAGTCGCGACAAAATATCAGGGTCGGGTCGTTGTGCTTGCGTCTAGAAAGGCGCCCTTCGAAGCAAAACTTCAAGGTGCCCCAAGAGGTCAATGTCTGGCCTAGCTAGCTCTTGATCTGGTACTTGCCGTCGGAGTCTTGGACGATTTTTCCTCTTTCATGGAGGAGTCCCACGGCCTCGGCAAGCGTTCGAAAGTCGTGCTGCGGAAAGCGTTCGAGCAACTCAGCGAAAAAATAGCGTGACTTACTGATGGCGGAAAAAATTTTTTCCGCCATTGCCTCGGTAGTTTCAGCCGGTTTGACCTTCCCAGCCTGTTCGACCCGACCCTCAGCCGGTCCAAGGTAATCAGGCAGCTTAACCTTGTTTTCATTGAAATAGACTATCCGATTGTAACGGTTCCGGGGCACGTTCTCCGGGATCGTTGCGTCGATACCCATCTTCGCCGTAGTCGGAATGCCGCCAGCCACTGGCGGAAGCGACGGGTCGAGCGGCTTGGATCGAGCGTTAGAAACGATCAGCACATCGCGGTCCGCCTGGACGCGAGTAGCCACGGCCCACTCCACATCGGTCGGATCGAAAACATCGATATCGTCGTCGACGACCGTCACGTGTTTGATGTCCGCAATGGAGAGCAGCGCCAAGATAGCATTTTTGCCGTCGCCGGGCTGTTTCTTAATTGCTGCAACGATGTGCCAGTGACAGCAGCCGCCCGGCGTGAGATTGATCGCCGTCGCTTGCACGCCTGCTTCGTGAAGCACCCGCCGTCCGGCGGCTTCGTAAATCGGCGCGCTCATCCAAATATTTTCCCACGGCATGTGCAGCGCGTAATAGATTGGATTTTTGCGATGCATGATCGCTTTAACCCGAACGCGCGGATTGAGGTGGATACCGCCCATGAGCCTGTTGAACTCGCAGAACGGTCCTTCCGGATGAATCCAACCCTCAGGCAGGATCTCCCCTTCCAGGACGATTTCTGCGTCGGCGATGCAGGGAACCGGAATGGTTTCGCCGTCGGCCAAGGCAAGCGGATGCCCCCGCAGCCCACCGGCGAAGGTGAGCTCGTTGACGCCAAGATTAGCCTTGAACGTGGAGGCCATCAGTTCGAATGGATGGGTACCGATGTTGATCGAGATGGGTAAAGGCCTCTTGGCCTGTAAAGCCCGCTCGGCAAATTTTCTCAGGTTATTGGGTGTAACGATGTCGATGCCCGTGACGTTCCTTTCCTTGAGCATCAGACGATAAATCCCGGCATTCATACCGTATTCCGCGTCTTCCGCAATAACGACGCCGCCGGTGATCATGGGCCCACCGTCCATGATCGAGAAGACGGGAACTGGCAGCTGATAGAGATCGACCTGGTCTTCTGTAAGTATTACCTCTTTCACAGGAGCCGTCTTCACCCGCTCGGGCTGCAACGGACGGTCGATGGCAGCGCGCAGCCTGGCCTCGATCTTTTCATAGGAAACGTCCATGCCAAGCGCTAAGCGATGGCGCGATTGTAGTAACCCCGATGCAACCGGTATTGAGTAGCCATGAACATTTGTGAACAACAAGGCTTTCTCCGATTGCGGTACCAGAGCCGCCACGTCACGCAGATCAGTCGCCCTGGAAACGACAGCGAGCTCGTCGTTCTTTTTTAGAGAATCAAGGTAGCCTCTAAAATCCACACTCATTGTTCTCTCCTTCGATCGTAACCGTTTGGAACCGTCTCTTCGGGCCGGTCAACACGAACCAACCATGGAACCCATGGGGTGTCAAATCGAAAGACCCATCTTCGCATTCAATAATGCGTGTGCTATAGAGGGCGCAAGGAGTATCTCGATAATGGCTTCTTTCGGACTGACACTGGCCAATCGCGGGGTGATCATTGGCGC
>JBOHVS010000161.1:0-6347 GCA_050735975.1 Binatia bacterium | reverse complement strand
GTCAGAAGTCAGAGGTCAGTAAGAGCAAAGCGCAAAGGGCGCCAAGGGGAAAACAGGTTGAGGTTTAGGTTGAGGTTGGCGCGAGGTAATCCATCTTCCCTTTGCGAACTTGGCGTCTTGGCGCGATAAAGTCTTGCGTTTGTTGGGAAAAGACGAATTCAGAAAATTGTCTCGCGCAAAGGCGCAAAGGCCGCCAAGTAAGAGGTTCTTTGGCGCGATAAGAAAAAAGACTGAAAATCATCTCGCGCAAAAGGTAAACCGGACGCCAGCGCATGACTGAAAACGAAATCGGAAAAGTCATCGTTGATTCCGCAATAACTGTCCATCGAGAGTTGGGAGTTGGACTGCTGGAGACGGTGTATGAAGTCATCTTGGCACATGAGTTACAGCAACGCGGGCTTCGCGTTGAGCGGCAGGTACCGGTCTCGATCGAATTCCGAGGCATAAAGTTTGAACAGGCATTTCGGGCAGATATCGTGGTCGAAGGGAAAGTAATTCTTGAGCTGAAATCAATTGAGCAAGTTACGAGCGCGCACAAAAAGCAGCTCCAGACGTATCTTCGTCTCACAGGATACAAGCTTGGATTTCTGCTCAATTTTGGAGAGGCTTTGATGAAACACGGCATCACGCGAGCGGTTAACGGGCTTGATGAACGCCAACCGCTCAACGTCATGCCCCGATAAATGGAGCCGACCGTCATATCACGATTAACAATCTCTTCTTTGCGTGCTTGGCGTCTTGGCGCGATAAAGTCTTGCGTTTGTTGGAAAAAGACGAATTCAGAAAATTGTCTCGCGCAAAGGCGCAAAGGCCGCCAAGTAAGAGGTTCTTTGGCGCGGTAAAGATCCAATCTCTGATCTCTATCACTATGATTATCTTAGGAATAAATGCTTATCACGGTGACGCTTCGGCCGCGCTGGTCGTCGACGGGCAGCTCGTGGCGGCTGTGGAGGAGGAGCGCTTTACGCGCATCAAGCACTGCGCAGGGTTTCCTGCGCGCGCGGTCGCTTATTGTCTGGAGGCGGCGGGCATCAAGCCGGCCGAGATCGACCACATCGCCGTCGCCAAGGACCCCAGGGCGAGGCTGATGCGAAAAGCGCTGTACGCTATCAAGATCCCGCGCCTGGCGATCGAACGCCTGGGCGCGTGGAACAAATTTGCCACCGTGAAAGAAGAAATCGGTCGGGCGTTGGACGTGAGCGCCGGGACGATCAAAGCGGACACTCACAACGTCGAGCATCACCAGGCGCACCTCGCCAGCTCGTTTTTCGTCTCGCCGTTCGAAGAAGCGGCCCTTCTCTCCGTGGACGGCCTGGGGGATTTTGCCAGCATGATGTGGGGCGCCGGTCGGGGTTCGAAGTTGGAAGTTCGAGGTTCGATCGCGTTCCCTCACTCGCTCGGGATCTTTTATACCGCGCTGACGCAATATCTCGGCTTCTGGAATTACGGCGACGAATATAAAGTCATGGGGCTGGCCGCCTACGGCGAGCCGGCTTACAAGAAGGAGTTCCGGAAAATCGTCGGACCTCCTTCGAACGGAGTGCCGGGGTTTGCTCTGAACCTTGACTACTTCGTTCATCACAAAACCGGTCCCGAGATGACCTGGCGCGAGGGGACGCCGTCGCTCGGAAAACTATATTCCGAGTTTCTTATAAAAAGGCTCGGCCCGGCGCGCGAGGCGAAGGCTCCGGTGGAAAAACGGCACGAGAACATCGCCGCCTCCATGCAGGCCCGCCTGGAAGAAGTCATGCTCCCGCTCCTGTACAGGCTCCACGATCAGACGGAGTGCCGCAACCTCTGCATGGCCGGCGGTGTCGCGCTCAACTGCACATTGAACGGCAAGATTCTCGACCATACTCCGTTTGAGGCGCTCTATATCCAGCCCGCCGCGGGCGATTCGGGATTGGCGATCGGCGCGGCGTTCTATGTCTGGCACCAGATCCTCCGCAAACCGCGGTCGTTCGAGATGAAGCATTCGTATTGGGGACCGGAATTTGGCGAGCAAGAAATACGCAAAGCGCTCGCCGGAATTTCGAATTGCGAATTGCGGATTGCGGATTGGTCGATTAGGGATTCGCGATCTGCTATTAGCCATCAGCCATACGCCACCGGGAGCCATATGCCATCTGCTATTAGCCATGAGCCGGCCGGATTGTGGATTGCGGAATTGCCGGAGGAGGAGTTAGTGCGGATTACCGCGGAACACATTGCCGGCGGGAAAATCGTCGGCTGGTATCAAGGGCGGACGGAGTGGGGGCCGCGGGCTCTTGGCAACCGCAGCATCGTCGCGGATCCCAGGCGGCCGGAGATGAAAGATATCCTTAACAGCCGCATCAAACACCGCGAGCTGTTCCGTCCCTTTGCGCCGTCGATTCTAAAAGAAGCGGCCGCCGACTACTTCGAGCAGAGCTATCCCTCGCCGTTCATGTTGATGACCTATAAGGTCAGAGCCGAAAAACGGCAGGCGATCCCGGCGCCCACTCACGTGGACGGAACCGGCAGGCTCCAGACCGTGAGCAAGGATGAAAACCCGCTTTACTGGAGGTTGATCAAAGAATTCGACCGCCTCACCGGAGTCCCCGTGCTGCTAAACACCTCTTTCAACGATAACGAGCCGATCGTGTGTACGCCGGAAGAAGCCCTGGACTGCTTTCTCAGGACGAAGATGGATGTGCTGGTTATGGGGAGGCACGTCGTGGAGAGGGCGGGGAGCTAAGAGCATGGAGCAGGGAGCAAGGAGCAGGGAGTGGGGAGCCAGACGGATATAGAGATCAGAGGTCAGACGTCAGAGATCAGCGGGGGTGGAAAGGCTAAGAGCAGGGAGCATGGAGCAAGAAGTCGGAAGGCTTAGGCTGAGATCGAGCTCAACCTCAACCTGCTTGCACTCCGCGGCCTCCGCGCCTCTGCGGTGAAAAAGTCCTTTCTTCTCAAAGCGAAATTCTCATGGACGGACTTCGCGCTTGTTTTCAGCGCACAATGGCGTACTATACGTACAAATACACGTGTTCTAGCAGGAGGAGGCATGCAAAAAAAGTTGACCATTACGCTTGACGAGCGGGTCTATGAGGGTCTGCACCGGGTCGTAGGGCGGCGTCGTATCAGTCGGTTTCTGGAGTCTTTAGCCCGCCCACACGTGATCGGGCGGGAATTGGAAGCAGCCTATCGTCAGATGGCGCAGGAGGAAGCCAGGGAAGCGGAGGCTCTGGAGTGGGCCGAAGCTACAGTCGGAGATGTCGCCGATGAAACGAGGTGAGGTGTGGTGGATCAATTTCTATCCTTCCGTAGGCGGCGAAATGCGAAAGCAACGTCCCGCTGTGATCGTAAGCAATGATGCCTCAAATAAATACTTGAACCGGATCCAGGTTGTGCCCTTGACCACGTCAGTCGATCGCCTTTACCCAAGTGAAGCATACGTCATGATCAAAGGGAAAAAGAACAAAGCCATGGCAGATCAGGTGACCACAGTGAGCAAGACGCGCGTGCAGAATCTTGTGGCTCGTCTGTCCAGGTCGGATCTGCAGGGAGTTGAACAGGCAATTCAAGTACAGTTGGGACTCACTCCGTAAGCGGTCCGCAGGCCCCCAAAGCAGACTTCGGAGGTCAGAAGTCAGAGGGCAATTCGAAATCCGCAATCCAGAAAACGGATTTAACCGCAAAGAACGCAAAGAACACATAGAAAAACTTTGAGTTTTAGGTGTTCTATGCGGTTAAACTTTGCAATCCGCAATCCGAAATTCGTTCACCACGAAGGACACGAAGAGCACGAAGTTCGGCAAAAAGTAAATCCGCAATCCGAAATTCGCAATTTCTGAAAAACTTTTGCCACCAAGACACGAAGACACAAAGAACAGCTTAGTGCCTTGGTGCCTTAGTGGCTAATCTTGCAATCCGCAATTCGAAATTCGTTCACCACGAAGGACACGAAGAGCACGAAGTTCGGCAAAAAGTAAATCCGAAATTCGCAATCTGAAATCCGAAATTCTACCCCCGTCTCCGGTCCTCGGTGGCGTGTCCATAAGAACCCAACACCCAAGACCCTACACCCAACAAGAGCATGCACATCGCTTTCTATAACCGGTCTTTTTATCCGGAGACGGCGGCCACGAGCCAGCTCCTTACCGAACTCTGTGAGACTCTGGTGCGCGATTACGGCTGCCGGGTTTCTGTGGTGGCGGGGGTGCCGCTGGCTTCAGAGCAGGGAGCAGGGAGCATGGAGCGTGGAGCGTGGGGCATGGAGCATGGAGCAGGGAGCATGGGGCATGGAGCATGGAGCAGGGAGCAGGGGGCAAGGAGCAAAGCACTAAAAGCAGTTCGAGGTTCGAGGTTCGAGGTTCGAGGTTCGAGGTTCGAAGAGCATGGAACGGGGAGCCGGAGGTCAGAGGTTGGAGATCAGAGATCAGACGTCAGAGGTCAGAAGTCAGAGAACAATCCACAATCCGCAATCCGCAATCCGCAATTCGTTAATTTCTTCCTTCGTGCACTTCGTGCCCTCCGTGGTGAATCCGCTTCTTTACGCTCCGATTCGCAACCGGCAGCCCGCAATTTTCTATTTTATTTCTTCGTGCCCTTCGTGAACTTCGTGGTGAGTTCCCCATTCCGAGTCCGGCGCCCGGCTCTAAGCTCCATGCTGCATGCTCCATGCGCGCCGCGTGGACGTATTCTGGAGCGCGAGCGCTATGCCGGCATTGAGATTCTCCGTGCCCGCGGAACTCGCTTTTCGAAAACGAGATTCATCGGCCGCTTCAGCAATTACGTGAGCTATTTTCTGTCCGCGTGCTACGCGGGGCTCAAGCTTGACCGCCCGGATGTGATTGTCGCTTTGACCGATCCGCCGATCATCGGCCTGGCCGCCTACCTGGCCGCGCGGCGTTTTCAGGCGCCGCTGGTCATGTACTACCAGGATATTTTTCCCGAGGCCGGGCGTCTGCTCGAAGACTTTCACAGCGCGATCGTAGACCGGAGCTTGGAGAACGTGAACCGCTTTTTGGTTCGCAAGGCCGACCGTATCGTTGCGTTGGGTGAAACCATGCAGAAAAAGCTCGTGGAGGGAAAAGGGGCGGATGCGGAGAAGACCGTGGTGATTCATAACTGGGCCGATTGCTCCGAGATCGCGCCGGGACCGAAGCGCAATGCTTTTTCGGAAGCCAACGGGTTTGCCGACAAATTTGTCGTGATGCATTCGGGCAATCTGGGTCTTTCTCAGGCGCCGGACATCTTGCTGGGAGCGGCAGCCCGGCTGCGCCACATTCCGGATCTCCAAATGGTTATAGTGGGTGAAGGGGTGAAAAAAGCCGCGCTGCTTGAGCGCGCCGGCCAATCCTGCCTGCAGAACGTTCGTTTCCTTCCCTTTCAACCCAAGGAAGCTTTGAGGGAGTCCTTTGCGGCCGCCGATGTCTTCGTCGTTTCCCTGAAGCGCGGTTTAGCCGGCGTCATCGTGCCGAGCAAGCTGTACGGCATCCTCGCCGCGGGCCGTCCTTACGTTGCGGCGGTGGAAGACGACTGCGAAGTGGCGGCGATCACCAGGGAATATCAGTGCGGCCTGGTGGCGAAGCCTGAGGACGCCGAGGATTTGGCGGCAAAACTTCTCTTGCTCTATCGAGACCGCGGTCTGGCGCGCCGCATGGGCGAAAATGCCAGGAAGGCGGCGCTGCGGTTCGACCGGAGGGTGGGAGTAAGGGCGTACTATGAGATGTTGAGAGACGTGGCAGGGAGCGGAAAGATAGAGATCAGAGGTCAGAGATCAGCAAGAGGTAAAGGCTAAGAGCAAAGAGGGAAGAGCGGGGGCAATTCGAGGTTCGAGGTTCGAATGCCAAGAGCAGGGTCCGCCACAGAACGTAGGCGGATCGGCCTCAGGCCGAAGCATGGAGCAAGGAGCCAGAGGTCAGATGCCGGAGGTCAGACGTCAGAGGGAGTAGAAGCAGGGGGAGCAAAGGGCGAAGGGGTGAGGGTTAAGAGCAGGGGAATTTCGAATTCCGGATTTCGAATTGCGAATTGGCCTTGGGTGTTTGGTGTTAGGTCTCGGGTGTCGGAGCAATTGCGGATTTACCGAACAACTAAGACAACGCAAAATTTAACCACATAGAACACATAGAACTCAAAGTTTTTCTATGTGACCTTTGCGTTCTTTGCGGTTAAAAAACTCTCTGAAAATAAACTCTCTGCGCTCTCCGCGCCTCTGCGGTGAAAACAAGTCTTTTCTTCTCGGTAAGGCGCTGGTTTCGGAGGATTTATGTTTCGACAAGCTGAGGATGAACAGAAAATGCCTAATGTTTTCGACCATGATTTAGTAGATCAGAAGTCGCAAATCCGAAATCCGAAGTTCGAGATATTTCTTCGTGTAGTTTCCG
>JBOHVS010000160.1:0-5702 GCA_050735975.1 Binatia bacterium | reverse complement strand
CGAGCTCTTCCGAAACCGATTCAAGAGCTTGCAGACAAGAACTTCGAACTTCTCAAGTCAAACCCTTCTCACCGATCACTGCGCTTCAAGAAAGTTGGAAAGTACCGCGCCGCGCGGGTTGGTCTGCGCTACCGCGCGTTGGCCACAGAGGCGGGTGAGGATCTATTGTGGTTTTGGATTGGCGCTCACTCTGAATATGACAAGATGGTGGGCTAACTTTTCGCTTCAGACCGATCGCTAAGAGCGCCGACTGAGCTTTGGGTTAGCCAGCTTCCGTCGCGCCAAACAATGGAAAAGCAGCAGATTGCTTCTTGGATTGTGCCTCTGCTCGGGCATAGGTTTGACTTAGAAGATCTGCCACTTTGGTTTGCCGGACAAGATGTCCACGTCACGCAACGCGACAATGGCTTTGTGCTTGTGATCCCACCGAAGATCGTGGGCGACAACTATCAGCCGGTCCGTGCTTTCGCCGAAGAGCAGCTCGAGCTCCTTAACGGCATTGGTCGCCTCCTGAACCCGAGCTTCCGTTCCGTCTCGCTTTCCGACCAGCTCTATGGAATAGATGCCTCAGCCACGGTTCGTCACACCGTGGTGGCCGTTGGTCCCGCGGAGATGCGCGTCAAGGCGGGGTCGGTACGCGTGGTGATCGGAGGCAAGGTCCAACCTGACCCCGCTGAGGCAGCCGCCTCACCGCTTCTCGTAGCCGCCTCGCGCTTCCCCCGAGCACGTGACGCCCTTATTATGGTTGGCCGGCCACACCTGACCTGGTCTGAGCTTTACCTTCTCTTCGAGTTAGTGGAAGCTGAGGTCGGCAGCCAGATGTTTGACCGTGGCTGGATCTCTCGCGCTGATGCCGAACTATTCAGGCGTAGTGCGAACAGCTACAGCGTCCTCCGGAGTGATGGTCGTCATGGAAAGGACCGCGGCGACCCGCCCACGCAACCAATGGCGCACGGCACTGCACTAACTCTCATCCGCACTCTGGTCCTAGCCTGGCTTCGTCTTGCGGGGGCCCCAGATGACGAGCGCAAAGCTGGCTAACCCGCGGTTGGAGGAGGGTACCGAACAGCGTCGCTGTTCGGTACCCTCCTCGCCTCGCTCGTCGGCGCCCCCTCAACCGCAGCGTTAGCCCCGAAGAAAACCGATGGAAAACACGATCTATGATCGGATAGGTGAGGGTTACACTCGGCATCGTCGTGCAGATCCAAGAATCGTCGATGCCATTGTAGAATTGCTCGGACTTCCTCCTGGTAGCGCAATTGCCGATGTTGGTGCTGGTACTGGCAGCTATAGCTCTGCGCTCGCGCGAAGAGGGTACGCCGTCAAGGCGATTGAGCCATCGGAGGTAATGCGCTTGCAAGCAGAAGAAACGGAGAGGGTTGAATGGCTGTCCTGCACTGCGGAAGCAATACCACTGCCTACCGGATCCATCGCGGCAGCGATCGGCATCTTCTCCTTTCATCACTTCCGCGACCCGGCTGCCGGACTTGCCGAAATGGCAAGGGTGTCAAGAGGCGGCAGTGTACTGCTCTTTACTTTCGATCCGAGAGAAGCAGGCAACTTTTGGCTCTCTGAGTATTTTGCGGACGTCTGGAGGGCGGCGTTTTCTGTTTTTCCTCCAATTGCTGAGGTGTCGGACATGGTCAGTGCATCGACAAAAGCTGGGACAACCATTCATTCATTCGAGTTGCCGCACGATCTAGTGGACTGCTTCGCAGCAGCAGGCTGGTGCAGGCCCGAGATGTACCTCGATCCTTCAATTCGTTCCTGCATGTCTGCCTTTGCGGTCGCCGACATAGATGCTGTTGCACAAGGGATAAGAGTTCTAACCACAGACCTGGAATCAGGGCTTTGGGATAAGAGATATCGCCAGTTACGATCTCTTGAGAGATTGGACGTTGGATATCGGTTCGTGAAGAGTACAGTGGGGGCGGACATTCTGAATGTTTAGCCTAATCATCTACTTCAGACCGATGCAGGAATTCGCGTGGCTGAGCATGGCGTTATTGTAAGTGTCGCAGAAACTTAGCACCACGCCATGCTTAAGACTATCGGTCTTTATCTATTTGGAATTATCATTATATGGGCAGTCGTCGTTTTGCAGTTCCTTCCAAATCTCCCCTCAACGGTGTTGGGATGGATGTTCCTTCTGTTTTTAGGTCCACCTTTATATCTCTTGGGAGAGTGGTTCTTCGAAAAAGTGTTTTCTCCCGAACGTGGCCGAAGGATGTCCGACAAGTGGTTTTCGGTAAAAAGAATATCGTTTGCGTTGATTATTGTTTCCCCTTTTCTTTTTGCGATTTTTATTCTTTCTTATCTTTTTCAGGGAATGTGAAAGATAAAGTACGACACTTAACCCTCCGCTGGAGCCGATTACATCTAACTTGATCTTCAATCTGACGTGTAGCTACGGCACAGGGCCTAACGTTAGGCCCTGTAGAGGATACAGTGCCAGACAGATCCAAGGCTTGTGAACTTTGTACTCCGAATGACGTCGTCCTGGAAGGCGGCCTTGCCTACGTGCGGTACGACAATCATTCGCTTAGTCGCGGCCATGTTCTCGTCATTCCCCGGCGGCATGTGGCGAGTTTTTTTGACATGACAACGGACGAGCAGCACGCCGTCCTCTCACTGATGAACGAGGCAAAACGTTTTATTGACAGGAAGTTTTCACCCGACGGTTACAATATCGGCGTCAACGTCGGAAAGGCAGGAGGGCAATCGCGGCTGCATGTTCACGTCCACCTTATTCCGCGGTATGCTGGCGATGTCCCGGATCCAAAAGGAGGCATCAGGGCAGTACTGAAGCAGAAAACTTGAGCCTAACTTCCGGCTTCGGTGTGACGCGCCATAGGCGGCGCGCACCTGAGGCTTCGCGCTAGACACGTAAGACGCCCGAATGCGTTAATAGTGTCGGTCGGCTTTGTTTCAATATCACTTATAAACAGTTCTGACCGAATAGTATCATGAAAAAAACAGCCGTACTTTGGACGGGGTCCGCTCTGCTCTTGATAGTCGTGCTATCGATGGCTAAGGGCCATCCTGGGGGAGTAGTCTTTGTACCGTTTGTACTCGTGATATGGCTCGTCGGACAACTTTGCATTGAGCTAACAACGAAAGGCGAATATGCCGGTGTCCAGCTTGGCGGTCTTTCAATTTTACGGCCTACAAAAAATCCGCCTGCGATTCTAGTCGTGGCGCAATCGATGTTGCTCTTAATTGCTATGGGTTTCACGGGTCTTGTAGTCGCTTTGGTTTTCGACGACCCGATCTATTCCATTAGATTACTTTTGTTATCGCTCGCAATAGTGTTAGTGCATTCTTTCCTCATTATTGGTCTTCTCGCAAGAAAGTCGTGGTCTAGGCTTCTTGTGGCCTTTATCAACTGCGTGTGGGCATTGGTTTTCATTTATATGGGTTACCGAGAAACTGTCCCGGTGACTACGACTTTCTCATATGTGAATTTCTTTTTTGCCGGCATAGCTGGAATCTTTGGAATGGGGATGTTTCTGAGTTCCTCGACTCTGACGTATTTAGAAAAGTAGCCGCCAAGAAATGGAACCAGTGAAACCAACGTGATTCGACCCAACGCTGGTTCATAGCTGAATGTTCCATGGGAGAAGAAAAGGCGAGATTCTGAATTATTGGGCCTAACTTCTGCTTCAGACCGCTGCGAACGCACGGCTGAGCGTTGCGTTAGGCGTCACAGCCGGTGGGGAATGAGCCGTCACTGCCGGGTGGTTATTTCTGACCTTATCTTCATAAGGAGGTCCCGTGCATCGCTTGCTCATACTCGTTGCTTTTGCGTCTATTTCCACGCTCGCCGCGGCGCAAGATCCGGTGAAAACGGACAGCGATAAGTACAAGGTGCTCTTCGAGAACGACTGCGTGCGGGTGCTGGATTACAGAGATCGCCCCAGCGATCGGACAAACCAACACAAGCACCCGGCCTTCGTCTTGTACTCACGATCCGAATTCAAGCGAACTATCACCTTGCCCGATGGCAAAGTGTTGCAGCGCCAGTTCAAGGAAGGGGATGTCATGTGGTCAGACTCGTAAACCCACATCGGCGCGAACACGGGCGATACGCCAACACACGTCATTCTTGTCGAAATGAAGTCGGCCATTGGTGCCTGCGCCCAGAAGTAACGCCCAACAGATCGCTGCAGCGGACAGGCAGCAAGCGGCCACGGGTACGCCTGATATCGGGCAAAGCAAAGGGGTCGGGAGTCTTTAATTGCCAAAGAGCTGTCTATAAAAGACTCCCGACCCCTTTGATCATTCGAAACCCCGTGTTTGACAAGTCGTTGTTAACTCACGTAAATTTCACAATACCATGATTCCTAATTATCCTACTACACTGGTCAGTATACTCTCACTGGTAGATTTGAGCGAGTCTATTTGCCCTGACTCTTGACCTCTATACGGCGTTGCCGTACAGTCACCTGTGTTCAGCTTCATTGAGACCCGGCTCTTTACTCGCCTTGTTCAAGAATACCTGAACGACGATGAGTATCGTGAGCTTCAAAAGGCCTTGATGGATAATCCTGAAACTGGAAATGTCATTCCCGGCTCAGGTGGTGTGCGCAAACTTCGCTGGCGCGCGCCGGGACGAGGGAAGCGTGGTGGGTATCGCGTGATCTACTATACCAGGATCTCGCAGGGCGTGATCTGGATGCTGACAATGTATCCGAAGAACGTGGCTGAGAATATTCCCGCGCATGTTTTGCGACAGATTCGAAAGGAGGTTGGAAATGGCTAAATCCAAACGCAACATTGGTCTCGAGATCCTTGAAGGCCTTCGTGAAATCAAGCGCGGCGAGTACGGCCGCGTGATCAACATTCCCGAGGTCGCAAGTATTCGAGAAAAGACCGGTCTTTCTCAAGCGCGATTTGCCCAGCTACTCGGCGTGTCGGTTCGCACTCTGCAGGATTGGGAGCAGGGGCGTCGAGTCCCCTCTGGTGCTGCAAGAACTTTGCTTGTGGTTGCAAACAAGAATCCGCGTGTATTGCTCGACGTCGCTTAAGTGGCGCGCGAAATCTAACTTCGGCTTGACCCGACGCAGCGGGTCAGCCTAGGCGTTATGCAGCACCAAGGGAGCCGCGGATGCAGCAGCCAGCGGGGAAACCAAGCACCGGGCCGGACCTGCGCAATGCATTGATGCGGCGACATAAGATCGGAGAATAGGATGGTCTTAGGCGCTTAGCGTTGTCTTTTTGAAGGTGGAAACACACGCTCTGAGAAAGAATCGTACAAACCCAACGAACACGCATACGCAGGAAGACCCCTATGAAGATCGTGATTCCCGACGACTATCAAGACATGGTCGATCAGCTCGATTGCTACTCGCTCATTCGCCATCACCAGGTGACGCGCTACCGCGAGCCGGCGAAGACGCTCGATCAAATGGAAGATCGCCTGCGCGATGCCGACATCGTGGTCTCGATCCGCGAGCGCACCGAGCTTTCCCGTTCGCTGATCGAGCGATTACCGAAGTTGAGACTTATCGCCCTGGTGGGTCGCAGCTCGCGCATGATCGACTACGCCGCCTGCACCGAGCACGGCGTCATGGTTTCCACCGGGAAAAGCAACTCGCCGGAGGCGCCGGCGGAACTCACCATCGCGCTCATCCTCGCCTCGCGGAGAAACGTCGCCTTGGAGGCGGAGCGCATGAAGCGTGGCGACTGGCCTTGCACGCTCT
>JBOHVS010000159.1:0-9258 GCA_050735975.1 Binatia bacterium | reverse complement strand
GAAGCATTTCGCCGAGCTGCGTTTCACACCTCAATTTCAGCTCGTTGGCCAAGTTGATGAGCTGCATGTCTCGCGACGCTCGAACGAGCTGCCGCATCGCGTCGGCCTTGCTCCGAAAGGCCATCAGCTTGACCATGCTGTCGGCCGCGAGAATCTCGCGCTTGGCGGCGTCGATGCGCGCCAGTATATGGTCACGTTGCGACAATTTAACCACGGCATCTTCGCCGACTTCGCAGACCATCATCCAGCCGAGGCCGCCTTCGTTGGTTGAGGCTTCCGTCAGCACCGTGGGTGCCGGAAGATCGGGGGTCTGGTCGAAGTCGAAGTTGGGGCCCATAGCTCCGACCGCGATGATTCGTTTCTTTCGATCCATTAGCCAGCGAAATTACCAGGGAGCAGTCGCGACCGTCAAGCTTCCTGGTACCACCACGGGAACAAAAATTTCAAAAAATGACTTTTGATCCCAGAGACTAAGGAGATAATTGGGAATGTGCAATGCGAAAAAACACAATAAAAAACCGGAAGATTTAGCAACTCCCCGTTTCGACTGGCTTTCCGTTTTTAGCTGCCGTGGATTTTGAGTCAGCCATAACGAAACCATTAATGTTCCTCCTTATTTCGTGATCCGTAAGTGTTTATACTTTTCCGATCGGCTACATGGCTACAACTGGCCACAAAAAGGAGGAACATTCTCCTTACTATTTGAATGCTCTGGGAATCGGGTCCTCGGGTTTGGCCGGGTCCCTACACAATCTGGCACGGCCATGAAAGCTGCCTAAAGGATGCCCTTTCTCTGTTTGAATCGAGGCTGGCCTCTTGGTTGCAACAACGCCGGCCTGTACAATGATAGCGTTAGGTGCCAGAAAAAGAGTGCTGCCCGGCGACAATTGTGCTATATTACCTTCCTAATTTTGCTCCCGTCTAGGGCTGTTGAAAACCTGGATGCCATTCGATATTTGTACAGTGAGCCCTTGCCGTTAAGCAGGGAAAAAGTGTCGGGAGCAGCTAATCCACCAATTCCGAAGTTTGAACGTCCTCCGGTATATGAGACCGTGTTGGGCGTGCAATTTAATCCCCTCAACGGCTTTTCAGTTCCACACTACGGCCTCTACTGGGCAAACATACGCGAGAGTTACCCTAAGTACGAAGTTCATCCTCCGCTGAGCCCCGCTGTAGAAGAATTTGGCTCAGGCGCGTGGAAGGAAGCAAAGACTGGAATCGAAGTAGTCCCTGTTCCTGACGTACGTACCTGGTTCCTCAATAAAGAAGGAACGATCTTGCTGCAGGTGCAGAAAGATCGATTTCTACAGAATTGGCGTAAAGTGCAGGATAGTGATGTTTATCCGCACTACGACCAGTTAAGGCCAAAATTTTCCGAAGAGTGGCAACGGTTCTGCCGATTCTTAGAGGAAGTCGGAATTGAGAGTCCCGACGTAAATCAGTGTGAAGTAACTTATGTGAACCACATTGATGTGGATCTAGGACCAAAATCGTCTGTGGATTTACATAAGGTGATAACATGTTGGTCCGGTAAGCGCTCGGGTAATTTTCTTCCTGAGCAAGAGTCAGTCAGCTTCAATTCTCGATATTTATTACCTGAGAAGAAAGGACGACTCCACGTGGCAATGCAGCCGGTGATCAGGCGACGCGATGCGAAAGAAATCCTACGTCTTAATCTGACAGTTCGAGGTAAACCCAACTCGTCCGAGCTGAATGATATCGTAGAATGGCTAAACCTCGGACACGACTGGGCCGTTCGAGGCTTTGCTGATATTACAACACCGGAAATGCATCAAATTTGGGGGAGGACGCAATGAACGGTTTAACGAACCGTGATACCGGCTCCGATCAATTCCGAACTTTTGGTGAAATGCAAAATGCATTATCGAGGGACGAAGTTCCGTTGGAGATCTTAAGCCCGAGACAAGCTGAGGCAATCAGGCGGCTCGGTGAACTCGTTAAACTACCACATAACTGGGACAGCTATGGTAGTCCACCACCGACTCGGGTTGCTGTCGAAACTGTAGTGGAACTCTTGCTTAGAATTGATAACCGGAATCTACCGGCGGCACGTGTCGTCCCCGTTTCGGGTGGCGGTGTGCAGCTAGAGTGGTGTGTACCAGGTCGTGAACTTCAGTTGGAAGTTTCAGGTGACGGGACTGCTCAGTATTTGAAGATTGAAAATGGCCGGCCAACCAAGGAAGAAGAAATAACTCCGACGAGCAATCAACTACGGCTCCTACTGACGTGGTTGACTCCTCGGGCTGCAGAAAGATGGGCAGCGTGATCGTCTGGGTATACTGGTGCCTCAGCGGCCTGATGATCCTTCAATCGATAATAACGAGCGGCTCTGGCGTAGGGTGCATCCCACCCAGATCAACATTGATTCTGGGACAGGGGACCCCGACGTAAGCTCGGCGGTTTTCAGCACCAGGGAAGAAGTTTCTGTCGCAATAGCTTCTGAAACGACACTCGAAATCTTCGTAGCAAACAATCCTGAGCATAGCGTCGTTGAATTTACGGTAGGTTCAGCACGGTCTGCGGGTTGCACGGTGGTCCGAGATCCCCTGGCCGACGATCCTGCTCATGCACTTGTTTGTGGGCCGAGATCTCATGGTCAGCTAAACAAAACTCAGCAGGAGTTGCTCAAGCAGGCTTCAAGATTGGTTCTGTTTAGAGAGCCTCGCCAGGACGACTAAAGTGCGTTCTTCACCAGCGGCCCTCAACATCATTGGCACTCGTACCGCGAGGAAGTACGTTCTTTCCGCTTTATATACGAATAGTCGCCCGTGATTCGGCAGCTTCATGTGCAGCAGTGTTCGATTTCACTTTAGGGACCCACCCGATTTCAACGAAGGGGACCACTGAATTCGGGCGGAGCGAAGCGACGAAGCGATTTTTGACTCTTTAACCTAACCCTCCATGGCTTTTCAACCGTGATTCCTTGAGCTATGAGAAAAAACTCCAGCGTCGCTTCGCTCCGACTACCCCGGCCGCTTTGCCCCGGAATAGCCGGCCGGTTTCGCCCAGAATCGGTGGCCGAATTGAGCGGAATACGCAGCCATTACTTACGAAGTCGGTTTCCATGATGTTTCCAAGCATTTTGGATCCGTATAGCGTGACGCTCTGCATCTTGAATTGTGCTCGCTCGGCTTTTTTGCCCCTCATTGGATGGCTTCACCGCACCGTCGCAACTTATTTACTCAGTCACCGATTGTTGGCGGGACTTACCAGCAATCAGGAGCCCTCGTTGGGATCCCAACAACCTGCTGCACTCACATCCGCTTGTTTCTGCATCTCCTCAGGCCAGCCCGTTCGAATGCGTGCCAAAACCATCGTCGCCGTTTTGTCCGCTCCGAGCGTCACGAACGCTTTTGCCACTGTCGCTATTCCTTGACGACTTCGCCTGTGTTCTGCAGCCATCATAGCGCGAAGCAAGATCGAAAAAGCTTTAGAGTATGGACCTGCGATGCGGTCCAATCTGTTAATGCCACAAGCCGCTGCGATTAGACCTTCCCAGTCCTCTCGCCAGGAGGCAATGCGGCTCACTTGTAAATACAAATGTCTTGCTTCATACAGGTCTCCTTTCTTCAATGATTCTTCAGCAAGAGAGAGGACGGGCCTCCAATCAGGAATCTCAGTTCGATTGAAATCAGGAACTAGCCACGCAAGCGCAACAATCAAGAGAAACGGCATGACAGCCGCTGTATAGCCAATTGTTCGCCAACGTGCGGCACGGCGAATCTCTGCAGACGACGGAGTCTTAGCAGTGGTGGTTTGAATGCGCACAGCCACTTCCGTTTGAAGATTATGTTCTTGTTATCTCCATTGTCCGGTGGTAATTTGATAAGCTCAAATGGTATTTTTTTATTGATCTGATAACGTCAAGGAATCATAAGATCTATGACGCTAGACCAGCTTCGAACCTTTCAGGCCGTAGCAGCTGCGAATAGTTTTCGGCGTGCCGCTGAGGTGTTGCACCTGACGCAGCCGGCCATCAGCAAACAAATTCAGGCGCTTGAGGCGGAATTGGACCAGCGGCTCTTTGAGCGTGGAAGAAGCTCCCGGCTTACTTTAGCCGGATCAGCTCTGCTAAAACATGTCGGACACCTATCCCGGATTCTTACAACAGCGAAGGAAGAAATCGCTGACCTTAAGGAACTCCGCGGGGGGCATATTTCTATCGGTGCGGCGCACAGCATTGCCACTCATATTTTGCCCAATCTAATTGAGACCTATAGATCTAGGTATCCCAAAGTGAATCTCTCTATCGAAGCGGCGTGGTCAGCGGAAATCATGAGCCGTGTCGCTGCGTATGATCTGGACTTAGGTCTGCTTGTCAGGGTATCTCCAAAGTTGGAAGGCTTACCGCAACTCAGGTTTGTCCCACTCGCAAGAACAGACTTGGTGTTTGTAACTTCACCCAACAATCCGATGACTAAGAAAAAAAGCATAACCTGGGATGATCTCGCTGAGGCTCCTTGGATTTTGAACCAGGAGGGATGTGTATATCGCGGCTACATAGAAAGTAAACTTAGAGAACGCGGTCAGGCTATGAAAGTCGAAGTGGAAGTTATAGGGCTGGAGCTGCAAAAGAAACTCACCCAGCTCGGGCTCGGTGTCTCACTATTGCCAAAAGACTTCGTCCTAACGGAAGTCCAACGAGGAGATCTCAGAGCTCTTAAGGTCAAGGGGACAAAGATTCAAAACTACTGGTGCTTGGTATTTAGAAACGACAAATACCTTCACGGAGCCATGAAGGCCTTTCTGAAACTGCTGGGAGAAACCTTTGCTCCTGCGAAGACTGCATTAGGGAAACATGTGGGAGCTGAACTAACGAGTTCGTGGCCCTAAAGCTCTGCCGCCGCGGGGGGCGACGGATCGAGCTGTGTATCGATCACAGAGATCCACACTGGCTCTTCGCAGTTCGGGCACCTCATCGGCATCATTTCGCCAGTTGGCGAGTTTTGGAGCCACCCGCCGGAGTCGAACCGGCGACCTACTGATTACGAATCAGTTGCTCTGCCGACTGAGCTAGGGTGGCTCACATGGGTTTGACGAAATGAATGATCGCCGAAGTAAGGAATGAACCGATGTAAGCGGCGATGAAATCGAAGAGAAGACGAAACTCCGGCAGCGACTCGAGGTATTCCAACAACCCAAAGAAAAGTATCACGAACTGGCCCAAGAAAAAACCCACTAAACCGACGATCAGGTGAAATAGAAAATTCGGGCTCCCGTCGTAGGCAACGCTTTTATTGCCGGCAAAACCTGCGATGAACGCGATCCCCAGTGAAACGAGAGGCTTCTGCTGGAAGTAAACGATTACCGCTTGCGCTATCTCCTGCATCTCCTCACTTAAGACCTGCCAAAAGCCTGGTCGCCGCGTCTTTCGGGTCGTCAGCGCTCATAATCGCAGATATGAGCGCAACCCCCCGGATACCCGTATTTTTCGCCTCCCGGATATTGCCAGTCGTGATTCCCCCGATAGCATAGACGGGTAACGAGATTTTTTCTACTATTTCTTTTAGCGCCGTTAGGCCTTGCGGCGCGCCATAGGCTGTCTTTGAGGCCGTAAAATAGACCGGACCGAAGAGCACGAAGTCGGCGCCGCATTGCGCCGCCTGCTGGGCTTCCTGCAGAGAGTGGGTGGATACCCCCAAAAGCTTTTTGCGTCCCAGGAGATCTCTTGCCATCTCCAACGGGAGGGAAGTCTTTCCGAGCTGCACGCCGTCCGCATCGACAGCCAGCGCAACATCGATCCTATCGTTAATGATAAAAGCCGCGTGATAGTTTTGACAAAGGCTGCGGGTTCTTTCAGCCAGAAGCAATAGATCTCTCGCGGCGAGATCCTTCTCGCGCAGTTGAATCGCCTTGACTCCCGCTTCCAGCGCCCGTTCGACAATCCACAAGAGTTCCCGGCCGCTGGTTTGGTGGCGATCCGTGACGAGGTAGAGATCGAAATCGGGAGAGCGCACTTGCCGGTCTTAAGCCAGGATGCCTTCGATCGGACTGGAAGCGGTCGCGTAAAGCTTTTTGCCGATGCGGCCGGCAAGAAACGCTTTGCGACCCGCTTCAATACCGAGCCGCATCGCTTCAGCCATCAATATGGAATCTTTGGCCCCTGCGATTGCGGTGTTCATAAGAACGCCATCGCAGCCCATCTCCATGGCAATCGCGGCATCCGATGCCGTACCCACGCCGGCATCGACTATCACCGGCACTGTCGTCTGCTCCAAGATGATGCGAAGATTATAGGGATTGCGAATGCCAAGGCCGGAGCCGATCGGCGCGGCGAGCGGCATGACGGCGGCACAGCCTATTTCCTGCAGTCTCTTGGCCGTGATCGGATCATCGGTGATGTACGGCAGCACCACGAATCCTTCTTTGACCAAAATCTTTGCCGCCTCGATCGTTGCCGGAATATCCGGAAAGAGAGTCTTATCGTCGCCGATGACTTCAAGCTTCACCATCTTTCCGACGCCGGCCTCGCGCGCCAGACGGCACGTGCGGACGGCTTCCTCCGCAGTGTAGCAACCGGCGGTATTGGGCAAAATGGTGTACTTCTTAGGATCCAAGTAGTCGAGTAGATTTTCCTTGTTGGGGTCGATAATATTTACCCGCCGGACCGCTACGGTTACGATATCGGCGCCGGAGACTTCGATGGCCCTCTTGGTCTCCTGAAAGTCTCTGTACTTGCCGGTTCCTACAATCAGCCGTGAACGGTAGCTTATGCCCGCCAATTTTAGTGCATCTTCCATAGCTTATCCCTTATCCTCCACCGACGAAATGGACGATTTCGAGCACATCTCCTTCATTTAATAGGGTCGAACCGTGTTGGTCGCGAGATATGATATCGCGGTTGAGTTCGATCACCACGCGCCCCGGCCGGATCTGCAGCTCTTCCAGAAACTGAGCGACGCTGATCCCGTCGCCGATTTCTCTATCCTCTCCGTTGACGCTAATCTTCATTCAAAAAAAAACCGTATCCACAAAGATCACCGTACGGTGACCAGGGAATACGGTCTCAAGTTCGTCCCGTTGCGCTATCCGGGACTGTGACTCTCACGCTTCCCTACGCCGGCGCTATCCGGATCAGGTTCGAAGGGTTACCTGTCGGTTACCTCAGGCTCTCAGTCCGCGTTAGGCAGACACCCCTAGCATTTTTGAACCTTTAACAGAGGCGCCGAGGCAAGTCAAATCCAGGGCCGCCAGGAAGTAGCATGGAGCAAGGAGCAAAGGGCAGGGGAGACCGCGATTAAAGTTGAAATGCAACGCTGGCGTATCCCACCACGTCGGTCATGGGAGTCACGTCGCCGGAATGACAATGCTTGAGCAGATACGCTTCCTTCGCCCCGAGAGCCTTGAGGGCATAGAGCAAGACAGCCGTCGGCAGGACGCCGCACATCGTGATGTTCTCTTTTTCGACGATCGACAGCAGCTCCGCGGGCTGCATCCGGAGCACTGCGTCCAATGCGAGACGGTCGAGCCGCTCCGTTTCCCTGGCGGAAAGATAGTGGCTGAGATCCGTGCTGGCGAGGAGGATAGTTTGCCTCGGACTGGTGCAGTTTTCGGCTAAGGCTTGTCCCAATTCACTACATTCGGCCAAGGTGACGTCCGAGAGAGCGATAGGCAGAAAAGCAAAATCGCCGGCAACCCGCTGAAGAAAGGGAAGCTGGACTTCAAGGCTGTGTTCCTGAACATGAGCAGTCTCATCGTCCTTCAGGAAGGCGACTCTACTTTTAAGAGCGTCGTTCAGTTCACTGTCAACTTTGATCTTTCCCAGGGGCGTTTCCCAATAATCGTACGGGCTGAGCGCCGCCCGGTACCCGCGTCCACGATGGTTTACGCCGAGGAGAACGACACAGTCGACATTCGGGTCGAGCCGGGCGTAGAGATGCGCCGCACACGGTCCTGAGTAGATATATCCGGCGTGAGGCACCATTCCGCCGATGAGAGACGGATCGCGCTCCGTCGCTCCTTTGGGTCCAAGGGGGCTTGAGACAAAGCAGTGATCGATGAGTTTACGAAGTTCGCGAGGGTCAGACGGGTAAAAGGATCCTGCTACGGCAGGAGACCGGACATGGGCCATAACACGCGGGGGTCTATTTTAGGGGGCGGCGATGTCAACGGTTAGCGTGCCGACGCCTTCCACTTCGCCCTCGACTTTATCGCCGGGTTTCAAATATACCGGAGGAACTCGGGCGAAACCCACACCGGAGGGCGTGCCGGTGCTGATAATATCCCCGGGTTCCAAAGTCAGGCTGCCCGATAAAGACTCGATGATCGTTGGGATATCGAAAATCATATCGCGAGTATTGCCATCCTGCATGACCTCTCCGTTGACGCGGCAAATGAGCCGCAATTGTTGCGGATTCGGCAGCGCGCTCTTATGGACGATCCATGGTCCCAGTGGGCAAAACGTGTCGAGCGACTTTCCTTTGAACCACTGACCGTGCTGGCGCTGTAGCTCCCTTGCCGTCATATCGAGGCAGACGGTGTAGCCGAAGACGTAATCATAGGCTTTGTCTTTGGGTATATCGCGGCCTTTCCTTCCGATCACCACGGCGAGTTCGATTTCCCAGTCGAGCTTATCGGTTATTTTGTGATTGATGACCTTACCGAGATGACCGATTACTGACGTCGCCGGTTTGGTAAAAAAGACCGGCCATTCGGGATACTTTATTTCCAGCGATCGTGCTCTGGCCCCCTCGTCAACGTGCTCTCGGTAATTGATCCCCAGCATCACCACGTTTTTCCGCGGCCAGGGGATGGGGGAAATGAGTTTGGCCTGCCTCGAATTCAGCAAAGCGCCGGCCCGCGTGAGCTTCTTCTGTTCGTCAGCGCTTTTCGCCGCCACGTATTTTTCAGCCTTTTTCGCGACCTGAAGCGCCTTAGCGCCCGCTTCAATGAATGCTTGCATGCCGCCTAAAAACGCCGGCTTGCCGCCTTTGAGGTAGCGCTGGTTGAGCTCGGCTAAATCGATGATTTGCTCATGGCCTCCCACGAGCCCCAATCGTTGCTGATTCTTTTGCGTGAAAGTCACAAACCGCATCGTATCCTCCCATTATATAAAATCGGACCAGCTATAGGAGAGGGGCGCAGGATTGTCAAGCTAAGAAGCAAACGATTGTTGTAGCAAAGTGATTATGTCAGGGGTTAATAGCAACGTAATTATGTCAGGGTGTGGCGATGACAACCCTGACGATGAAGGATGAGAAGCGGATAGAGGTGATTCAAAGAGTGTTTCGAGGCGAG
>JBOHVS010000158.1:0-29371 GCA_050735975.1 Binatia bacterium | reverse complement strand
TGTTCGGTCCCTTCATTGGCGCCGTCGTCGGCGAGCTTTCGGCGCAGCGCGGCCTCCACGACGCGACGCGCGCGGGCATCGGCGCGACCATAGGCTTGGTCCTTGGCGCCGCAATCAAAATCGCGCTGGCGTTTTCGATGATCGGCATATATGTCGTAGCTCGCCTGTGGTGACGATGTGAGTCCAACCGTATTCCGTGCGAAGGGCTTTCGGTTCTTTTTCTTTTCCCGTGAGGAACGCCGGATCCATGTGCACGTTTATTGCGCAGGCGGAGAGGCCAAATTCTGGGTTGAACCCGAGGTCAATTGGCTCAGAATTATGGCCTGAAGGAGAAGGATCTTCAAGAGGCCCAGAGCTTAATTGAGGAACATAGCGATGAAATCAAAACCGCGTGGAAAAAACACTTCGCAAGCTGAAGTCACCAACATTTCCCAGCACGGTTTCTGGATCTTTTTAGAGGAACGAGAGCTGTTTGTGCCTTTCAATGAGTTTCCCTGGTTTCGCAACTCAACGATCGACGCGATCTTAAAGGTTGAAATGCCCCACCCTCGTCACCTTTATTGGCCGGACCTAGATATCGACTTAGCGGTTGAGTCTATAGAACATCCCGAACGCTTCCCGTTGGTTTCAAGGGCAACACCCAACGGCGATACTTGAGTGCATCTGCTGAAAACAGTCTGTTAGCTTCGAGTCACGGCTACCGCCTTTGCCGGGTTCGCTCATAGGTAGGGCAAACTCCGTCGCAACTATACCGGCTCCGGCTCACATAGCGGCATAATCAGCTCATCGCTTTCGCGAATCCGCGCAAGGTTTCTTCCCGGCTGCCACCCGGCGGGCTGTACGGGATTATGGCGATCTGTTGGATGCCGGTCTTTTTGATCCGCTCGATCTGCGCGCGGCACTCGGCGACCGTGCCGGCAATGGCGAACTTATCCACCAGCCAATCGGGTATGACCTCGGCATGATTGGCCTGTTGATCCATGTGGTGGTAGTAATCGTAGGTTTTGCGAATCTCTGCCAGCACGTTCTGTTCGTTCGGATCGAGCACGTAGGGAAGCGGATGAGCCACCACCCGCGCGACATGCGCTTTCACCGCGTCTTTGGCCGGAGCGTTGTCGGAAACAGCGCAGGGCACCCAAAGAACGAGATTAATGTCTGCTAATTTTCGTCCCGCCGCCTCGGCTCCCGCGGCGATCTTCTCTTGGGCGTGCGCAATATACTCGTCGGCCACGCCGACAAGAACGATGATGCCGTCGGCGATGCGCCCGCAAAGCTCGAGCATCTTCGGCCCGCTCGCCGCGATGTAGACCGGGACCTTGCTCTTGCACGGGTGCAGTAAGTGGATCTTACCGGTATCGAGTTGAACTTCCTTGCCGGCGAAGAGATCCCGCATTTGCTGCATCGTCTTTTCGAAATACGCTAGCTTTGCGGGCTTCATGCCCATGGTCTCGACCGAGCTGTCGCCCAGACCGATGCCGACGATCGTCCTTCCGGGTGAGTATTCCTCCAAGGTCGCGTAGGCGCTCGCGACAACCGATGGATGCCGTGTTACAGGATTGGTGACCCCGGTGCCGATCTTGACCCTGGTGGTGTTTAACGCAACGGCCGCCATGTTGACGTAGGCCTCGCGCCAGATGAGATGCGAATCGCCGACCCAGAGGTGGCTAAAGCCTAGCTCTTCGGAGAGTTTGGCCAGGTGGATCATCTTGCCCAGGGGCTCCGTCGGAAAAAGTCCGACGCCGAATTCAAACGCACTCACGAATTTTCTCCTTCAGCAACAGGTCTGGATCGCGACGCGCTCCGGCGGCGGCGTCTGCTGGCTCCGGCCGGCAACGCGGATCTCGCCGTCGATAATCACAGTCGAAATGCCCGGCAGATCGCCTTTGGCGAACGAGTCGAGCGCGTCTTTTGCGACTGAGCCGGTGATTTTATGCAGCAAGACAAGATCGGCGGAGCGACCCTCTTCGAGAATCCCGATTTCCAGCCCGTGGGCGCGTCCTACATTGCCCGTCGCCATGCAGATAGTCCGCTCCGGCGGCACTTCGCCCACCGACGATATGAACGCGATCTCGCGCAACATGCCGCGCGGGATGATACCGGTTCCCCCCGGCGTGTCCGTGCCGATGAGCACGCGGTCGAATGCATTCTTCGTCTTGACCGCGCGTACTAGGCTCAGCGCCAACCGGTAATTACCCGAACTGCAGATCTCGGCGAAGCAAGCCGTTTCGTTGACGATTCGAATCATGTCGACTTCAGGCATCGGAATCGGCCCGCCGGTAATGTGACCGATAATGTCGGGCTGAATCTTTTTCACGATGTCAAATCCGGCGACCTGACTCACGCCCGATCGCGACACGCCGCCGGAGTGAATTTTCACTTTGATCGCGCGCGCCTTTGCCCATTGCACATAGCGCTCGGCTTCGCCGTTCGGCAGCAGGCTGTAATCGTAAAAAATGAACTTGACGAGACGGATTCCGAGCGACGCGATCTCGTCGAAATCCTTTTCCGTCAGTCCCGGAACCAACAGCAAGGTGCCGGCATGGACCTTGACGCCCGACGGCCGCAGGTTGTCGTAACAGCGCTTCGTCACGATCGCCACTGAGAGGGCTGTTCGCGCATCCGGCGGCAACGGCAGTCCAGGCAGATGCAACTCCCCGGCGGAGATGAGCGCCGTCACCCCGCCGTGCATATAGTTGGTGATCCACGATAGAGAATTCTGCGCCGGCGTGTATTCGCCGATTGAAGGATGAGAGTGCGAATCGATGAGACCCGGAATGGCTGTAATGCCGTTGGCGTCGATCGTTTGATCCGCAGTCTGCTTCAAGCCGTTGCCGATGGCGTGGACGACGCCGTCTTTGATGAAAATTGAATCCGCTTCCCGCAACGGATTCTCCAACTTTCCCGTGACGAGAGTGCCGATGTTTTTGATCAATAGGGATGCCATCTTGCCGACCTTGGCGGGAACTATATCAGAGCTTGCTGCGGAGTAAAGGGAACAGAATTCCCGGTAGTGATTCAATTTGGCCCAAGATCCCTCACGGAGATGATCGTGATTTCAAAGCACGGCAACCGTCGCTCTGCGCCGCGCACCCGCCCGGCTTATGGCATGGCTGAAAAAAAGCAACACGCAGCCCAAAGCAACGTCGGTCGGCCCCAGCGGCAGATCCAAAATGATTGACAAATAGAACCCGAGAATCGCGGTGAAAAGACCGATCAAAGATGAAGTTACGAAAAATGAAGCCGTCCCCCGCGCAAAGGGGCGGGCCGCCAGGGCGGGCAAAACCATAAACCCAAAGACCAACAAAGGGCCTGCCATGATGACTCCTACAGCAATACTAAAGCCGCAAAGCAAATAGAGCAGAACGCTCCACTGGGCTTTCCCGCCCGTGAGCAGAAAAGCAAGATCCGGGTCGAACGAGGTCAAGAGAAACTCGCGCCGGAAAACAATCAACCCCGCTACCACGAATCCATAAGCTGCCGCAAGAAGCTTAAGCTCAGTCCGGGACAGAGCGATCACTTCGCCTTTGAGCAAATTCAGAATCTCAAGTTCGCCGGCTGGATTAAAAACGACGAAAAGAATGGTCAGAGCCGACGCCAGTGCGTAGGTTGCGGCGAGACGGCCTTCCGGCGAACCCGTCGCATGACGATCAAGGTATGCGAGAAGCCCCATCCCGATAAAAGTGCAAAGCAGAGAGCCGGCCATGGCCAAAAGCCGCTCGCCACCGGCGCCGTGTACCAGCCCGGCTTCATGATACAGCCAAAATGTGAAGGCGACGCCGCAAGCCGCTACCTGAGGCAAGGTCAGACCTAGAAATATGCGGCGGCGCAAGATGAGATGAGCCCCCACCAGAGGACAAACAAGGGCGAGTATAGCGCTGCCCAAGAGCGCCGGGAAAAGCAGAAAAGACGGGCTGAATATATCTAGAAAGCTCACCATGAATGGCCGTTTTGGCCTCCCTCCTCCCACGCCGCGATGCCATGATCCACGCGTAGAACCCTGCTCGCAACGCTCCGCACCATGCGCAGATCGTGACTTGAAAAGAAAATCGCTTTCTTTTCCTCGCGATTGATTCTCAGCAAGAGATCGGTGATTGCGGCGCGGGACTCCGTATCCACGCCGGACAATGGCTCATCCAAAATTAGAATTTTCGGACGGACCATAAGAGCGCGCGCGATGAGAATTCGTTGCTTTTGGCCGCCTGACAGAGAAAAGAAAGGTCGCGTCGCAAGATGACTCAAGCCGGCCTGTTGGAGCACATTCTCTAGTCGCCGCTTCTCCTGTGCCGGCAACCGTTCGTATGGTTTAAGTCGCCCGTAAGCGCCCATTTTGACGACTTCCGCGACAGTCACAGGGAAAGTGGCGTCCAGCGCGGCGTTTTGAGGCACGTAGCCGAACTCGTTAAAAGCACAGTTGCGTATAAGTGAACCGCCTAAAATCGGTAGAAAGCCGAGGATCGCCCTGAACAGGCTTGTCTTACCCGAGCCGTTGGGCCCGGCGAGGGCGATAAGGTCGCCGTTATGGATATCGAGCTCAACACCTTCGAGCACCGGAGCACCGTCGTATCCGAGACGAACGCCGCGAAGACTGACCAACGGGAGCAACTCACTCACGGAGTCGCTCCCCGAAGTTGCGCTCGAATTACCCATAACCACCGTTCTCTAACCCTTCCTCACGGCAGCGAGCAAACTCCTTACGTTATAGTCGATGAATTTAATGTACGTGTCGGTATCTGGAAGCGCGCCGGCCGTACTCTGCAACCTCACAATGCTCGCGCCGGTTTGGCCGGCCAATTGTCGTGGGAAGCGGTCGCTCTGCGGGCCGTAAATAATGATTTGCGCTTTCTCTTGCTGCATTTTCTGCGCCAGAGCGATCAGATGGTTCGGCGTCGGGTCGATGCCCGGTTTTGTCTCGATGCTGCCGATTACCTGCAAGCCGAATCGACTGGCGAAATAATTCCAATCCTGATGGTAGGCCACGATCTTAATCCCCTTGAGGGGCGCTGCCATGGTTTCCCAACGGGCGATCGCCTTATTCAATTCCGCCAGGTACGCGTTCAGATTTTTTTCGAATGCCGCCCTGTGCTGGGGAAAATTGCGCGACAGGCCGTCCGCGATGTTGCGCGCGATAACTCTCCCGTTTACAGGGTCAAGATTGTAATGCGGATTGCCGCGCGGGTGCACGTCCCCCTCCGATCGGTCCACGGCTCTTGGAACCTCGACAACATTGACTCCGGTGGAACAATCGATATGTCCCGGCTGGCCGGGTAGGATTTCGGGATTGCTCGCAACTTCCAACAAGGCCGGAAGCCAGGACGCTTCCAGATCCAATCCCATCGCCACAAGCGCGTCGGCGCGGTTGAGCTTGGGAACAAAACTGGGCTTCACCGGCACGGCATGCATGAATTCCACGCCTTTAGTAAGGCTCTCGACGTTCACCAGCCCTTTGCCGATCTGTTTCGTAATATCGGCCAGGTCGGGGATCGTGGTTATGACGCGAATCTGCTGGGCATACACCGCGGTCTGAGATCCGACGACCAAACTAAGAAGCAATAGAATTTTAAGAAAGGTTCTGCGATCTCGGTTCATAAAATCTCCTTTTTTAACGCGTGCGGAATCCATGGGTGTGACTCCCCAAGACCGTGGTCCACTGCAAAAGGAATTGGTGGCCGCCCTCAGCCTTCTCTTCCTTCACGTCGTCATCTAAAAAACTGTACTGGAAGCGCAGCCGGTTAAATTCACTCAGCTTCCAGGTCACGAAAGGGGAATACCCTATCGTTTTCTTGCCCGGGCTGCTCAAACTCGGAGCGTGATCGAAGAGAAGGCCCGCGGACCACCGGCGATTTAGCTTCGCTTCGCCATAGGCGTACCCGCCAAGGGCGAACATCCGCCGGAAGCCGGCAGCGCGCTCCACCCGTTCGCTGTTGCCAAAGAGCTCTCCACCCAAGGTAAATCCCTGATAGAGCGCGCTCCCGAGAGGTTGGTAGCGATAGGTCAAATCCAGACCGGTCAGAGATCGGCTCCCGCCATGAGGATCTCCCGCAAGGCGAATCGAAGGTGTGTGCGCCAGGCTCGTCCCCAACTCGAGACTTTGATGGTCCGTGAGATCGAAATAGGTCTGCAGCCTGCCTAGATAAGTAAAGCGGCTCCAGGCGCGTGACTTCGCGTCGTCGAGTCGCTCGTTCTCTTCGCCGATTTTGTTGTACCCGCCGATCGTGCCGCGGAGGAAGAAAGGCGTTGGAAACAGATAGCTCATCTCGATGCCATCGGCTTTCGCCTCTCCGCCGGCGATGCGTTCCAGCGAGATCGGAAAATTGACAAACGGCAGCTCATGCTCATGAAACTTTGGCAAGCGCCCGAAATCGGCGAAAAAACGTCCCGCTCGGGCTTGCAGATTCCACGGCAGCGAAGTGGTAACGATCGCCGCTTCTTCCAATTCAACCCCTTCCTTCTTACCTGAAATAAACGCGTAGGCGCGCGCGTAGGGATCGACCGAAGCCGAGATGCCTACTTCCGCGGCGCGAAAATTGAAATCGCCCCCGGTCTTGCCCCGATGCTCCGCGGTCGCATCAATGGCCACGCCGATCGCCGGGTTGAGAATCGACGGCGCGCTTTGGACTGCCTTCACGGATTTTTCCACTTGCTCCGCCTTCGCCGAATCCGCCGCCTTGTCCTTCTCCAACTGCTCGATCCGGCTCAACGCCTTTTGCAGTTGCTGCTGCATGTCGCGGACAAGCGCCTTGAGAGACTCGATTTCAGAGACCTGAGGGAAGCCCGGCTTCGGAACTAGAAACGCCAACAACGCCGCCAACAAATAGATGACAGGAAGACCTGTTCCGGAAAAAAAAGGATTCATAGGAGCACCTCCCAAAAGACACACGGCGGTCCCTTCCAACCTCGACGGAGGGACACGAACGTTATTCAAACCAGGAACGTTACCTGAGCTAAGGGTCTAAAGAGAGGCTTGAGCGGGAGGCGCGCGGATGTGGCGAATGGAACCGATGCGGGGATCCGGCCACACCTGAACGGGAGGTATTACGGCTTGATATTCAAAGACGGGAATCGATCCGGCCGGTAAGATGGCCAAACCCGACTGGGTTTTAGTGCCGGAGAGGCAACTACATTCTTTGCTAACCTGGGAGGCTACGGTCAGGGCATGGAAATGAAACGGCAGAAAAAAGACTGTCAGGAACAGGAGAAAGCTGACGAGGCGGGGATAACCCCGATTTCTTGGCTTGAACGGCAAGCCATTCATGCGGCTTTAAATATCCGAGTCGCACTCCTGTGTCAAATCGAACCAGGCTGTTGAAAAAGCCCATCTGCTTCGTTGCGCTCGATCGCCTCGCCGCTTAAGCAGGTTGAGGTTAAGGTTAAGCTCAACCTCGGCCTTAGCCTTCCGACCTGCTCGGAATGCGCGCCTCGCATCTGGGACTTTTTTGACCAGCCTGCAAAGAGAGTTTTTCAACACTCTGGAACCTGTTGACCCGTCCAGCGCCTCCGTGTGCGGCGCTATTTCGAGAGGTAAACCTCGTGGTGGCTTCCACGTCTAAAGGTTAGCGGTCCTTAGTCGGAGACTCCAGACTGTGCGAAAACTAGTCAAACGTGCCTTGACTCGGCTCAACACGAACGGTTCATGATTGTGATTTCGAGCACTTAGCCGATCGCCCCGCGTGCCAGATCGGCGACGCGATTCAACTTGATTTACCATGATTCCATTGGCTCCAGCCTTTGATGGTTGCCTCCTGGCCTCTACCAATGCGATTAATGGTTACATGGAGAAGGGCTCACCCCTGACACCCGGAGACGAAGAACTGGTCGCGCTCGCCCAAAGCGGCGACCGAACGGCTTTTGAGGAACTCGTGGAACGTCATCAACATAAAGCCTTCCGGATCGCCTTCGATTTCGCTCGAGACCGGGAAGAAGCCAAAGATCTTTCCCAGGACGCATTCTTGAAGGCTTATACGAACCTCAAGCACTTCGACGGCAGATCGGCTTTCTACACCTGGTTTTATCGCATCCTCGTCAACGTCTGTCTCGATTACAAGCGGCGGCGGCAACGCAGGCCTGCCAAGGAGTTCGATGAAACGACCGAAGGCGAGGTGGAGCCGACCCATCAGGCCGCCCATTCCGTAACCCCGGACCAACAGGTCATAGCGGGGCAAATCTCGCGTAGGATTGGCGCCGCTTTGGACGCTCTCCCGCCGAAACAGCGAACGGTCTTCATCTTGCGCAACCACCAGGGACTATCCATTCGCGAGATTGCGGAGACGATGCAAACGGCAGAAGGCACGGTCAAAGTTCATCTGCACCGGGCGGTTACGGCTTTGCGGCAAAGCCTAGCGGAGTTCGCATAGACTAGCAGGCTGCTGAAAAAGACTCATATGCCAATGCCGATTGCCCTGAGCTTGGTCGAAGGGTGCGCTCAATCGCCTCGCCGCAACGAGTCGATGGGTATCGCTTCGCTCCACCCATCCTACGGCTCTGTCTTGTTCTCTTTCATTGCAAATTTCAAATTGTAAAGTGCAAAAGTCAAAATGAATAAAACCTTAACAGCTTGGAAAACTGTCCGGACATTTTTCAATTTGCAATTTACACTTTGCATTTTGCAATCCATGAATAATGCGGGGCTAGGAGGTTAAGAATGGCACCGGCATGCAAACGGTTCGAGGAGGACCTGGTTCTTTTTTACTACGGCGATTTGACCGGGAACGATCGAGTCCAGGTGGAAACCCACGTTAGAGACTGTCAATCATGCGCTCTCTACCTCAAGGAGCTGGATACGATTCTTCCAATGACGGCGCAACCCGACGAACCGCAGCCCGCCTTCTGGCATGAGTACAGTCGGGAGGTTCGACGCAAACTCGACGCCATTGACGAGCGAAAATCCTGGTGGCGGAAGCTGGCGGCATTCTTCCAGCCATGGACCGTTCCGGCTTTGGCGACAAGCGCGGTCGTGGCGTTGGCATTGACTCTCACGTTCGGCAAGGCGATCTGGCGCGACGATGAAGCTCCGCGGGACGAAGTCATGATGGAGGTGCTTCCCATGGCGGAAAATCTCGAGTTCTTCAGGACCATGGACGTCCTGGATGCGATGGATTTTCTCGAGTATCTCGGCGGCGATGCCTGATCGGCAAAAGGACAAATGAATTTCATAAAGTCGTTGACGTTCGTGCTCCTTGTGATTTTGCTCTGGCAACCTCTCACCGCCTTGGGGCAATCGACTCCTGGAGACTCGTTCTCTCCCGGTGAAAGTGAGATGTTCGAGAGATGGGAGCGGATGACGCCCGAGGAGAAGCGGGACCTGCGCGAGCGGTACGAGCGTTGGAAGTCTCTACCGTCCGACGAAAAGGAACCGTTGCGGAGCAGATTCGAGCGGTGGCGCAATATGTCTCAGGATGAGAAGGCGGTGGTGCGAAAAAACTTCGAGCGCTGGCGCCAACTGACGCCCGAGCAGCGCGAGCGGCTGCGCGAGCGCTGGCACCGCTGGCGCGAGCTTCCGCCCGAGCGCCGTGAAGCTCTCAAACGGCGCTGGGAAAAATTTAGAGATCTCCCCCCTGAGAAACGGCAAGAGCTGCGCCGGCGATTTCGGGAAAAGATGGAGCGCTCGTCTCCGGAGGAGAAACGACATTTGCGCGACAAGTTTCGCGAGCGCGTTGAACGGCTCTCGCCCGAAGAGAAAGCGCAGTTCCGAGAAAAGCTACAGGAATTCAAGCAAGGTGGATCGATGGAAGAGAAGAGGCGGTTTCGCAATCAGTCGAGAGAAAAGCCGCCCCGCGGTCGAGAGAAGGAGTAACCTTGAGCAAAGTCTTTCCGAATTACCGTTCCTCACCCCCGCTCGGCATCATCGCCTGACGCGGAGTTTGTCTTGATTGTCCTCCGACAGGAGAATCGACGGGAAAGTTCTCGCCTTCCTGGAACCGATACTGCAAATCGTACAACCGCGAGTAGACCCCGCCCTGTGCCAGCAATTCAGCGTGGGTGCCTTGCTCCCAGATCTCGCCTTTGTGAACGACCAGGATGCGATCGGCATTTTTTACCGTGGATAACCGGTGCGCGACGATGAGGGCGGTTCTATCCCGCAAAAGCTCCTGAAGAGCCTCCTGGATGAGCATTTCGGTAGCCGTGTCGACGGAGCTCGTGGCTTCATCGAGAATTAGAATCTTCGGATCGAAGGCAAGAGCGCGCGCGAACGAAAGCAATTGCCGTTGCCCCTGCGATAAGGTCGAGCCGCGTTCCTGAACCTCTGCCTGATACTTTTTCGGCAGTCCCTCCACGAACGGCGCGATGTGAACCCGTTTGGCTGCTTCCAGCATACGCTCTTGGCCGACCCCTGCGTCGCCTAACGTAATGTTCGCGGCAATGTCGCCGGAGAAAAGAAACACGTCCTGCAGCACCAGCCCCAGATGCCTGCGCAAAGCCTGTTTGTTCCATTCGCGAATATCGATCCCGTCGACGAGAATCGCGCCCCGCTCGATTTCATAAAATCGACAGAGCGATGAAATGACGGATGTTTTTCCGCCGCCGGTGGCGCCCACCAGGGCGACTTTTTCTCCGGACCGAACTCGGAATGAAATCCCCTTGAGCACCGGCTCTCCCGTATTGTACGAGAGCCAGACGTCTTTGAACTCGACTTCTCCGCGAGCCGTCACCGGCGTCTTGGGTTCCAACGGATTCTTGATCGTTTCGCGCGTGTCGAGGAGAGTGAAGATACGCTCCGAGGATGCCATCGCCGCCTGCATGATATTGTACTTTTCCGCCAGGTCGCGGATCGGCTGATACATGCGCTGGATATATTGGATGAAGGCAACGATGACGCCCGCCTGAATAGCGTTTTCGATTATCAACCGGCTGCCGTACCAGAGCAACAGGCCGATCGTGAGCGCGCTGAAGATTTCGATAATCGGAAAGAATACGGCGTTATAACGCACGCTGCGTAGCAGAACGTTGCGATAGCCGTAGTTGATCTCCTGAAACTGTTTGTAAACTTTATTTTCCTGCCCGAAGGCCTGAATCGTGCCGATCCCGGCGATGCTCTCCTGCAATCCGGCATTGAGTCTGGCCAGGATCAGCCGGCTCTCACGATAAACTTCGCGAGCGCGCCGCCGGTAGAAACGACTGATATAGAGGATCAAAGGAAACGCCGCCAGCGACATGAGCGCCAGGCGCCAGTCCAGCCACAGCATCGCCGCCGCAATGCCGAAGACGATGAACAGATCCGACACGAGACCCACGACTCCGGTGCTGAACAGCTCATTGAGCGTCTCGACGTCGTTGATCGTTCGGGTCATCAACCGGCCCACTGGATTGCGATCGAAAAAAGCCATGTCCTGTTTCTGCAAGTGGGTGAAGATTTGCGTTCTGAGATCTTGCATCGCCCGCTGGCCGGTATTTTGAGTCATATAGGTCTGGGCGAAAAGAAACAAAAAGCCAAGCAGCACGTTGCCTAAATAGGCCCAAACCATGAGATCCAGTCCATGGATATCGTTGTTTGCGATATAGCGGTCGATAGCCACCTTGGTGAGGTAAGGCCCCAAAAGCTGGCTGCCGGTATGAAGCAGAAGAAACATGAAAGCGAGCGCCAGCAGTTTCCAATAGGGACGCAGATAGCGCAGGATCCGGCCCATCAACCGAGCATCATAGGCTTTGCCCAAGATCTCGTCTTCTTTGTAAATCTCTTCGCTCACGGCGTTACTGCCTGATGGGTGATGCGTTCGACTTCTCGGACGAGCCGTTGTTTGTAGTTTAGCTGGTAGTAGGCGCCGCGTCGCGCCAGGAGTTGATCATGCGTGCCTTGCTCGATGATTTCGCCGCCGCGGATATAGACGATCAGGTCCGACTCTCGAACGGTAGAGATCCGGTGGGAAATCAGCAGGGTCGTCCGTCCGAGCATGTACCGCCTGAGCTCCCTCAGGATCTCCTCTTCGGTTTCCACATCGACGCTGGAGAAAGCATCGTCCAGAACCAGGATCGGCGGGTTCTTGATAATGGCCCGCGCCAGAGCGGTCCGCTGTTTTTGCCCGCCGGACAGACGCACCCCGCGCTCGCCGATCACCGTTTCGAATTGTGAGCTGAACTCCCGGATAGAGGGCAAGAGTTGCGCGATCCGCGCCGCCTCTTCGACGCCCCCGATCTCTCCGTTGTTCGCGCCAAAAAGAATATTTTCACGGATCGTGCCGGAGAAAAGGAAAATATCTTGTGCGACCAGGCCGACGGCGGCCTGTAACTCTTGAATCGGCCGGCGCTTGATATCCACGCCGTCGATCAGCACCGTGCCATCGGGCGGCTCAAAAAGCCGCAAGATAAGATTTACCAATGTGCTTTTGCCGCTGCCGGTTTCGCCGATGATGCCGCAAACTTTTCCCGCGGGAATTTTAAGCTTGATGTTCTTCAAAACCGGCGCGGCATCGGGATCGTACGAGAAGGTAAGATTGCGAAACTCGATGGCGCCTCGGTTCGACATCGACTGCTCCGGATAATTTGCCGCCTGATACCGCGGCGCAACCGGAGTATCGAGGACTTCACATAGCCTCGCGAGCGCGGCCGTTCCCCGGTGGTAGGAGTTGACGACATACCCCACGGCCATAAGCGGCCAAGTGAGCATCGCCAGGTATCCATTGAATGCGACAAACTCTCCCAGGGTCATCGTCCCCAGCAGCACTTGCCGGCCGCCCAACCACAGGACGATCGTAGCCGCGATGCCCGCGAGCACCTGCATAAGCGGCCAAAAGATTCCCCAAAGGGTCGCCAGCCACATATTGTTTTCACGGTATCCGGAGCTCAGCCGATTGAAGCCTTCAATCTGGTTGTCCTCCTGGGCGTAGGCTTGCACGACTCGAACGCCGGACAGGTTTTCCTGCACGTAGGCGCTCAGAAGGCTTAGCTGTTCCTGCGTGTTTCGGGACCAGCGAAAGATGTGGCGCCCGAAGAATCGCACAACTACTGTGATAGAAGGCATCGCCAGCATCGACCAGAACGTCAGCCATGGATCGATGGTGATCATGAGACTCAGGCTGAAGACGATCACCACTATAGCGTCAACCATGGCTAACGAACCGAAACCCATCAATTCGCGCACCGCCTGCACGTCATTGGTCAGGCGGGACATCAGATCCCCGGTCTTGATGTGCTGGAAGTAGCTGAGCGGAAGTTTTTGCAAATGGCCGAAAACCCGGTCGCGAAGATCAGCCTCACAACGGCGCGAGAAACCGTGGATGTTGATGCGCCAGCAATAACGAAAGAAGCCTTGGAGCGCCGCGGCCCCTAGAATGAGCAGCGGATATTTGAGCAAAGACGGAGTTTCGGAAGCACGATGCAGCGCGGTATCGATACCCTCCTTGATCAACCAGGGGAGGGCCATGCCGGCGAAATCGGTGCCGATAAGCGAGAGAACGCCGAGGGCCAGGAAGCGGCGGTAGCGATCGACGAGAAATTTGACCCGTTGATAATAACGAAGAATCGCAGTGTCCTTACTTTCGTGAGGCTCGATCCCAAAACATCGAAATCATTCCTTGAAAAGGCCGACTTCCCGGGCGACATCCGCCCACTTTCCTGCCATGAGTCGATCCATCAGGGCTTCCAGCGCGCTCATCGAGACCCGGATCTGCTGCATCGTATCGCGGTCACGGATGGTGACTTTCTCATCAGCCGGCGATTTGTCATCGCCGACCGTCTGGACGTCGACGGTCACGCAGAAAGGCGTGCCGACTTCATCCTGGCGGCGGTAGAGACGGCCGATCGAGGCGGTGTCGTCGTAGACGGCGTACCAGCGCTTGCGCAAATCGGCGCAAAGCTTCTTCGCCGTCATGACGATGCGATCGTTTTTTTTCAGTAGCGGCAGCACGGCGATTTTGATCGGCGCAAGCTCGGGGTGGAGCTGCAGAACCACGCGCTTCTCTCCTTTGACCTCCTCCTCGCGATAGGCATCGACGAGAAATGCGAGCGTCGCTCGATCGGCTCCGGCCGAGGGCTCGATGACGTAAGGAATCACCTTCTGTTTGCTCTCTTCGTCGTAATATTCCAAGGTTTTGCCGCTGAATTCCGAGTGCTGTTTGAGATCGAAGTCCGCGCGGTTTGCGATCCCTTCCAACTCGCTCCACCCCATCGGAAACAGATACTCGATATCCGCGGTGCGCTTCGCGTAGTGAGCCAATTCATCCGGCGCGTGCTCGCGCAAGCGAATGTTCTCTTTGCGCATGCCGTACTGCGGATACCAGGCGAAGCGTTCCTCGATCCACCGCTGATGCCATTCTTCGTCTGTCCCGGGCATGACAAAAAATTCGATCTCCATCTGCTCGAACTCACGGCTGCGAAAGGTAAAGTTACCTGGCGTAATCTCATTCCGGAAAGCCTTGCCGATCTGCGCGATTCCGAACGGCAGCTTGAGTCGCATCGACTGTAAAATGTTGTCGAAATTAACGAAGATACCCTGGGCTGTTTCAGGACGAAGATAGGTCACCGCGGCATCGTCTTCGACCGGCCCCATGAAGGTCTTGAACATGAGGTTGAACTGCCGCGGATCCGTCAATTCGCCCTTGCCGCAGGCCGGACAGAGCGTCCGCTTGGCGCCGCAGTGCTTGCAGGCTTCGCCGCCGGGCACCATGAATTTGTTGCCTTTGGTCGCCTCGCAGTAATGAACCCAGTCTCCATCGTCAAGTTTGTCGGCGCGGAAGCGCCGTTTGCACGCGCGGCAATCCACCATCGGGTCGGTGAAATGGTCGAGATGGCCGCTGGCCTGCCATACCCTGGGGTGCATGAGAATGGAGGAGTCGAGACCCACCATGTCGGGGCGGAGCTGCACGCTGTCGCGCCACCAGGCCCGTTTGACGTTATTTTTCAGCTCCACCCCCAAAGGCCCGTAGTCCCAGCATGAGCCGGTGCCGCCGTAAATCTCGCTCGACTGAAAAATAAAGCCGCGCCGCTTGCTGAGCGACACGATCTTGTCCATATCCACCATGAAGTTACCTAAATAGATCCAAACGAGTTAATTTAGTGTATCGAACGTGAGGTGTCAAAAACAGATAGGATTGCATTGAAGGTTCAAAAACGCGCCTTCTCGGCAGCGACGCGCATTTTTTATTGTAGGGTGGAGCAAGGCAACGAACCCACCGCGCGGCCGACCAGTGCTAAGCCGCGGACAACCGGGCTACATGCAATTTCTTTCGTTGTCGCTCAGCCTGGTAGAGATCATATTGAACCTGCTGGCTCAACCAACTCTCTGCGCTCGTGTCAAATGCAATAGACAACCGAACCGCCATCTCAGGGCTGATACCTGCGCGACCATTGAGAATAGCCGATAGGGATTTCCTGCTAATTCCCAGCGCCTTGGCCGCTTCGGTCACAGTTACACCTAAAGGCTCCAGGCACAATTTTCTGAGCACCTCGCCGGGATGAGGGGGATTGTGCATTAACATATTCTTACCTCAATGATAATCCTCATAATCCACATTCTTTGCATCCTTGCCGTGAAAAGAAAACGTGACACGCCAGTTTCCACTCACCTTCACTGACCAAGTACCTTTTCGATCGCCCTTCAATTCATGCAAATCCAAACCGGGAAGATTCATGTCCTTTGCGTTAATCGAGACATTCAACCGACCGAGAACTAACCTCAGGCGATCAGCATGCTGCGGCTGAATTCCCGCCTTGCTGCCTGTTCTGAAGAATCGCTCCAAACCTTTGTGTTTGAAGCTCGTGATCACGGCTCAAGTGTAACCATTATGGTTACAGATTGCAAGAAGACGATAACCAGGTAGGGCGACAAAGAAGCGATAGTTACGTACGGTCTAAAGCTCAAGCACATCCTGCATTCCGTAAAGTCCCGGCTTTTGCTTCGCGAGCCACTGGGCGGCGCGGATAGCGCCGCGCGCGAAGGTGTCGCGGCTGTGGGCGCGGTGGATGAGCTCCAGGCGCTCGCCGATGCCGCCGAAGATTACCGTGTGCTCGCCAACGATGTCGCCGGCCCGCACCGAGAGCAGCGCGATCTCCTTCTTGGACCGTTCGCCGACGATTCCTTTGCGCCCGTTGATGGCAGCTTTGTCGAGATCGCGATTCAGCGCTCGGGCTATGGAGCGGCCCAAGGCCAGCGCCGTTCCGCTGGGCGCGTCTTTCTTGAAGCGATGATGCGCTTCGACGATCTCGACGTCGTAATCGTCGCCGAGCATCTTTGCAGCCTTGCCGAGCAGGCTGACGAGAACATTCACGCCCAAGCTTGTATTGGCCGCAACCAGCGTGGGCGCGCGGCGCGCAAGCCGTTTGATCTCCGCCAGTTGTTTTGGGTTGAAACCGGTCGTGGCGATAACGATAGGGATGTTTTTCCTGGCCGCGGCTCTCAGGTAACCCAGCGACGCCTCCGGATTGGTGAAATCGATTATGACGGTGCCGGCCCCGAGATAGGAATCGACCTTCCCACTGACAGGCACGCCCAAGGATCCCGCGGCAGAAATCTCTCCCGCGTCCTGTCCCAACCTGGCGCTGCCCGGTTTGTCAATCGCGGCAACCAGTTTAACTCCGGCAGTTTGCGGAATTGCCCGGATAACCGCGCCTCCCATTCTGCCGCCGGCGCCGCAAACAATGAGCCCTAAAGCCATGCACTATCGCCAGGTTGAGGTTTAGGTTCAGGTCGAGTCTCGAACCTCGAATTGCCCCGCCCTTTCCTATTTGCCCTGTTCCCTTTGTTCCCCTAAATCAGCAGGCCGAAATCGGTCATCGCCTGTCTGAGCTTCTTGATATTGCCTTCCGACATTGGCGTTAGAGGCAGGCGCAACTCGCCGGTACATTTGCCCATCAGCGAAAGAGCGGTTTTGACGGGAATCGGGTTGGTTTCCAGAAAAACGGCGCGAATCAGCGGGATGAGCTTGTATTGCAGCTCGCGCCCCTTTTCCCAGTTTCCCTCCAGGCATGCTTTGGCCAATTGGGCCATCTCTTTGGGCGCGATATTGGCGACCGTGGAAATAACGCCTTTGCCGCCAAGGGCCATCAAAGAGTAGGTCAAGGAATCTTCACCCGAATAGACTGCCAACCGATCGCCGCTGAGACGAATGACATCGATCGCCTGATCCACCGAGCCGGTGGCTTCCTTCACGCCGGCAACATTCTTTATCTCAGACAGTCGCGCCAATGTCTCCGGCTCGATCTTCGATCCGGTTCGGCCCGGAATGTTATAGACGATGATCGGAATGCCGACCGCGGATGCGACTTTTTTGTAGTGCTGATAGATCCCTTCTTGCGTTGGGCGATTGTAATAGGGCGAGATCATCAGCGCGCCGGCAGCGCCGGATTTCTCTGCTGCCCGCGTTAATCGAACCGCTTCTTCGGTGGAGTTGGAGCCTGTTCCGGCAATCACCGGCACCCGCTTGTTCACGGCCTTGATCACGGCTTTGATTACATCATCGTGTTCTTCATGGCTGAGCGTCGCCGATTCTCCCGTCGTGCCGCACGGCACTATACCGTGGGTGCCGCTCTCGATGTGAAACTCCACCAACGCTTCAAGACTCGTCCAATCGACAGCGCCGTTCTTGAAGGGCGTCACCAGAGCCACCATTGAGCCGGTAAACATACATTCCCTCCTAGCAGTGCTCTTCGCTCTTAACTCTTAGCCTTTTGCTCTTTGCAGTTAAAAATTCGCAATCCGAAATCGCAATTCGAAGAAAAATTTCTTTTGCCACGAAGACACAAAGACACAAAGAAAAACATTGGTGTCTTAGTGTCTTGGTGCCTTAGTGGCTAATCTTGCATTTCGCAATCCGAAATTTTCTTACTGACCTCTGATCTCTGATCTCTGTCACTTGGCCCTTTGCGCCTTTGCGCGAGATAATGTTTGCTCTTCCTCTTAGCTATTCTCGCCAATTCGAAATTCTTGCTCTTGCTTCGGCCTGAGGCCGATCCGCCTACGTTCTGTGGCGGACCCTGCTTCTTGCCTTAGCGGTTACTGAACTTTTATCGTGCCGTGGTATACCTCGTCCGCCCCTCCGGTCATATAGACATGATTATTATCCCGCCATTCGATCAGCAAATCGCCCCCTTTTAGATGAACGGTGACTTCCCTTTCCGTCCGGCCCGTGATTACGCCGGCAACGCCGGCTCCGCAGGCGCCCGTGCCGCACGCCCACGTTTCTCCAGCGCCCCGCTCCCAAACCCGCATGTTCACTTCCGCCGGGCTCAGTATTTTTATGAATTCGGTGTTGACCCGTTTCGGAAAGAACGGATGGCGCTCAAAGCGCGGCCCAATTTTATCGAGATCGAGCGAATCGATGTCGTCCAGGTAGACGACACAATGGGGATTCCCCATCGACACACAGGTAACCTGATAGTTCGTGCCATCGACGGATAATGGCCGATTGATGATCTGTCCATCGGCGTCGACGGGAATCTTTCGCCCTTCGAGGACAGGCTCTCCCATATCGACTTCGACCAGCTTTCCGACGATTCGGGGCCGGATAATCCCGGCCAGCGTTTCGACTTCGAGCTCTCGCTTTTGAGTGATCCCATGATCGAGAACGTATCTAGCAAAGCAGCGGATGCCGTTGCCGCACATCTCGACCTGGCTACCGTCCGCGTTATAGATTTCCATCTTGAAATCCGCGACCTTCGACGGATGAATCGTCAAAAGTTGATCCGCGCCGATGCCGAACCGGCGATCGCACAGCTTTCCCGCGATCGCCCCGAGATTTGGAATGTCGGCTTTCAGGCAGTCGAGAAAGATAAAATCATTGCCGCAGCCATGCATTTTGGTAAACGCCAGTTCCATTCCCTAAACCTCGAACATGCCGCTGAAAAGGCTCAGAAGTCAGACGCACCAGCCAGAGGTCAGAAGTCAGAGATCAGAGATCAGCGAAAAACAAATTCGCAATTCTTTAAAAACTTTTTACCACGAAGACACGAAGGCACAAAGAAAAACCCTTGGTGTCTTGGTGCCTTGGTGGCTACTCTTGCAATTGGCAATTTGCAATTTGAAATTCGTTCACCACGAAGGACACGAAGTCACGAAGTTCGGAAAAAAGTAATTCGCAATCCGAAATGTTTTTTCTGACCTCGGATCTCTGACTTCTGATCTCCGACCTCTGATCTCTGTCTTTCCCTTCTGGCTCCATGCTCCTTGCTCCCTGCTCTTAGTCACTGCAGCGCCGCCGGGATAACTTCGCCCCGAATCAAATCGTCCAGGCTCTCCCGCGCCCGCACGATGTAATACTTGTCGCCATCAACGAGAACCTCCGGCGGCTTCGGATGGGAGTTGTAGTTTGAAGCCATCGTGAAGCCATAAGCGCCGGCGCTCATCACCGCCAGCAGATCGCCCCGCCGGGGCCGGGCGATCTCGCGATCTTTCGCGAAGAAATCGCCACTTTCGCAAATCGGTCCGACGATGTCGGCAACGATTTTTTCGCCGCTGTCTTGGACCACCGGTTGAATCGCCTGATACGAGCCGTACAGCGCCGGCCGGATGAGATCGTTCATTCCGCCGTCGACGATAACGAACTTTTTATCGTCGGTCTCCTTGAGGTATTGGACTTCGGTCACGAGAATGCCGGCGTTGCCGACAATCACGCGGCCCGGCTCTAGAATGAGAGTCACGTCCAATCCTTCCAAGCCCTGGATGATCGCTTTGGCGTATTCTTCCGGATGCGGCGGCGTTTCATCCTTGTAGCTGATTCCCAGGCCTCCGCCCAGGTCGAGATAGCGAATTTGCGCGCCCTCTTTCTTCATCGACCCAACGAGCACCCGATCGAGATACTCGCGAACGCGAGCGAGCGCGTCCACAAACGGCGAAACCGAGGTTAATTGCGAGCCGATATGGCAGTCCACGCCGACGACTTCCAGATTCGGCAGGGAGACCGCCTTCTTGTAACCTTCCAAGGATCGCTTGATGTCCACGCCGAATTTGGCTTTCTTCATGCCGGTCGAGATGTAAGGATGAGTTTGTGGATCGACATCGGGGTTGATCCGCAGGCTGACAGGGGCCTTCTTCCCTGCTCTGCCGGCGATTTCGTTGAGGGTGGTGAGCTCGTGCTCGGATTCCACATTGAACATGAGGATTCCGCAGTTGAGCGCGTACTCGATCTCTTCGCCTTTCTTGCCCACGCCTGAGAAAACAACCTTCTTTGGATCGGCCCCGGCTTTGAGCGCCCGGAACAGCTCGCCGCCGGAAACGATATCGAAACCACCCCCCTCTTTGGCGAAAGCCCGCAGCAGCGCAATATTTGAATTCGCCTTGACCGAATAGCAGACGATATGCGGAACGGCGGCAAACGCCCGGTCAAAGACGCGGAAATGCCGCGTCAAGGTCGCCAGGCTGTAAACATAAGCGGGCGTGCCGACTTCCCTGGCGATCCGCTTGACCGGCACCCGCTCGGCGAACATTTCCCCGTTGCGGTATTCAAAATGATTCATCGCGTACCTCGACTGATTTCTACTTCGTTGGATGGTTCGCTCAACGACCCGTCGGTAAGCTGTGAAGAGACGCGATAACGGTAAATCGTGTTCGGCTGCGCCGCTTCGTCGATGTAGCGATATTGCTTCTGCTTAACGAATTTTTCCCGATCTTCGACGGATAGGGTTGTCAATGGCCTGTATGGAGCCGGACAATCCGGGCAGCTTTGCGAAAGCTCTTTGCGGAAAATGACGAAACCGGCCAGATCTCTAATCTCCCTACCATCCTTATATTCGGTCGGCCGGCTCCAGGTTAAAACAATCCCGCTCCGATCGGACTTTGCGGTCAAGTTCTTGATGACCCGAGGCGTTGCAAGCTCCGGTGCTCGTGGATCGCCTTTTCTGCCGCACGCCGGCCCGGCGATAATCAAAACAATCGCAAAAACGATGAACCGCTTCATCTATTCTGCTACTCTACTTAAAAGTTTTCGCACCTTGCGCAAATGTTTTTGACATTTATTCATCATGGATGCAGCACTTGACGAAAGATATTCTCACCACGAAGATCACGAAGGCCACGAAGGGGTCGGATGTTTTTGATTATAAACTTCGTGCTCTTCGTGTCCTTCGTGGTAAAAGTGTTTTTCTTTTTTGCTTGCGGCTTCGCCGCGCTATTATACTCTCAAGTCCTTCAGGCGCCGCAGGACATTGGCCCTGGCCGTCCCACCAAGCGCTCGGCGGCGCTGAACCGCCGCCTCAGGCGAAAGATATCGATAGATATCCTTTTCGATCTTGGTGGAAAATCGCTTGAGCTCCGGCAGCGCCAGATCTTCGATTCGCCGGCTTTGCGCAAGGCAATGCTGAACGATTCTCCCCGCCACTGCGTGAGCGGACCGAAAAGGCACGCCACGCCCGACCAGATAGTCGGCCAGGTCGGTTGCGTTCATGAAACCGTCTTGAACCGCGCTCAGCATCTTTTCTCTTCGGACTTTCATCCCGCGCACCAGCTCGCTCATGATGGCGACGCATGCCTTCACGGTGTCCACGGTATCGAACAGAGGGATCTTATCCTCCTGCAGATCGCGGTTATACGCCAGCGGCAGCCCTTTCATCACCGTGAGCAAAGCGCCGAGATGGCCGAACACCCGTCCGGTCTTGCCGCGCACCAGCTCCGGCACATCCGGATTTTTCTTTTGCGGCATCATCGAACTCCCCGTGCAATAGCGATCCGGCAGCTCGAGAAACCCGAACTCTTGACTGGACCATAGCACCATCTCCTCCGCGAGGCGACTCAGATGAACAAACAGGATCGCCGACACCGAGAGAAACTCCAGCACGAAATCGCGGTCGCTCACCGCATCGATGCTGTTTTTCGATATGCGCGGAAAGCCGAGCAGTTTTGCCACATAGGCCCGATCTATCGGGAAGCTCGTGCCGGCCAGGGCCCCTGAACCCAGAGGCAGCACGTTCACCCTCTCGAGGCAGCCGGCGAATCGCTCGCTGTCGCGCTCGAACATATCGAAGTAAGCGAGCAGATGATGAGAAAGGAGCACCGGCTGGGCGCGCTGCAGATGGGTATATCCGGGCATGATGACGTCAAGCTGGCGCTTCGCCGCCCGAGCCAGCTCCCGTCCGAGCGCGCTTAAGGCTCCGATAATGACGGTGATCTCTTCGCGCAGGAACAAACGCATATCGAGCGCTACCTGGTCGTTGCGGCTGCGCGCGGTGTGCAATTTTCCGCCGGCGCTGCCGATCTTTTCCGTCAGCCGGCGCTCGATGTTCATGTGGATGTCTTCATCGGCCAGCGAGAACTTGAAGGCGCCGCTCTCAATCTCTCGCTGGACCGCCTTCAGCCCCCGCACGATCTTTTGCGCATCGCGGGACGGGATGATCCGCCGGCGACCCAACATCTTGGCGTGCGCGATGCTCCCGGCAATGTCATGCCGGTAGAGCCGGCGGTCGACATCGATCGAAGCGGTAAACGCTTCTACGGAATCGGCTGTTCCGTCAACGAACCGGCCGGCCCAAAGCTTTTGGCCCCTAGCCACCCTTGCTGCCCGCCTTCGCATTGCAAAATGAAAATTGCAAAGTGCAAAAGTTAAAGTTTAAGTCATTGAAACTACTGAACTTCATTTTTCATTCTGCATTTTGCAATTTTCAATTTGCCCTTTGCATTCGAATCGTTAGCGCGTGGCTCGGCTCAAACGACGAAGCCGGAGCCGAAGGGCATTCAGACGTATGAAGCCGTCGGCGTCCCCCTGGTGGTAGACTTCGTCTTCTTCAAAAGTCGCCACATCAGGATCGTACAACGAACTGTCGGACTTGCGGCCCGCCACAATGACGTTTCCCTTGTAAAGTTTCAGCCTTACCCGGCCGGTAACGTTGTTCTGCGCAGCGTCAACCGTTTTTTGCAAAACCTCGCGCTCCGGCGCGAACCAGTAGCCGTAATAAATCATCTCCGCGTAACGCGGAACCAGGGAATCCCGCAACCGCAATACCTCGCGGTCCATGGTGATGGACTCGAGAGCGCGGTGCGCGGCATGAAGGATCGTGCCCCCCGGCGTCTCGTAAACACCCCGCGACTTCATACCGACGTAGCGGTTTTCGACCACGTCAACCCGGCCGATGCCGTGCTTGGCGCCCGATTCGTTGAGCTTCGCCAGCAGCCGCGCCGGAGATAGCGCCCGGCCGTTTACCGCGACCGGATCACCGCGTCGATAATCGACTTCGATGTATTCCGGCCGGTTGGGCGCCTTCTCCACGGCCCGGCACCAAACAAACATATCGGCCGGCGGCTCTTTCCACGGATCTTCCAGAATGCCGCCTTCGTAGCTGATATGAAAAATATTCCGGTCGGTGCTATAGGGGCGCGCTTTGGTCACCGGCACCGGAATCGCGTGCTTCCGCGCGTAAGAAATGAGCGAGCTCCGCGAATTCAAATCCCAGAGCCTCCATGGCGCGATCACTTTGATTCCCGGCTTCAAGGAATAATAGGTCAGCTCAAAACGCACCTGATCGTTACCCTTGCCGGTGGCGCCGTGGGACACCGCGTCCGCTCGCTCCTTGGCGGCAACGTCGATCTGAGCTTTAGCGATCAGGGGACGAGCGATGGACGTTCCAAGCAGGTACGTCCCTTCATAGACGGCGTTCGCCCGCAGCATCGGGAAAACGTAGTCTTTTACGAATTCCTCGCGCAGATCACCGATAATGGCTTTGCTCGCGCCGGTCTTGATCGCCTTGCGCTTGACCTCTCGAAGGTCGTCTCCTTGGCCGAGATCGGCGCAGAAAGCGATGACCTCGCAATCATATTGTTCCTTGAGCCAGCGCAAAATGACCGAGGTGTCCAGCCCGCCGGAATAAGCAAGCACCACCTTTTTGACATTCACTTGTTGATCGTCCCCTACGGGGCAGGTTGAGGTTTAGGTTAAGGTTGAGCTCGATCTAAGCCTTCCGGTTCCCGCTTTAGCTCTTAGCGCTTCCAACATCGAACCTCGAACTTCGAATTGCTCCGCCACCTGCTCCATGCTCTCTGGTGGGTCTTAGGTGTTGGGGTATTAGGTGTTGGTCCCTGACTTCTGGCTCCTTGCTCCATGCTCTCTGGCTTCTTGGGTCTTCCGACTTCTGACTTCTGACCGCTGACCTCCGGCTCCATGCTCCATGCTCTTACTGACCTCTGACCTCTGACCTCTGTCTTCTGCCCTAGAAGCCGTTGACCAGCCAGACCATCACCGCCTTCTGCACGTGGAGCCGGTTTTCGGCCTGGTCAAAAGCAACACACTGCGGGCCTTCGAGGACTTCGTCAGTAATCTCTTGGCCACGGTGAGCGGGAAGACAGTGCATCACGACCGCGTCCCCTTTCGCCATTTCCACCACGCGCTCATTCACCTGATAGTGAGAAAAGATCTGGGCGCGGGACTTGGCTTCCTCCTCCTGCCCCATACTGGCCCAGACATCGGTATATACCGCGTCCGCGCCCCTAACCGCCTCTTCGACGGAATCGGTCACCGTAATCCGGGCGCCCGCGCGTCGAGCGTCGCTTTCGACACGGCCGTCGGGCTCGTATCCCTTCGGGCATGCGATCGCAAACGTGAGGGAAAACCTTTCCGCCGCTTCCATCCAGGAATTGACCATGTTGTTGCCGTCGCCGACATAGGCCACCTTCAAGCGATCCAGGTTTCCTTTGCGCTCTAAAAGCGTGAGACAATCGGCTAGCACCTGGCAGGGATGGGAAAGATCGGTCAGCGCGTTGATCACCGGCACAGAGGCATGGCGAGCAATTTCCTCCAATGTTCCCTGAGCAAAAGTTCGGACCGTAATGATGTCTACCCAGCGGCTGAGGCTTCGCGCCACATCCGCCGGAGTCTCGCGCACGCCAAGCTGAATTTCATCCGGCCCCAGAAATACCGCATGACCTCCCAGTTGCACCATACCGGCCTCGAAAGTCACCCGGGTGCGCAAGCTCGGCTTTTCGAAAATCATCGCCAGACATCTGTGCGCTAAAAGCGGATGAAGAATACCGCGCTGCTGCTTCTTTTTTAGGTCGCGCGCAAGGGTAAATATTCCCTCCAGCTCGTCCCGGCTGAGGTCCCTGAGATTTAAAAAATCCCGTTTTGCCATGCCCGCTCGCTACTGCGCGGCCAGGACCTTTTCCAAGATGGCCAACCCACGCTCGATGTCGTTTTTTTTGACCGTCAACGGCGGAACGAAGCGCAGAACTTTATAGGCCGTGCAGTTGAGCAACAGCCCCTCTCGCATGCATGCTTCGACGATCTTGGCGCCCTCAATTTCGAGCTCGAGCCCAAGAATGAGCCCTTTGCCGCGAATACCGCGCACGAAGGAAAAGCGGCTCTTTAATTTCTCCAGACCCTGTACGAAGACCTTGCTCATGGCGACGCAGTTTTTGAGAACCCCGCCCTCGAGCAGCGTTTTCATCACCGCTAACCCGACACTGCAGACTAGCGGATTGCCGCCGAAGGTCGAAGCATGACTGCCGGGCACGAAACTTTTCGCTACCTCTTCACGCGCGAGCATCGCTCCCAACGGCAGGCCGCCGCCGAGAGCCTTCGCCAGGGTCATAATGTCCGGCTGGACGCCAAAATGCTCGTAACCGAAGAGTTTGCCGGTGCGCCCCATCCCGGTCTGGACTTCATCGAAGATCAGCAGCAACCCGCGGCGGTCGCAAAGCTCGCGCAGGCCGCGCATATAGTCCATATCGGGAACATTGATGCCCCCTTCGCCCTGGATGGGCTCGATGAGGATTCCTACGGTTTTCCGGTCGTCGATGGCATCCTCGGCGGCGCCTAAATCATTGTAAGGGATTTGCCGGAAGCCATCCGGCAAGGGGTCGTATCCAGCTCTCACTTTCTCCTGGCCCGTGGCGGTCAGGGTCGCCAGGGTGCGTCCATGAAATGAATTATGCGCGGTGAGAATTTCATATCTGCCGCCCCGGTGCGCGCCGCCGTAACGGCGCGCCAGCTTGATTGCGGCCTCGTTGGCCTCGGCTCCGCTGTTGCAAAAGAAAACGCGGTCCGCAAAGGAGCGCCGGCAAAGCTCCCGCGCGAGCTCCGACTGCGCTGGAATGTGATACAGGTTGGACACATGCAACAGCCTGCGCGACTGCTGCTGGATCGCGCGAACCACCGCCGGATGGCAGTGGCCCAGGCTGTTGACTGCGATTCCCGCCAAGAGGTCGAGGTATTCTTTGCCGTCCGCGTCCCAAACCCGCGTCCCTTTGCCGCGCACGAGCGCAATCGGATAACGCGCGTAGGTTTGAGTGACATACTTGTCCGTGAGTTTGGCGACATCGCGATTCTTCATCAATTATTTCCTCACCACCTCGGTCCCCACTCCTTCTTTGGTAAAAATTTCCAGTAGCACCGCGTGTTTTACCCGGCCGTCGATAATATGGGTTTTCTCCACCCCGCCTTTCAGCGCCTCCATGCAACATTCGACTTTCGGAATCATGCCGGAAGCGATCACGCCTTCCTCGATCATCTTGCGCGCCTGGTTGACCTTCAGGGTGCTTAGAAGCTCGCCCTTCTTATCTTTCACAGCCGCAACGTCGGTCATGAGAATGAGCTTTTCAGCGTGCAGCGCTTCCGCTATCTCCCCGGCAACGAAATCGGCGTTGATGTTGTAGGTCTCTCCATCTCGCCCGACGCCGACCGGGGCGATGACCGGTATAAATTTGTTTTCGTCCAACGAATCGATCACGAGCGGATTGATGCCGATGATTTCGCCGACCATGCCGATATCGATGGTTTCCGTCGGCTCGCCGTTTTCCGATACGGTGACGTTCATTTTGCGCGCGAGGATGAGCCCGCCGTCCTTGCCGCTCAGGCCGACCGCCATTCCGCCGTGTTGGTTGATGAGAGTGACGATCCCCTTGTTGACCTTGCCGATGAGGACCATTTCGACGATATCGAGCGTCTGCTGGTCGGTGATTCTCATGCCGCGCACGAACCGGCTGGTGATGCCCATTTTCTCGAGCATCTCGTCGATCTGCGGGCCGCCGCCATGGACCACGACCGGGTTGATGCCTACGTACTTGAGAAGCACGATGTCCTGGGCAAAGCTGGCCTTCAAGTCTTCGTCAATCATGGCGTTGCCGCCATATTTGATGACAAACGTCTTGCCGTAGAAGCGCCGAATATAAGGGAGCGCCTCCATCAACACTTCAGCCTTGCTGATGAAGTTTTCCATTGGGGGACGGGCCTCAGATCAGAGGATATAGCGCGAGAGGTCCTCGTTCTTCAAGATGGGGGCGAGACGATCCCGAACGTACTGGGCGTCAATAGTGATCTCTTTCCCTTGCATCTCCGGAGCCGAAAAAGACACATCGTCCAGGAGTCTTTCCAAAACTGTGTGCAGCCGCCGGGCGCCGATGTTCTCGGTTCGCTCGTTCACGTCCGCCGCAATCCGGGCAATCTCAACAATGGCGTCTTCGCCGAACTTCAGGTGCACCCCTTCGGTGTCCAATAGCGCGGCGTACTGCTTTAGCAGCGCGTTCTTGGGCTCGGACAAGATCCGGACGAAGTCCTCCTGGCCTAAGGAGTTCAGCTCGACGCGAATCGGAAAGCGACCCTGAAACTCCGGGATCAGATCCGAGGGCTTGGCGGCATGAAAGGCCCCCGAAGCGACAAACAGAATGTGGTCCGTTTTGACCAGGCCGTACTTGGTATTGACCGTCGAGCCTTCGACGATCGGCAATAGGTCGCGCTGCACACCGCCGCGCGAAACGTCGGGTCCATGGGCGGACTCGCGGCCGGCGATCTTGTCGATTTCGTCCAGGAAGACGATCCCCGACTGTTCAACGCGGCGAACCGCTTCGCCGATAACCTTATCCATATCGACCAGCTTGGCGGCTTCCTCCTGGGTCAAGATTTCCATCGCCTCGGGAATCTTGACCGTCTTTTTCTTTGTCCTCTTGGGCATCAGATTGGAAAACATCTCTTTGAGATTGAATTCCATCCCTTCCATCCCCTGCGGCGTCAGCACTTCGATCATCGGCATGGCGGATTGACTCATCTCGATTTCAACGAAACGCTCGTCCATCTTGCCTTCGCGAAGCATTTTCTTGAGTTTGTCGCGCGTCCCCTGAACGCGCGCCGCATCGATGCTCTCGCCGTCGATGGTTGTCGACGAAGCCGGCGGCAAGAGCAGGTCGAGAATTCGTTCTTCGGCAACGTCGCGGGCTTTGATCTCGACTTTCTGCTTTTCTTCTTCCTTGACCATGTTGACCGAGAGGTCGGTCAAATCCCGGATGATCGACTCCACGTCGCGCCCGACGTAGCCGACTTCGGTGAACTTGGAAGCCTCGACCTTGATGAACGGAGCTTGCGCCAGCTTGGCAAGACGGCGCGAGATCTCGGTTTTTCCGACGCCCGTCGGGCCGATCATGATAATATTTTTCGGGACGATTTCTTCCCTCAGGTCGTCAGAGACCTGTTGGCGCCGCCAACGGTTGCGGAGCGCGATCGCGACGGCGCGTTTGGCGTCTCTTTGACCGACGATATAGCGGTCGAGCTCGGAGACGATTTCGCGCGGTGTCATGACCGGCGCGGAGGAGATTTGTCTTGACTCAGACAAGCTTATGTTTCGAGTATCCTTCATGGGAGTAGCATAACTCCTAGCAAGTTCGCCAGGAAATGCAATCTTTCCTTAGAGGAGAAAGCATGGAGCATGGAGCATGGAGCCAGAGGTCAGAAATCAGACGTCAGATGTCGGCAAGAACAAGGGCATCGCGGATTGCGAATTTCGAATTTTCCGTCTGACCTCTGACCTCTGAAGCAGGTTGAGGTTTATGTTAAGGTTTAGCTCGATCTAAGCCTTAGCCTCAGCCCTCCGACTTCCTGCTCCCCGCTCTTTGCTCTTCGCGCTTCGAACTTCGAACCTCGAACTTCGAATTGCCTTTGCTCTCAGCGCTTGGCTCCCTGCTCCTTGCTCCATGCTCTTTCGGCAGCCTAAGGTAGTTCCTCGAACGTGAGCTGGTCGTTCGTATACACGCAAATCTCTGCGGCCACCCGCATGGCCTCTTCGGCGATCGTGCGGGCATCCAGCTGTGTGTGCTTGATCAGCACCCGCGCCGCCACCAGCGCAAAGTTTCCGCCGGAGCCGATGGCAACCAGGCCGTCGTCCGGCTCCACTACGTCGCCGCTTCCCGAGATCACGAGCAAATCGCTGCTGTCGGCCACGACCAGCAGCGCTTCCAGCCGGCGCAGCACCCGATCCGTGCGCCAATCCTTGGCCAGCTCTACGGCGGCGCGCTTGAGGTTGCCATTGAATTGCTCCAGCTTCGCTTCGAATTTCTCGAAAAGGGTGAAGGCGTCCGCGGTAGCGCCGGCAAAACCGGCAATGACGCGATCATGATGCAGCTTGCGCACCTTGCGGGCGCTGCGCTTCATCACGGTCTGGCCAAGACTGACCTGTCCATCGCCGACCACGACGACCTTTCCGCCGTGCCGAATCCCCAATATGGTGGTACCGTGAAACATGGCGTAGCCAGAGGTCAGAT
>JBOHVS010000157.1:0-11308 GCA_050735975.1 Binatia bacterium | reverse complement strand
TGAGTTTGTACTCGGCAGCGCTAACCCCATCGTCGGGTGTCTCGAACTTTATATCCGGGCTTAGTTGTCGCAGACGCTCTTTGGCCGATTCAAGGCTGTCTACCATAAAGCCTATGTGGTTAACACCTTGTTCTTCTGAACGTTTGATCAGAGCCACATTGATATAACCGTCGGAAAGCCAGATGTTGCCTCGCTCGTTCTTTCTGATAATTTTTAAATCGAATGCGTTGCAGTAAAAGTTGGCCATCTGCTCAGGGTCTTCGGTATAGAATGCGATGTGTCGAATTTGCGCCATGCTTTCCTCCTTTACGCGGCAGAGATCGTTTGTTTATGACTGTAATGTGATCGCAACCAACTTATCGCAATGCTATCTGGGAAGCACCCACACGCACTCTTTAGGATTCGTCTTGACCATTGTCAATGGTTTAATTTCCCCTCCATGCGTCCGAGTTCCGCGGGGTCCCACCGGCCGCCGAACGGAGCGATCGAGGTACGCCGTCTCACAGTTTTGCGCGCCGGAGATTCCAGAAATTAACCCTTGCGAAACCGTCGACGCAGAAGGCCGATGAAATCCTCGGCCTGTTTGGACAAGGGTTCTTCACTGACACCTTAGGAGATCCGCGGACGTAAGTCCGGGGAAATTTACTGGGTGACCCCGCATGTTCTCCTTCTTCCCGGGCTTCACTTCGCCTCCAGAGCTGGTTCTCAGCCTGATTCTTTAGAGCGTCATCTATCTGGATGTGGCCGTCTCGTACGGTCCTAAAACCCGGTATGGGCGTGATGGAGTGGCGCGAAGCACGCCTAGACGTTATGTTAGGCATCGCTTCTATGCGCCAGCTATTAACTGGACAGCAAAGGTAAAGACCTGATCATCGCTCTACCTGTGCTCACCCGGCTTGTCCAAGAGCCTGCTTTTCTCTCAAAATACCACGGCCGATCAGCGTGCGTTCGATCTTTGTATCATAAAGCTTCATCAATTGAGCCCGGACCGGATCGCCCTCGATCACTCCAAGACCATGCGCGATGGCCTGCAACGTGGCCATCCGTTCCGGTCTGCTCTGGGCGCGCAACTGGAATGTCGAATGGTTCGGCGTGCTGATCTTTACCCTGGGCAGCTCCTTTAACTCTGGATGACGGGAAAGAATCTTCCTCGCCTGTCGCCAGGTGCCGTCGGGAACGATGAGCTGGATAGGTCTTCGCTCTTGGGTCACCAGTGTCCTATCCAATTCGACGGCATCCGCGCAGGGAAAAAACAAAAACGTCCGATAGTGAGGACTTAAGAGCTCTCGCAAATCGAGAGCTTCTCTTCCTTCACCGCGTATCCGCATTTCACTGTTCACCAATGCTCTGAGCGCGAGCAAACCGGTATTGCTGTTGCGCGACAGTTCTCTGTGATGAATGACCAGCGCAATTTTCGTCTTCAATTCGATTCTCGGCACCGCGTCGCACAGGCACAGAGTCCGCGACGCCGCACATATGGGACATGGCTCTCTTACCTTGCGCTGACGAGTCAACTTAAGGGCCCTACCCTGCGTCTTGAACGATAACATCGGGATCGGGGAAGATGTCGAATTCCTGACGACTCTCGTAACCAGGAGATACCGAGAGTGGTCTTCTCGCGGTTGAAAAAGTCAAAAAGGTCTGCCTGACTCCGGTCCTCCGGTCTCTCTTGACCTACCTTCTAATGGGTGACCCGGTGCTCAGTTCTGCTGAATCAATACCTTGCACAGGGTCCGACCCAGTGCTCAGTTCTCTTGGAGAGTTATAGCGTCGTTTGCCGATTTCCCTTTTTGATCGCTTACACCGCGAAATTTGAACGAAAGATAGGGTGAGGTCTGTGCCTCAGGTTGTGACGCTTTGATCGTGGTGTCGAGGTTCCAAAGACAAATCAGAACCGTCGCGCAAACCAACGTTTTCTTCGACTTGAGACCCATGGGAATCAAAAAGCGGACAGACTACTCTGCTGCGGTCGACCACCCGCCCGCAGCTCACGGTAGGCCAACAACAACTAAGCTTCGTTCTCTCCCGTTGCGTGCCCTCGCCACGCCTCTATCGCTAATGGCGTCAATAGGTCAATAACCCGGGTCTAAACGAGGTGCAGAACAGCAAAGTTAAAGACCTGACCGTGACCCCTCTGACCCAAAGCTGTCCTCAAATTGACGCTCTATTTCGCGATGCGCCACAGATAGAGCGTTCTTAAGATGCCCGTCGAGTCTGTGATCCGATCGATCCGATCGGGTTCCCAAGTTCCCATCGTGAATTGGTGAGAAACCACCCTAGAGCCCGGTTTCAGCTGGCGCATGATCGCGGAGCGCAGACGCAGATTGGCTGCCGGATAGAGATAAAGGGTCAGCACACTAGCGGGTGAAAGATCCACAGTCCGGATATCCTGCTCACGAATTTCGACCAGATGCTCCAATCCAGCTTCTTTGATGTTGTCGCGCGAAGCCTTGACTAGACTGGGATCAATTTCGAAACCGACGGCTTTGATGCCATATTTCCTAGCGGCGGTGATAACGATCCTGCCATCCCCTGAACCCAAATCATAAACCACATCGCCGTTCCTGACCTCAGCCAGCTCTAAGATCCGATCGACCACTTCCTGCGGCGTAGGAACATAGGGCGCAATATACGGCGAGTCCTCATCGATCTTAGCCGCAAGAACGGCGTGCTTGCGGCTTCTTTCTTCCTGTTGGGAAACGAAAAAACCGGCTGCCTTTGTTGAAGCGAGCCAATCACGTCCTCCGAAAATGCCAAGAGAAACAATCACCAGCACGGTCCAGCACGTCTTCATCGGCCGCTACTATTCCATGGAAGAGCAAAAGTAAAGACTGACCCCATCGACCCAATCGCCATCGACCCCATCGTGACCCTCTTGGAGCCGCTGTTCTATGAGTGACCTCTTTTAGCTTCTCCCCTGTCCCTAATCCCTTATTTTTGGTTGTGTCTGCGATAAAGCGCGCGCCGCTTGTGCTTGCGCCGCTTCGCGCTGTCTGCGACTAAGGATCAAAAGTGACGTCGCCGCGGTTGCACACACAACACCGCAGGTAGCGAAAGTCCAATCGATCCCGATCGCTGATGCCGACGCGCCGATAATTAAAGCGCCCAGAGACCACAACCCACGATCCATGAAGAACAGGCTTAGCACTCGCCCCAACAAGTCCTGGGGCGTTCCCATTTGAATCGCGGTGTTGCTCAAAGCGCGCTCGCCAATCTGGCAGAAGCCGGCCATGGCAAGAAACACGAGAGACAGAATGAAAGAATGGGAAAAGGCAAACAGCGTCAAAAACAAGGCGAACCCGAGCACGCACGCGCAAATCGACCGTGTGCCGACGCGAAGTTTGTTCACGGAAGCGAGAAACAGAGCTGCCACTGTTGCGCCAATCCCTGGCGCAGACATGAGCAGTCCAAAACCTGACGCACCCACGTGCAAAACGTTGGTTGCAAATATCGGCAGGAACCGATTATACGGCGCGCCAAACAGCGCCATCACGTAGGAAATCGCGATGATATACAGGATGCGCCGGTTACCGGCGAGGTAGCTAAACCCTTCCTTGATATCGACGAACAAACCATGCTGATCTCGCCGCGGTTCTCGTGCGGGCAACTCCATCAAGTAAAGATTGAACAACAGAAACACAAAACTGATGGCGTTGACAAGAAAGCATCCGGCAATTCCGACATATGCGATGATCAAGCCGCCTACCGACGGCCCGACGATCTTTGAGAAATTGAACACGGAAGACTGCAGGCCGATGGCGTTGAGCAGCTGCTCTTTGGGCACCAAGCTGTTTACCAATGATTGCCGCGCCGTTTGATTGATCGTGTTCACGACACCGAGAAAAAAAGCCAAAATCGCAACATGCCAGAGTACGACCACCTCGAACTCGACCAAGAACCAGTAAATGATCGCCTGGCTCATCGCGAGTGTTTGAGTGATCATTAGGACTCGCCTCCGGTCAGAACGGTCGGCGATGGCGCCGCCGACGGCGCCTACCAACAACCGCGGGAGCGTGTCAAAGACCGCGATCACACCGATGGCGACGGGTGACTTGGAAAGATGCCAGACGAGCCAACTCTGGGCGACGTTTTGCATGAAGTCGCCGGAGCTGGAGATCAGTGCACCTTCCAACAGGAGCCGGAAGTTGCGATGACGCAGGGAACGAAGCGTTCTAAGATTCCAGATGCTACGCACGGGTTACCGGCCGCGGGGAAAAGTGTCTTTGTCAGTGTTAGTTGAATCGTCCCCACAATGCAAAAGCTCTGCCTCGCGCGAGCGGCTGTTTGTTCCTCGGCGGCGTAGGAATAAAGAATCTCGGAACTCAAGTCCCACCTTTGCGCCTGATTCACCGGGTGCGTCCACCAGCCTTTTAAGGTTGCGGATCTCAGTGGGTATGGACCGCGGATCGTTGAGGAGGATGTGGCGCTTTTAGAGTTTTTCAACCGCCAGGTTCAGGGACTGGACAAGGAGTTTAAGAACATTGCCCAAGAGGAGCCGGAGTCTACGCGGCTGATGACGATTGAGGGGGTAGGTCCAGTGAGTGCAGTGGCCGTGAACTGTTGGATTGGGACCATCGAGAGATTTGTTAACGCCAAGAAACTTTCAAGCTACTTTGGACTGACATCGAAGGTAAGACAGCCGCACCATGTCACCGGGTCGGACCGCGCTATGTCTCAGCAGTTGCAGCATTTTTTTCCCATGGGATGGTGTTTTCCGGTGTTAGCGCGTCATTTTCGCTGGCAAATTCGCCCGCGTAAGCTTCTCCCGGTTCCCGAAGGGCATATGTCCCACCTGCCTGCTCGACTTCGCGGTGCATGGCCTTGATACCAAGCTCGCTTTTAAGTTTCTCTACGAAAGGCAAACCGCCAACTGCGATTGCTTGCGACCAGCGATCGTCTCGCATCGCCAGCTCGCGGTCAACTGCCTCATCTACCCATTGGCGATGGGCTCGCTCAAAAAACCTACGTTTCATCGTTCAACGCGCCGCCGCCGCTTTCTTAGGCGTCTGCTCCAGCAAGTAACGCTCGAAAAATTCCAAAGTCCGGTGCCAGGACGCGAGATCGGCGTCCTCGCGGTATCCCTCCCATCCCTTTCGATTGAACGCGTGCCCGGCCCCCGGGTAGGAATAAAACTCGTGAACTTTGCCGAATTTGCTAAGCTCGACATCGAGCTTGCGCATGTCTTCAAGCGAAGGATTTTTATCCGTCTCGCCGAAATGGCCTTGGATCGGGCAATGAATCTCCGCGGTACGCGCGAACGGTGAGGGTCCTTCGCCCCAGGCTTTAAAGCCGCCGCCGCCGTAAAAGTCAACCGCCGCGCGAAAGCTCGGATTTGCAGCGGCCATAAGATAGGCGACCCGGCCGCCCATACAGAAGCCGATGATTCCCAGCTTCGCCCCATCGGCCGAGTTGTGCCCTCTGAGGTAGTCCACCGCGGCATTAACGTCTTTGATAACTTCCGAATCTCGACGGCGAGCTTGTTGGGCCTCAATGTCGTCTTTTAATTCAGGGCCATTCCGATGATAGAGGTCGGGGGCCACGCTGAAATAGCCGGCCTCGGCGACCCTGCGAGTCATCTCCTGAGTGAATTCGGCGACGCCTTCCTTGTTCTGGATCACCACGACCGCCGGAAAAGGGCCTGGACCGTCAGGCCGGCTCACGTAGAGTCTCATCGGACTGTCGTCTACTTTTACCGTTTCCCATAAAATCTTCATAGAGCGTCCTCCCTTGGCTGTTTGATTTTTCGAGCCGACTGGGCCTGCTCCGATCCTCCAGAATCTCTCTGACCTCTACTGCCTCTTCGGTTCGGATGTCAATGACAAAAACCTCTATGCCAAAATGTGGTTCCTAGGGGGCACAAACGTTGAAACGTTAAAAGGCCGAGCACTGATCTTCTTTGTTACCGCCGACCTTGTTACCTCCTCCCCCGGGACGGGGGCTGTTCTCCTTGCATTGAAGGTTGCCGTCTATAACGTTGCGGTAGATTTCGGCACGCGCTTGGTTCCCGATCACCTGAATGTTGCCTCCCACCTTGTTCTCACTCGCTCTGAGAGAGCTGTTGTTGGCATCGTACTGAATATCACCCCGAACTGCACTGTTGCGGACCGTTGCCGAGCCCCCTTGCTTGACCTGGACGCTGCCGCCGATCTGAGATCCCTGGGTTACAGAAACCAGCCGCGCGTTCTCCGCCTGGACATTACCCGCGACACGAACTCCCCGTGCTTGGAGAGTGGCTCCCGATTCAATCTTTATGTTGCCCTTTACCTGCGTACGGTTTAGAGTGCAGGTCGCCCCGTCGGGAACACGCAGGTTGTCCACGGCCCCGCCGCCAAGCTCGCCTCTGCAAGTCCTCTCTTCGGCAACGACCATCGCCGGCAGGAGTCCCAAGGCAAGAATTGCAAGCAACATTCGCAGGCTGGAGTATTTTAGACTCATTCGGTCACTCTCGCGCCTATCGATCGACAAGAAACCGGGTACGGTTGGAATATTCATCGTTCCAGACTCCTTTTCTTTGTTTCAATTTGACGGTATTGCCCGCAATTTAGCATCATCCCTACGGCAAGAAATAGCGCTCTCGATCCGGGCTAACCGTTTCCGGGCATTCGACGGGTCGCGCCATGGCCAGTGAGATCTTCGAATTCGCTTGCACGTTTTGAACGGCTTCAACCAGAGGCTTCTTAGCTGTTATGCCCTGCTAAAGACGCAGCTCTATTCATCTATTCAAGACTGCCCCTCATTTTCCTGTTTGTGGAATCAGACGGCCGTGCCGGCGATGGCGCAAATTGTAGCTGACCGCGTATCCGGTCAGAAAACGCCGCATGAATTTCGCCAAGCCTGCCGGCCACTGCTCAGTAATATGTGGGCGTGTTCGTCATCAGCGCCCAAGGTAAATCGAGGTCCCGGTCTCGCTCGCCAGCTTGCCTAACCGTAAAACAAATTCGCTCCGGTCCTGCTCGTCGTCGACGATCCGTCTCCTCTCTATCCCCGAACGATAACGTGATGCAGCGTACCGGCCGCATCTAACCTTGCTTGCGTTGGCATGTGGCTTTGACTCCTGAGTCGGCACCTTGCCCTGTAACCGAGTTATTCCAGCTAGTCAACAACGTCCCTCTATTTCCAACGATGGTGAAGCTTAAAGACCAGTGGACTTCCCCCGAAACCGGGTGTCTCCCTATTTGCCCGGCCACGAGACCAGATTGCCGAATCGGGTGGCGGGGGACAGATTGGGATTGGCCGCAGCCAGATTCACCTGAATCACTTCTTTCTTAGGCATCTCCGTCTCCTGTCGGAGTGAACGCTCTGCAAAATCGTCGAGCCCCCGGGCTTCGGCACTCGCGTCCGCGGTATCACCTGCCGCTGATTGCCCGGCAGATTCACGAAAAGCGCCCCGGCAAATTCCACGGTTGGCTTTCGTGCCATCGCTGCTTTCTAGGAAAGGCTATCAAATAAAGCAAAACGAAAGCCGGACACCGCAGCTTTTCATTTCTTAACAAAGCGATGAACATGGTCAGGTGCAGCCAACAGATATCCTTCCCTAGTCTTCGATTTTCACGCTGCCACCGCCTTTGATTTCTTCTCCGCTATGTACTTCTTCATAGCAAGGCGCCTTTTTTGTCTCTTGTGCCTCTGCCGATTCTTTCGTGCGTCCTGCTTCATGCTTATTCTCCTTGTGCGCCGGGATCAACCGGCGGGGTGTTGCGGATGGGAGTTCCGCACGGCGAAGGCTTAGCCACCCACGCCGGACTTGAGTCATACGTGGCCGTCCGCAAGTTCAACCACGAAGCGTTGATAAAGGAACGTGCAGGTATGGTAAGGAGCCTCAGCAAATTTCTGCCATAGAATTGTATTTGCCGGCCTTAGCGCGTCATTTTCCATAGTAAAGTCGCTGCCTTAGACGTCTTGAACGGAGGCGCAGCGGTTGAACCGCTTGAAAGGGGTTGAACGAGCTCCATTTTCGACTTGAACTCTTGAACCTTTGAACCTTGAACCGTCGTTAGGCAATCGGTGAAATCAACATTTGCGCTGGTCTGACCCGGCTAGCTCCATACCAGTATGACGAATACAAGACGCTTTGACTGATGTCTTGTAATTTAGAATTCACCTTGTATTTATTGTCCGGAGTGTGTACTCTTGACTTATGCGTACCAAAATTTCTAAGCGCGGGCAAATCTCCGTGCCATCGAAGATCCGAAAGCAGCTCCACATCGGCCCTGAGACGACACTGGAATGGATCGTCGAAGGCGCCACGGCGAGGGTCATACCGGTCCCCGCAGACCCTATTCGGGCTTTTCGTGGCTCCGGCAAAAAGGGACTGGTAAAGCAGCTGTTGAAAGACAGGCGGAGAGACCGACAAACAGAAGATGCCTCCCGCAAATAGCTTCGTCCTCGACACGTCGGCTCTTCTTGCATTGCGCAGCGACGAATCCGGCGCGGACAGGGTCGAGGCGCTTCTTTCACGGGCGAAAAAGAAACAATGCCGGCTGTTCGCTTCTTTCATGAGCAGGATGGAGGTCCTGTATACCGTATGGCGAGGAGAAGGAGAAGATGCGGCTCGTCATGCACTACGATTGATGGATTCTTTCGCTGTTGAGTGGATATCCTGTGAACCGAATATTTTGGAGATTGCTTCCCGGATAAAGGCCCATGGCGGGCTTTCGGTCGCCGACAGCTGGATTGGGGCAACCGCGATCGCTTACGACGCAACCTTAGTCCACAAAGATCCAGAATTCGAACCTTTAAAAGAGATTACGCAGGAAGTCCTGAAATAATCAGCTCGCGTTCGTTTCCCATCTCCGACCAGAACAAAGGGCGCCCAGAAGTAGCGATGTCGGCGTGGCACTGTCACGGGTCGGACCACGCTATGTCTCCGCAGTTTCAGCATTTTCGTCCCAGGGGATAGTGTTTTCCAGCCTTAGCGCGTCACTTTCGCTGGCAAAATGATGCCCATAAGCTTCACTCTGCTCGCGCAGTGCATGCGTCCCGCCTACCTGCTCGACTTCGCGATGCATGGCTTTGACTCCAAGCTCGCTTTTGACCTTCTCGACGAACCGCAAATTACCGACTGCGATTGCTTCCGACCAGCGAGCATCTCGCACCGCCAGCTCGCTCTCAAGCGCTACGGCCACCCACTGCCGGTGCGCTTGTTGAAAATTCTTCGCTTCCGTGAAGCCGCATAACGCGATTAACGCTGGTTGATCGATAACCGCATACCGCTCGGGCGGATGCTGTATTTCATGGTAACCGCTCTGCAACCACTTTTCGGGATGGCGGACCACGCCTGCGCGAACCATGTTCAAGTTAATGTACACGAGACAGCGGTGCAGGTGCTCGTCCTGCTCGATTGCAGTAGCATGATAGCGGTCTTCCCAGAACGCTCCCTGCCGGTTCTTGCGCTGGTTATATTCCTGCGCGGTGCGGCCGGCAATTAACTGCATACTCTGGGCAATAACGTTCGGGCCGGTGTCTTTGACCAAAAGATGGACATGGTTGGAGGTGACCATATAGTTGAGCACTGATAGACCGAAGCGTTTTTTAGCCTCGAAAACCCAGTGCAAATAACGGCGCCAGTCGCGCGCAAATTTCAGGAGAAAGGCCTTTTGATGGCAGCGGTGAGTGATGTGCCACACGTTACCGGGCAGAAAATGGCGGTTGGCGCGCGGCATCGTTTTTCCTTAGAGGTTGCTTTTCGGCTTCAAAAAACCACTGCGAAGCTCTTAAACGATGCTTTTTATGCTATCTTATATTGTCGAATCAAGGACTTGGGCTGGTCCGACCCGGCGCTTATCTGCGCGATCCAAAAAAATGGGGTTTGGGGTCGGACCTTGTATTGAAAAAGTAGCCCCTTTTCTTCGCTCGCGCCATGAAGATCACCGCAATCGACATCTATCCGCTGGTATTCCCGGTACGCGAGATCTACGGCGGCGCGGCGGGGTTCCTCGAAGATTGCCGCACGCTGATCATCCGGCTGGAAACCGATGACGGGATCGAAGGCTGGGGCGAAGCCACTCAAGGGCGGCCGGGCAATACTTACGAAACGCTGGAGACCATGGAGGTGATGGCGCGGAAATATTTCGCGCCGGCGCTGATCGGCATGGATCTGGAAATGACCGGCGCCGTAGTCGCCAAGCTGCAGCGCACGCGTTACGGTCACCCGATCACCAAAGCCGGAGTCGAGACCGCCATTTACGATGCCGTAGCCAAGTCTTGCGGCGTGCCCCTCTACCGGCTGCTCGGCGGCCCTTACCGAAAGGAAATCGAGTTGGTGGGCGGCCTCGGCATGGATCTATCCGCCGAAACGATCGGCGCCAAGGCGCGGCAACTCAAGCAGGACGGCTATCGGGTGTTTAAACTCAAAATCGGCCACAAAGAGATGCAGCAAGATATCGCGCGCGTGCGCGCCGTGCGCGAGGCGGTAGGAGACGAAGCGACCATCCGGGTGGACGGCAACGCAACCTATTCCTTTACCGATGCCCGGGAAATTCTAAACAGCTTGAGCCGGTTTCGCATCGCCGATGCCGAGCAGCCGCTTGCGCGCGGCGATCTCGCCAGCCTTGCCGAGCTGCGCCGCTCCGGCGGCGTGCCGATCGCAGCCCAGGAAAGCGTCAGCTCGCCTGAAGATGCGCTCGCGGTGCTCGCGGCCGGCGCGGCGGATTTGCTTAAGATTAAGCTGACCCATATAGGTGGGTTTCAGCGGGCGCTGCAAACAGCCGCGGTGGTGGAGGCGAAGAACTGGCCCGTGGTCATCGGTCAAGGGAGCGCTTGCACGGCGCTTCTCTCGGCTGCCGAGATGCACCTACATGCGGCGTTGCGCAATGCTCAAGCAGGCGGCGAGATGACCGGATTCTTGCGGCTCGGCGAGCAGGACATCTTCAGCCCAATCACAGTCGAGCACGGCCGCGCGCTGCTGACCGGCCAACCTGGTTTGGGAATCGAGGTCGATCGGGAAAAACTCGCGCGCGCGGCGGCCGGCTAACTTCTGTGTCAATCGAACGCTTAAGCTTACGCGTGCGATTTTGCCAGCAAAAGTGACGTTCTAAGGTCGGATAACACTATCTGCTGGGACAAAAATGGTGCAAACACAAAGACATAGCCTGGTCCGACCCGGCGTTCTAGACAGCGTATTCTCGGCACAATGGGCTTCTACCACAGCGGCGTTCGGCCTTTTAATCGAAAAGTAGCCTGTCCCCTTTTTCCCCAGATGAATGTAGCGAACCAGAGTTAATAGATATTCATCCTTTTCGCACACAATCGCTTTATAACGGCCCTGAAAGAGGTGGCCCACCTTGCGGTGCTTGCGGTTGAAGTACTG
>JBOHVS010000156.1:0-21183 GCA_050735975.1 Binatia bacterium | reverse complement strand
TGCCGATCCGAATCCGTAAGCGGAATGCCGTGCCGCATCTTTTCGACGTTGGCCGCGGAGTGAAACTGATCGGCATCGTAAAACTTCCAGCCGAGCGCGCGGGCAAGCGAGCGGCCGATGGTGGTTTTGCCGGCACCTGTCACTCCGAAAAGAATAATAACCATGCCGCATTGTAGCATTCATGAACAAGGAAGATGCAGCGGCTTCCAAATTACGCGCCTTGAGTCCTCTCGATCCGAGAACGGCGGGCTTGAAGCCTTAACGGTTTGAACGATTGGAATGAAACGCCGATCCTTGACAGAATGGCGGCGGCATTGTCTATTAGGCTTCGCTATGGCGGTTCGAGGCGGAGTTTTGGGCCATATCGTCTTCAACGTTCAGAGTTTGAAACGATCGGAGCGGTTTTATCGGTTGGTCCTGGGTATGAAAGTATCGTCCCGCAATCGGCAAACGAAGATGTCGTTTCTCAGTTTCGGCCGGGAACATCACGATATCGCGCTGATGGAGTTGCCGGCAGGAGCTAAGCATGTGTCCGGGAGAGGAACGCCGAAGGTGCATCACTTCTGCGTCTATGTTACCACGAACAAGGAAGTCGATGACCTTTATCCGATTCTTAGACGGCGCAAGGTTCCAATAGTGAGCGGGCCGGAAACCCTGGAAGTCGCAGGGAATCGCTCTATAAGCTTTTTGGATCCTGATGGAAACCGGGTCGAAATCGCCTGCAACGCGAATAAGTTTGGCTTCGACGACCGCAAGAAGACGTAGCTCTCAGAAACGGAGAGGGGCAATCCAAAAACGGGCCCAATACTCCAGGCGATTTTATGAATCTTGTTTCCACTTACCACCTCAAACGTTGGGTTGAAGAGAATAAACAATACTTTAACCCGCCCTTCAGAACCAATCGGCTTCTGGTTCACCATAAAGACTTTCTCGTGATGATCCTGCGCGGGCCGAATACGCGGCTCGATTTTCATATCGAGCCGGGGGATGAGTTTTTCTATCAAGTCGAAGGCGACATGGAGTTGCATCTGAAGCCCCCTGGAGAACGCCGCCAGGTCGTGACCATCAAAGAAGGCGAAATCTTCGTCTGCCCTGGAGGGTTGCCCCACTCGCCGCGGCGCTTCGAAAATACCTGGGGACTGGTGATCGAGCGCGAGCGCCGGGCCGGAGAAAGAGAAGAATTCTCGTGGTTTTGCGAGCGATGCGACGAACTCGTGCTTTCGCGCGCCATGGATCAGGGCAATATCCCCGCGCAAGTTCAACGAGCCTATCAAGAGTTCAACGCCAATCAGGAAGTTCGCACCTGCCCCGGCTGTGGCTACGTGTTCCCGGAAACGCCGATGGCCGAACGGCTTGGGTTTCTCGCCGATAGTAAGAAGTAGCTGCCGAAGAGAAAACATTCACCGCCGAGACGCAAAGGGCGCGGAGAAGGACGAAAACCGGATGCTCTCGAGCGCGATTTTCTGAACCACCACTGATCCGGCGCCAAACTCCCGCTATACTATACTATCAGTAGCTTTCGAGTCCGCGCAGCAGAGTAATAGATGGCTAACTGGGTAATGGAGCTAATCCACTCGACCGGTCACGCCGGCATCGTAATGCTTATGTTTGTGGAAAACGTCTTTCCGCCCATTCCTTCGGAGCTGATCATGCCGCTCGCGGGATACATGGTCACCCAGGGGCGACTATCCTTTTTGGGGATTGTCGTGGCAGGGACCTTCGGCTCGGTGCTCGGCGCATTGCCGCTCTATTATCTCGGCAAGGCGATCGGGGAGGAGCGGCTAAAAAAATTAGCCGACCGGCATGGTCGCTGGCTGACGGTATCCCGCAGAGATATCGAACGAGCTAAGAGGTGGTTCGACAAGCACGGTGGCGTGGCAGTGTTCAGCTGCCGGTTAATTCCCGGAATACGCTCTCTGATCTCCATTCCCGCCGGGATCAACCGCATGAATCTCGCCTCGTTCTTGCTTTACACGGCAATGGGCGCGAGCCTCTGGACGGCTCTACTGGCTTATGCGGGATACTTGCTGGGAAGAAATTTCTCAGATCTGGCCGAGTATCTGGATCCGGTGGCCAATGTCGTGCTGGGGGCGGTTTTGGTGGCGTATATTGTACGGGTCGTCGAACACAAAGGGCAGAGCTAGCATGTCAGGAATTCGGTAACGACCCGGTGAAACTCGTCAACCTCTTCGATCTGCGGTTCGTGAGCGGAGTTCTTGAAGCGATGGAGACTCGATCCGGGAACGATCTTTTGAAACCGGACATCCCAATCTCGCTGATTCAAGGGATCGTGTTCGCACGACATGATCAGGAGAGGAATCGGCAGTTGCGAAAGCTTTTTTACGAATTCGTCCGTGGTGGAGCGGGCCTGGTGGACCGGACTCCGCAGGCGGGCGGCGGAGAGCGCTTCCCAGGCGCCGGGGATGTTAGAGCTTGCGTAGCGCTCATTGATGGTCTCATCGGTGTGCCACTTGGGGTCGTGGTACAGCAGCGCGACGATCTTTTTCATGTTCTCCAATGACGGGGTATAGTTTTCCAGGTCGGCTTGAAAATTGGTCTTAAAAACGCTCGCGTTGCCGCAAATGGTCACGATCTTGCGGATCTCAAATGGAGCAGGATCCATGACCGACGCGCGAAGGATGGTACCTCCGCCGCCCGAACTACCCACAAAGAACGCCTTAGTAATGCCGAGAACCTCGAGGAGGCGTTTGATGTGCTTGATTCGGTAACCCGCCGGCTCGGAAAAGTTGTAAATCTTGTCGGTGCCTCCCCACCCCAGCATGTCCGGCGCGATCACGTGGAAGCTTTGCGCCAAGTATTCGAGGTTGTGTCTCCACGTGATCTCCGCTGATGCGCCGTATTCGCCGCCGTGAAGCAAGACGAGTTCCGGGCCGGAGCCCGCTTCCAGAAAGTGGGTTCGGATGTCGCCGACGAACAAGGTACGATGGTGATAGTTGGACATGTTCTTTTCCTGTCAAAATTCGCTCCGATACTTCGACAAGTTCAGCACGAACGGAAATTTGCCCGCGGCTCGAACCCCCGCCGTTCGGCCTGAGCCTGGTCGAAGGGCGGACGGCGGAAGCCGGCTGCCACTCGCTGCGAAAACCACCACTCACACGAAGCATGCGCCGCCGTCGACGACCACGGTCTGGCCGGTCATGAAATCGCTTAACGGCGAAGAAAGGAAAAGCACCGCGCCGACCAGATCCCGCGGCATCTGAACTCGTTTTAAGGCGCGGTCGCCAAGCCGGGCCTGGCGGTATTTAATGATCTCTTCAGTCGGATTTTCCTCGGATAATGTGGAGCCGGGCGCGACCGCATTGACGTTGATATTGTCCTCCCCGACCTCGCGGGCGAGAGTGCGGGTAAAGCCGACCACTCCGGCTTTGGATGTGACGTAGTGGATCCTGCCGGGACTGCCGTGCAGCCACGTTCCGGAGGAGATGTTCACGATCTTACCGGATTTTTGTTGCCGCATAGTGGGGAGCACCGCGCGACAGCAGAAAAATAGACCTTTCAGGTTGACGGCCATCATCCGATCCCATTCCGCCGGGTCGATAGAATCGATACCGCCCCGATTCATCGGCACAGTGGCAAAAATGGCTGCGTTATTGACTAAGATGTCGATTCTACCGAATTGATCGAGCGATGCTTTGGCCATCTGTTTCGTCGAACCTTCATCGGCAACGTCTGCCTTGATGCCAATAGCTTTGCCATCTTTCTGCTTTATAACTTCACCGGCAACCTTTTCGGCTGCGGGCCCGTCAATGTCCGCCACCGCGACCTTTACACCCGCCTCTGCAAGTCCGAGACAGTAGGCCCGCCCGATACCATGACCGCCCCCGGTAACAATGGCTACCTTGTCTTTGAGTCCTTCGATCATCTGGCTCTCCCGTTAAAGTGATTGTGGTCAAAATAAACCCGAAGTTTGCGGAGTGTCAAGGTGAGCAAGCTGGCCGGGCGCTCGTCTCGCGTGTTATGTTATTGAGGCCGCTGGGCGACGGACGGTGAGTTCGCGTGTCAAGGTACGCAATACTGGAAGCAATTCAGAAGCTGGATGCTGAGCGGGATCATCAGCGGATCGTTTTTCTTTCATCTTGCTATGATTTTCCGTTCGATACGACCAGGGCGTTGGAATTCGCCCTTTTTCGTACGTTTTGTGTTCCTAGTATTTCAGCTTTGTTGGATCGCACCGGCGAGTTTAGTAAGAATGCTCAGAAACGCTACGATGACACGGACATCATGGTTAGCGAGTTAATGGAGTGGGGCTACGACAGCGCGCGCGGCAAGCGGGCGCTACGGCGGATCAACCAGATACACGGCCGGTTCGCCATTGCCAACGAAGACTTTCTCTACGTCTTGTCTACTTTTGTGTACGAGCCGATTCGCTGGAACCAGCGGTTTGGCTGGCGTTTGATGTGCGAGAAGGAACGATCCGCGCATTTCATATTTTGGCGCGAAGTGGGCCGCCGAATGAACATCCAAGATATTCCGGCAAACTACGACAGCTTTGAACGCTTCAACCGTGAGTATGAGAGGCAATATTACCGTTACACGGACGCCAATCGGCGTGTCGGCGCGGCGACCACAGAACTCTTTGTCAGCTGGTTTCCGAGGTTTTTGGCTCCGGTCGTTCGGTCGGCGATTTATGCTTTGCTCGATGACACTCTGATCGATGCCTTTGGGTTTCCGAAACCGTCTCGGCCACTGCGGCGACTGATTGCGGCTGCGCTGCGGCTGCGCGGACGAGTAGCTTCTTTACTGCTGCCGCGCCGCCAGCCGCGTTTGCGTACGCAGATGCGCCATCCCGCTTATCCTGAAGGGTATGTGATCGAGCAGTTGGGACCACCGGAAAGTAAATAGCGCGCGCCTGCTTCCCCGCGCCGGCAGATTGCGCCGGCCGATTGCCTATGGAACAATGAAAACGGAATGTATTCGCGCGTTTCCTGGAGGAGTTCCCGTGTCAAGCACGAGCGATACGTCAACGTCTGACTCTGCGAAGGCTGAAGCTTTTGCGGGACGGCTGATGGCCGCCCTTAACAATGGAGCGCTCTGCCTCATGACCTCGATCGGTCATCGGAGCGGGCTCTTCGATGCCATGCGGGGAATGGCGGCGGCGACGTCCGATGAAATCGCGGCAAAAGCGGGATTGAATGAACGCTATGTTCGTGAATGGCTGGGCGCCATGGTCACAGCGGGAATCGTTGAGGTGGAGGCGAAAGCGAACCGTTACTGGTTACCGGCAGAGCACGCCGCATTTCTTACCCGCGCCGCCGGCGCGGACAACATAGCGGTCTTTGCGCAATACATCGCGCTCCTGGGCAGTGTTGAGGATGACATACTTGAATGCTTTCAAAAGGGCGGCGGTGTTCCGTATTCGAAGTTTCCGCGTTTCCACGCCGTGATGGCGGAAGACAGCGGCCAGTCCGTGTTGTATTCTCTCGAAACACAGATCCTCCCCTTGGTGGCAGGTCTCGCGGACAAACTGGGCGCCGGCATTCAAGTTCTGGACGTTGGCTGTGGCCGCGGCCGGATCATGAACCGATTGGCCGAACTATTTCCGAAGAGTCGTTTTACGGGGATGGATTTTTCCAGCGAAGCGGTTCTTTTCGCCTGGGGCGAAGCGGCAGACAAAAAGCTGCGCAACGTGGAGTTCATTGTGGCCGACCTCAGCAACTTCGACGAGAAGGCGGAGCAAGACGCCTTTGATCTGGTTACAACCTTCGACGCAATTCATGATCAGGCCAAACCTATGAATGTCCTGAAGGGAATCCATCAGACCCTCAAGACGGACGGCGTTTATCTCATGCAAGACATCAAAGGATCGAGCCACGTCCACAAGAACGTGGGACATCCCATGGGCACGCTTCTTTACACGGCCTCGTGCATGCACTGCATGACCGTGTCTTTGGCCCAAGGCGGCGAGGGTCTCGGCGCGATGTGGGGAGAAGAAAAAACGCGTGAATATCTCGAGCGGGCGAGGTTTCGTTCAATCGAGAAGCATGAGCTGGCGCATGACATCATGAATAACTGGTACGTGGTGAGGAAATAGATAGGCTGGTGAAAAAGGCTCATCTGCTTCGTTGCGCTCGCCCGACTCGCTCCAACGTACTACCGGAATACGCCTCCGCTCGTCGACCTTCGCGCGCCTCGCACCTGAACCTTTTTGACCAGCCTGGAAGCATGTTGGAATAGAGACGAGAGATAGAAATACAAAAAATCGGGAAACGAAAGCGCTAGAGACGGAGTGGCGCGGTCTCTGTCCCTGTCTCTATCTCTAACGCTGTCTCATTTACGCATCGATCGTTTGACCGCCATCGACTACTAAGGCGTGGCCCGTGACGAACGAGGCTTCGTCCGATACCAGGAACAACACGCCGTAAGCGATCTCTTCGGGACGGCCCATGCGCAACAGCGCTTTGTTGCTGCTGCCCATTTTTTCCCGTTGCTCATCCGTCATCCCATCGCCCAATGTGGCCTTCGGTGGAAATCCTCTGAAGCGAGGCGTTTCGATAGCTCCGGGGCAAACGCAGTTCACGCGGATCCCTAGAGGGCCATAGTCCAGCGCCATCTCACGGGTGAGATTCACAATAGCTGCTTTGGTCGCGCAATAACCGGGATACTCGGCCGACGCTAAAAGCCCGAACGTGGATGCCGTGGTTACAATGTTGCCGCTGCGCTTCTTGATAAAGTGCGGCAGCACCGCGCGCGCGCCGCGAAACATTGCATTCAAATTTAGATTTACGACGAAGTTCCACTCCTCATCCGTGTGCTCGTGAAGCTTTTTCCGAATCCCGCCGCCCGCATTGTTATAGAGGATGTCCAGGTCGCCGAATGTTTCCAGCGCCGTAGCTGCCATGCGGTCGCAGTCTTCTTGTTTGGTAACGTCGATCCTTGCAAACACCGCCTGTCCGCCGTCCTGCGCGATAAGCCGGTCTATTCTCGGCGAGATCGTTTCCTGGATATCGCAACAGACAACCCTGGCTCCCTCACGGGCAAACAGACGCGATGTGGCCCGGCCGATGCCGCTGTTGGCTCCGGTGACGATTGCGATTTTCCCTTTAAGACGGGCTAGTCCCGGTCTTAACATCGGATGCTCGCCGACTGCGGACTGCGCCATATTGTGATGCCTCCTCAAATATTCTCAAATCCGACTGCTCTCGATACCGCAGTCGAGGAAAGGATTGCAACGGGCACCGTAGAGGAAAGCCGGTACGCGTTTAGACGCGAAAGCTATCACTTCGCTGTTTCCAAGGTCAAGCCAAGGCTGCCGGCGGTAGTGGTTCAGTTACAATCAGAGTCTTCCGTTACATCAGGAAAGATTCCTCGCTCCCGCTCGGAATGACACCTAAAGGATTTGTCATCCCGAATCCTTCGGCTGTCACTCTAAGCGCAGCGAAGAGTTTCTCAGGACAAGCTCCGTGAGGGATCTTGGGCCAAATTGAACCACTACCGGAATTGTCCATCATACGTTGACTCGATGGTCCTTTTGGTATAGTAGAGGCACGTCGCAGATCGAACCTGTGGTATGGCTAAAAAAGGAATACTGATCACCGGGGGTACTGGTTTGGTGGGCGCGTACGCGGCCGGGATGCTCCTCGACCGGGGCGAACGACCCGTCGTTTTCGATGTCGCCCTGAATGAGCGACTTCTCAACGCGGTGGGAGTGGATACCAGCAAGCTCACGATGATCCGCGGCGATATGTTGGATCTGCCGGCTCTGATTTCGGCGATTCGAGACAACGACTGCGATCGCATCGTTCACCTGGCGGCATTTCTGGGCGAAGAAGTTCAGAGACGGCCCTACAGTGGAGTGCGCTTGAACTTCATGGGGACGGTCAACGTGTTCGAGGCCGCTCGCCTGGAAAAAGTGTCGCGAGTCATCTTTCCGAGCTCGGGGACGGTTTACTTGGGATCTCTTGGCGAAGGGCTGTCGAAGATCGATGAGAGCATTCCGATGAATCCGCCTTCGGTTTATGCTGCGACGAAGGCCGGCTGCGAGTTTATGGGAAGAGCTTATGCCAAACGCTATGGTTTCGAATTCATTTGTTTGCGCTACGTCGGCGGGCTTTACGGGCCGTCGCCGACGGCGCTCAAAGCGACACGCGAACAAGCGATTCAAGAGATGATCCGCGCCGCGGTCAAGGGCGGAGCGGCAAAGATCACCTGGCCCTATGCTCCCACCGAAGTTCTCTATGGTAGAGACGCCGCGAAAGGAACGGTCTTGGCGGTCCTTAAAGATAAGTTCAAAGACCAGTTGTTCCACATCGGCAACGGACAACTCGTCGGCGGCGAAGAGATCCTTTCGGCGATCAAAAAGCACTTTCCAGAACCCAAGATCGAACTGGTCAGAGGCGGCAATCCAATGCCTTACCCCGAGAGCCGGCTGGCCAGTGATTTCTCGCGCTCGAAGGAACAGTTGGGTTACGAACCCGACTACCCCATCGAAAAGGCTGTCGCCGATTATGCCGCGACCTTGAAGAGATTGGAAAACCTCTAACCCACGCGGGCAGCGCCTAACGCCCAACAGGAAAGCTCGCTATGGCCGAATATCTCGTCGTTGATGCTGACTCGCATGTCGAAGAGGTAGACGAGACGTGGAGCCACATGGATGAGAGCTACCGGCGCCGTAGACCGCTGGCAGTCACCTTCGACAACCGGCCCGAGTTTTGTCATCACAACGCCCTCTGGCTCATCGATGGCGTCGCCCATCCGCAATATATGGGTCGCGGCACTACGGTCATCGCCACTCCTCTAAGTATGGTCTACGCGGCGAAAAAACCGTTCGGTTTGGGGAGCCAGGGCATGACCGACCCGGCCGCGCGAATTCGCGATTTAGACAAGGGCCGGATCCACGTTCAGGTAATATATCCGACCATTTTCTTGGAGCCGTTGACCGACGATCCCGGATTGGAGGCGGCTTTGGCCTCGAGTTACAACACCTGGATGGCGAAAGCGTGCAGCTACAAGCCGGACCGCTTGAAATGGGCCGCAGTCATGCCGATGCAAAACGTCCCGAAAGCAGTAGAAGAGGTGAGACGGGCGAAAGAGCTCGGCGCTGTTTCGGTAGTCGTTTTCGGGACGGTTAGAGACCGCATGTTGCATGATATCTCTCTTGATCCGGTCTTTGCCGAAGCGGAGCGATTGAAGATGCCGGTTGGCATTCATACGGGTTGGAGCCATCCGGGTCTCCGTTTGAGCGTCGATTCCAACTACGGCGCGCACGTTCTGAGCTTTACCCTGCCGATCATGATGGCCTTTTTCAGCATTTTAGGTGAAGTCCTGGACCGGCACCCTCGTCTAAGGGTTGGGTTCTTAGAAGCCGGCGTCGATTGGGTGCCGTATATGGTTCAACGCATGGATCACTACCACAAGGCGGAGCAACGCAGCGGCTGGCCGGTACCGAGGAGAAATGCCAGCGACTACATCAAAAATTGTGAGATTTACTTTACTTGTGAAGCCGAAGAGAAACTCTTACCTGAGGTCGTGAACTGGATCGGGGAGGATCGGATTATGATGGAGGCGGACATGCCTCATGGCGAGGGCCGCGATACCGCCGTGCAAGAAATCCAGGAACGCCGCGATATCCGTGAAGCGACAAAGAGAAAGATACTGGGAATGAACGCAAAAGCGTTCTACACGCTGGAAGTGTAGGCAACGGCTCAAAGCTGGAGGCTTCTACTTATGAAGGTCACAGTTCTGCGGCTCTTGGCGCTTGTCCCCAGTTTTGGACAGATCAGCCCGATAAGTCCGGAGTTGAAAGGAAAACTGGCAATAAAGAGTAAAAAGAAATAAGGCGTTCGAAATTATGGCTTGGTAAAAACAAAGGAGGTATTTGTCTATGCGGGATAGAATCATATTGGGTTTATTAGTGGTTGCGCTGGTCGGTCTCGTTGCGCCGTCAGTTTTTGCAGCGCAGAGCGAATCAATCGACGCGGTTTACAAAAGGGCGCTGAAAGAGGGGGGCGTTCTTAACTGCTACTGTTCGCTGGCGCAGATCAACGCGCAGAAGATTTTTCCCGAGTTCGAGAAGCGCTTTCCCGGTATCAAAATCAACCACGTCGATGCCACCTCGGATAAGCTCGCGGTGCGCGCGATCACCGAGGCCCGCGGCGGCAGGGTGATCGCCGATGCTTTTGAATTTGGCCTCGAGAACATCGCCCAGCTTCACGATCAGAAACTGCTATTGGATAAGCCCCTCCCGGAAGCGGCAGCTTATCCGGATAACTTGAAAGGCTCCTGGTGGACGGCGAACAATTTGATCTTTTTCATCGGCGCCTGGAACACGAAAAATGTTAAAAAGGAAGAAGCGCCGAAGTCGTTTGACGATTTTGCCGATCCCCGCTGGAAAGACCGGCTGATAGCCGAGCCCAGGGATGCGGAGCTGGTTATCGGCTTGATGCACAAGCACAAGAGCCTGGAGAAGGCTACCGCGATTCTCAAGAAGATTGCGGCCAATAATCCGGAGTTTCACAAGGGGCATTCTGATCTGGCGGAGCTTCTCGTCGCGGGACAGGCCGCGGCTTGCTTTACGTGTTACTCCCACCACTATCCGCCTCGGATCAAAAAGGGCGCCCCACTCGGCTATTTTCTCGAGGAAGGGATCGGCGGGATCATCGCGGTTGCCATTTCAAAAGACGCGCCTCATCCGAACACGGCGTTGCTCTACGCGCGCTGGGCGGAGTCGGAGGAGGGCCAAAAGGCATTTGCAAGGGGCGGCCGTACGCCCGCTCACCCGAAGGTAGAGCCGATGTTGCCGGTGCGGCCGAAGAAGATTTATGCGGTCGGTGCGGACGACCTCAAGCAGTTTAAGAAATACGAGAAGATATGGAAGGATATTTTCAGGCTGAGATAGTTCGAAATGAAGCATCTGGGACTGGACCACTAACAGAGAAACGGGGGTCTTATGCTTAAGAGAACACGGCGATATAGCCTCGTTGTTCCGGGTGTAGTTTTTGGCTTTGTGCTTTGGCTCTTCGCTTCACCCGCCCCCGGCCAGAGTTTGGATAATATCTACAAGCAGGCGGTCAAGGAGGGAGGAACCCTTAACTTTTACGGTACCCTGGCGCAAATCAATGCGGCCAAGATTATTCCCGTTTTCGAAAAGCGTTTTCCGGGAATCAAGATAAACCACGTAGATGCCACGGCGGACAAACTTGCGGCCCGAGCCATTACCGAAGCCCGCGGCGGCAAGATCTCGGCCGACATTTTTCAAATGTCGCTGGAAAACATATTGCAGCTCGCTGATCAGAAGCTGGTCATTGAAAAACTCCCTCCCGAAGCAGCCGCTTATCCGGATAATTTAAAAGGGTCATTTTGGGTTGCGGCTGATTTGCTCTTCCTCACGGGAGCTTGGAATACCAACCTGGTCAAAAAAGGTGAAGAACCAAAAAAATTTGAAGACTTTGCCGATCCGAGGTGGAAGGGAAGGCTCATCGCCGAACCAAGAGACGTAGAGATTCTCATGGGTCTAGCCAGGCACAAATACAAAAATGAAGAGAAGGCGGTAGCGCTTCTGAAAAAAATCGCGGCGAATAACGTCGAGTTTCACAAGGGTCACTCTCAGCTTGCCGAGTTTCTCGTCGCCGGACAGGCCGCTGCCTGTTTCACGTGCTATGCGCATCACTATCCGCCTCGTATCAAAAAAGGAGCGCCGCTGGGATTTATGGTGACCGAAGGAGTTGCTTCGATAAATGCGACTGCTCTTGCAAAGGACAGCCCTCACCCGAATACAGCGTGGCTTTTCGCCCGCTGGTCTGCCAGCGAGGAGGGGCAAAAAGTTTACGCCATGGGTGGCCGCACGCCGCCGCACCCAAAGGTCGAGCCGATGGAAAAGATCCGCCCGGCGAAAATCTATCCTATCGGCACGGACGAAATAAAGAATTGGGGCAGATACGAGAAGATTTGGAAGGGCATTTTCAAACTGCGGTAAGCAAAGACCGGGCCGCGGCAGTTGACTCTCGGGGTAAAATTGCTATTAACTTTTCCAGGTGGTCTAGCAGGTTGCTGAAAAAAGGTTAGGAATGCTTCGAGGGCCTCAGCATGAACGGAATTCATCAATGATATCAAAACCCCTCCGTTCGTCCTGAGCCCAGTCGAAGGACTCCGAGAGGGTTTTTCAGCAAACTGCTAGGCAATAAAAATACTTCGTTACAGGAGGTTATCTCGATGGTTTGTATCCGACGCATGTCTATGAAAGCATTTTCGCTGCTGATTATGATCCTTGCTATAACTCTTCCAGCTACAGTGCGGGGCCAGAGCCTGGATGAGCTTCATAAGGCCGCATTAAAGGAAGGCGGCACGCTGAATTTCTATGGCACCCTGGCGCAGATCAACGCCGAAAAGATTCTTCCGGTGTTCGAAAAGCGTTTTCCCGGCATCAAAGTCAATCACGTCGATGCGACCTCTGATAAACTCGTAGCTCGCGCGGTGACCGAAGCCCGGGGCGGCAAGACGCTCGCCGACATCCTGCAGGTGCCGCTGGAGAATGTCAGCCAGGTTTATGATCAGAAACTTTTGCTTGAGACGAAACTGCCGGAATCGGCGGAATATCCGCAGGGGTTGAAAGGGAGCTTCTGGACTGCGTCGGATCTTCAATTCTTTATCGCGGCGTGGAATACGAATCTGGTAAAAAAGGAGGAAGAGCCGAAGTCGTTCGACGATTTCGCGCATCCCCGCTGGAAGAACCGGCTGATCGCCGAGCCGCGGGACCTTGAGATGCTGTTGGCGTTTGCCAAATACAAATTCAAGAGCGATGAGAAGGCGATTGAACTGATGAAAAAGATCGCGGCCAACAATGTCGAATTCCACAAGGGCCACTCGCAACTCGCCGAGCTGCTGGTGGCGGGCCAAGCCGCCGCCTGCTGGACCTGCTATTCGCATCATTATCCGCGCCGTATAAGGAAGGGGGCGCCGGTGAATTACATGTTGACGGAAGGGGTCGCGTCGATCAATGCTACGGCGATTTTCAAGGACGCGCCGCACCCGAAGACAGCTTTGTTATTCGCGCGCTGGGTGGCGAGCCGGGACGGACAAAAAGTGATGTCACAAGGCGGCCGCACGCCGGCGCATCCTAAAGTCGAACCGGTAGACAAGACCCGAACCGACAAAATCTATGCTATCAGTGTCGCGGATATCAAGGAATTTCCAAAGTACGAGAAAATCTGGAAGGAGATCTTCAAATTGCGCTAGCGCAGCATTTTCACGGACAATGGAGAAGCGCCGACAGTGTGTTACAGCCTTCGGGGGCGAGCCCTCTCCGGCCGCGGTGAAGCCTCTACCTTAATAGGCCGCCGCCCGATCAATCAAGGTTGAGGTTAAGGCTGAGGTTTAGTGGGAGGTCTCAGCCTCAATCTCAACCTGAACCTAAAGCTATTCCCGGTCCAATCTGGCCCCCTCGGCCGAGAAAAGCCGGGAGGATATGAAAGCCGGTGCACTGAAACGTATGGTTCCCTCAGAGGAAACAGTATGAAATAATGCTGGCAGATTGCGGCGGCCCGTGTTGACACTGCCGCTGGAGAATGCTTAGGTCGGGGCGGCGACTGAGGGAGAGGAATTCTCATTGACGTTGCAGGTGAAGGAGGTTTTTATGCAATGGCTCTTACGAAGCTTTCTTGCTTTATGCCTTCCTTTTACGATCGGCTCGGTCGCTCATAGTGAGACGATCGACGACGTCCACAAAAAAGCCCTCAAGGAGGGTGGAACTCTTAATTTTTACGGCACGCTGGCGCAGATCAACGCGGCCAAGATTCTTCCCGTCTTTGAGAAACGCTTTCCCGGGATAAAGGTCAACCATGTTGACGCGACCGCCGATAAGCTCGCGGCTCGAGCCATCGCGGAGGCACGGGGTGGGAAAACCTTTGGGGATGTTTTTCAAGGATCTATTGAAAATTTAGTGCAGGTTTATGAGCAGGGACTTCTCCTGGAAAAGCTTCCTCCGGAGGCCGCGGACTACCCGTCCAACCTCAAAGGCTCGTATTGGGTAGGGAACAATCTTATCTTTTTCATCGGAGCCTGGAATACCGATAAGGTGAAGAAGAGCGAAGAGCCTAAATCTTTCGATGATTTTGCGGATCCCAAGTGGAAAGGCCGGTTGATTGGCGAACCGAGGGATGCAGAGTTGGTCATAGGGCTGATGCACAAGCACAACAGCCTGGAAAAGGCCCGCGCTATCCTGGCCAAGATTGCAGCCAATAATGTAGAGTTCCACAAGGGGCACTCGCAGCTTGCGGAGCTGCTATTGGCCGGACAGGCGGCGGCTTGTTTTACCTGCTATTCTCACCATTATCCGAGGCGAATCAAGAAGGGGGCGCCACTGGGCTACTTTCTTTCGGAAGGCATCGCCCAGGTGAGCCCGACCGGTGTATTTAAGGATGCGCCCCATCCTAACACCGCCTGGCTGTTCGCGCGCTGGGCCGCCAGCGAGGAGGGCCAGAAGGCGTATGCTATAGGGGGGCGCACACCCGCCCATCCGAAGGTCGAGCCGGTTGAGAAAATCCGGCCCCGGAAAATCTACGCGATCGGCGCGGATGACATCAAACAGTTTTCCAAATACGAGAAGATCTGGAAGGAGATCTTTAAGCTCCGCTAACTTCGAGATCTAGGGGGTTGTTGAAAAAAGGTTAGGAATGCTTCGAGAGTCTCAGCATGAACGGAATTCATTAATGATATCAAAATCCGTCCGTTCGTCCTGAGCCCAGCCGAAGGACTCCGAGAGGGTTTTTCAGCAACCTGCTAGTCTAGGGGGGCAATCCAAAAACAGGCGGTGATGTATGGCGACAGTCGCTTTGCCAAGAACCGAGAGGACCGGATTTCAACTGTTCCGCGAGCCCGCATTGCTGATTCCCGTGGTGGGGGCGGGAGTGCTTATTTACCTGGCGGTATTGCCCCTTTTCATGCTCGTATACGGCAGCTTCGAAAAAGAGGTAGCTCCTAGGGAATTTATTTTAACGTTGCAGAATTATAAAAACGCCTACGCCAGCGAGTATACCTATTCTACTTTCCTAAATTCTCTTATCTTTGCCTCGGGATCGGCGGGGTTGAGTTTTTTATTGGGGACGGTTCTCGCTTGGCTGACCGAAAGAACGAACACGCCGCTGCGGGTTATTTTCGTGCCGATCGCGGTGGTTCCGCTGATTCTGCCGGGCGTGCTTGAATCGATAGCCTGGATTTTTCTTTTGAGTCCAAAGTTCGGCTACCTCAACGTGTGGTTACAGGGTCTCTTCGGCTTGGAATCGGCGCCCTTCAATGTTTTTTCCCTTCCCGGGATGATCTGGGTTCACTCGGTTGGCCAGGTGCCGCTCGCGTTTCTCATAATGGTAGCGGCTTTCAAGTCGATGGATCCGTCGTTGGAAGAGTCGGCGATGATGTCAGGGGCGAATACGTGGCAGACATTTCGCCGGGTGACGTTCCGCTTGTTAATGCCGACGACCGCTTCCGTGCTTTTGATTCTATTCGTCCGTACCTTGGAATCGTTTGAGACGCCGGCGCTGATCGGAATTCCGTCACGAATCTATGTTTATACCAGCGAGATTTATCTCGCTTTCAACGAGTACCCGCCTGACTATGGGCGCGGGGCTGCGCTTGCGGTGGGGTTGCTTCTACTGAGCGCTCTCGGTGTTTGGCTGTACACGAGATCGACGCGTGAGAGCAAGAAGTTTCAAACCGTGACGGGCAAAGCTTTCAGGCCACGGCAATTCGATCTGGGCCCGTGGAGGTGGGTGGGTTTCAGCTTTCTGATGGTGTATTTCGTTTTCGTCGTTCTCCTCCCGTTCCTCGTCTTGTTATGGGCATCGTTCCTGCCGTTTTTTGCGACTCCAGGCTGGGATGCCCTGGAGAAATTGAGCCTGGATAACTATCGCTATCTGTACGGGTTTAGGCCCTTTTGGGACGCCATGCAAAATAGCATCATTCTGGCGATCTTGACGGCTACGGTCGCCATGCTGTTGACATCATTGATAGCCTGGATCGTTTACAGGAGCCGGCTTCCGGGATCATGGCTGCTGGATTTTTTGGCTTTTATACCCATCACTGTTCCCGGCATCGTCTTGGGAATGGCGCTTATTCTCCTTTACGTGGCTTTCCCCTTGCCGATCTACGGCACCATCTGGGTGCTGATGATCGCGTATGTGACACGGTATATCCCGTACGGCATGCGCGCGGCATCGGGATCCATTTTACAGATCCATAGCGAATTGGAAGAAGCGGCCTCCGCTTCCGGGGCGTCGTGGTGGGAGACGTTCAAGCGCGTGACTTTACCACTCCTCAGACCGGGAATCGCCGCAGGCTGGATTTACATCTGCATCGTTTCGTTTCGCGAGTTTTCGACTTCCGTGTTGCTGGCAACCGGCGAGAGCCGCGTGCTGTCGATCTTGCTGTTTACAATGTTCGAACAGGGACAGGTGACGATTGTCGCGGCCATTGGAATTGTGATGATTTTTACTTTGCTGGCTATCGTGGCGGTTTTCTACAAACTTTCCGGTAAGGTAGGTATTCAGACGTGAGGGGTAGGGGACTGGAATGTTGGAGTATTAAATACATCACTCCATCACTCCATCACTCCAATACTACAGTGTCATCTGCAGGGAGTCGTTTGTGATTGAGGTCAAATCGCTTATAAAAATCTACGCCGATGGCAAAAACGCCGGCGTTAAAGCGGTCAACGATATATCTTTTACCGTGGAAGAGGGGCGTTTCTATACGCTTTTGGGACCCTCCGGTTGCGGCAAGACAACCACCTTGCGGTGCATTGCCGGACTGGAAAAGGCGAACGGGGGGGAAATCATTGTCGCCGGGGAGAAGGTTTATTCGGCCTCGAACGGGACGTTTGTTCAGGCTTATCGCCGGCCCATCGGAATGGTTTTCCAAAGCTACGCCATTTGGCCGCATCTTACCGTATTCGAGAACGTTGCTTTTCCTCTGCGCGTGGGTAAACAGCGCCTCAGCAGGGATGAAGTGCGGAAGAAAGTCAGGAATGCGCTTGAACAGGTGGAGTTGGGCGACTACGAAGACCGAATGGCCACCCAGCTTTCCGGCGGGCAGCAACAGCGCCTCGCCCTGGCGCGCGCGCTTGTGCGGGAACCCAAGGTGTTACTTTTGGACGAGCCGCTCAGCAATCTCGACGCAAAGCTCCGCGAACGCATGCGCGTTGAATTGCGCGAACTTCAGCGGCGTCTGCGTATCACGACGTTGTATGTCACTCACGATCAGATTGAAGCGTTGTCGATGTCCAACGTGATCTCGGTGATGAGTTCGGGCGAGATTATCCAGCAAGGCGCGCCAAGAGATATTTATTTACAACCCAAGAACAAATTCGTTGCGAATTTTATCGGTTCCACCAACCAGTTGAACGGGGCGCTGACTAAGGTCGGCGAGGATGGAACCGGAGTGGTCAGAACCGATGCGGGCGACCTTACATGCGGGGTGCTGAGCGGTTTAGGCAGCGGAGCCAGTGTTGTCGTGGTTGTGCGGCCTGAAAGCGTGGTCCTACACCAGAAGAAACCGGCGCATAACGACAACGTGGTCGAAGGCAAAATCGGCGCGGCCATGTTCCTCGGCGAGTATGTGGAGTGTACGGTCGAAATGGGCACCAACGTTTTACAGACGCATCAGCGTCATTCCATGCGAGTGCGGAGGGGTGACCCGGTTTGGGTGGAGCTACCGCCTGAGGATTGCATGGCTCTCCCCGCGGAATGATGATAATCGGGCCGTTTGCCACACGAAGTTAATCCTGCCACTTCGGCCTTCTGACTCCCGGCCTCGGAATTCTGACTCCTCGTGTTACCGAAATGATCGTCGCTGTTATCCTCGCCGCCGGTGAATCCAGTCGCATGGGGCGGCCGAAGGCATTGCTGCCCATCGAAGGGGTCCGATTCATAGAAAAGATCGTAACGTCGCTCCGCGCGACGAAAGTCGGCAAAATTGTCGTCGTGCTGGGCCACAATGCCGGCGAGATGCGGGAGAGGATCGCCGATCTTCAGGTGACGGTCTTGATCAATCAGGACTACAAGCAGGGCCAACTCTCTTCGTTGCTCGTTGCTATCCGTGATGCCGAATCGGCCGGCGCCGGGGACGAGGTCGAAGGCATCCTGGTTCATCTTGTCGACCATCCGTACCTCAGCGCTTCATTGGTTGATCTGATGATCGACCGGTTCCGTGAATCCAAGAAGCTGATCGTCATTCCCCGATATCGGGGCCGGGGAGGGCATCCGGTAATTTTTTCCCGTTCCCTTTTCACGGAGCTATCGGCAACGCCGTTGGATCAGGGCGCGAAAGCGCTGGTGCGTGCGTACCGCGCAGAAACGCTCCAAATCGATACCGAGGACGAAGGCGTCGTCGTCGACATCGACACGCCGGAAGAATACAGAAAGTATGTGGACAATCCGTAGTTAAGACGCAACCAGTTCAAACCCTGGCTTTCGAGAAGGTGGAAGGAACCTGAATGTCCAGACTGAAACTGAGCCTGGCCTGCGGCCCGTACGATCTGTTGCGGCCATTGATCGACGGGGAGGTCGCTCCGGCCGGCATCGATTTGATTCCCTTGACGATGGCCTCTCCGGAGCGCCACGGGAGGATGCTGCGGCACGAAGAGTTCGACGTTTGCGAACTGTCGTTGATCGCCTATCTTGTCGCTCGCGAGCAGAAGAAAGAGTTCACGGCGATTCCCGTTTTTCCGCACAGAAGATTTCGCCATCTGTACATGGTCAAGCGGGCCGGCTGCGGTATAGAGAAACCAGCGGATCTCAATGACAAGCGGGTGGGCCTGGACACGCTTCAGAACTCAGCGGGGCTATGGATGCGCGGAGCGCTGCAGGACTTCTACGGCGTCGATCTCAAGACGATCGAGTGGTGGTGTCAGGAAGAAGAGGACCTCCCGCTCGAGCCCGCCAAGTGGATGAAAGTGAAAAGGGTGCCGGCCGGGAAAAATGTGGATCAAATGCTGCTAGACGGAGATCTCGAGGCGGCGCTGTACCCGGAGATTCTCCCATCGATTCGAAATGGAAATCCAAAAGTCGCGCAGTTGTTTCCCAATCCCAAACAGGCCGAGATCGACTATTACAAGCGAAGCGGGATTTTCCCGATCATGCATACCGTGGTCGTCAAGAATCATATTCTCGAGCGCGAGCCGTGGACGGGGATCAGCCTGGTTCAAGCCTTTCAGCGGTCAAAGGAGATCTGCTATGGGCGAATGTCCGATCCGCGGAACATCTCACTCGTTTGGGTCAAGGATCTCATGCGCGAGCAGGAGGAGATTTTCGGTGCCGATCCCTGGCCCTATAATCTGGAGGACAACCGCAAGGCGTTAGAGGCCGTGGTGCGCTACGAGTACGAGCAGGGCATGATAAAGAACAAGCCGAAGGTCGAAGAGCTGTTTTTTCCGCCCAGCCTGCAAAGAATTCAGCATTACGTGTAGCTGCGACGACTGGAGTATTGGAATGACTACGGACCCTGCACAGGCTGGCGTGAAATCGGAAAACTAAATTCCTCTTTGCTCGCCAGTTCAACCCCAGACTGGGTCATGGCTCCAATTTCCAGTCTCGCCTCCTCTTCTTCTACGTCCCTGAGCCTTGCTTTCGTCGCCGGATGCCTCGGCACAAAGAGCTGGCAACAATCTTGGTCCGGGATCGACGAGATTTCGAACGTGCCGATGCGGCGCGCTTGATCGATGATCTCCTGCTTATCCATCCCAACGAGGGGCCTTAAAATAGGCAGCGCCGTCGCCTGCTGGATGACAGCCATATTTTCGAGAGTTTGCGACGCCACTTGCGCAAGGCTTTCACCCGTGACAAGCGCTTTCGTTTTTTCTTGTCTGGCAATGACTCCCGCGATCCGCAGCATCATCCGGCGGTAGAGAACCACCCGCAACGGCCTGTTCACCCCGGCGACGATCTGACGTTGAATTTCGCCGAATGGAACCATATAAAGCCTTGAATTAAATTGATGCCTGGTGAGAGTGGTGACTAACCGGCGGACTTTTTCCTGCGACGTTTTGTCGAGGTATGGCGCGCTGTGGAAGTGAACGAAGATCAAGCGGCAACCCCGCTGCATCATGCGGTAGCCGGCCACCGGCGAGTCGATACCGCCCGAAATGAGCGCCACTACTCTGCCGCTCGCGCCGACCGGAAGACCGCCCGCGCCTGCGATCTTACCGACGCCAAAGAAGGCGTCATTCGGAAGGATTTCGACCGTGACGGTGAACTCAGGGTTGGTCAGGTCTACTCGAGCGCCGGTTTTAGCTTTAACAGCCGCTCCCAACTGCCGGTTGATTTCGGGCGAGGTGAGCGGAAAACTCTTGTCGCCGCGTTGTGTCTCGATGCGGAACGAATCAAACTTGGCGCCGTTCAGTGATTCTAGAATAGCCATCCGAAGCGCTTCGATATCTTTAGAGGTTCTTTCGACCAGGGAGAAATTCGCTACACCGAAGACCGCCCGAATACGCTCGATCGTTCGTTGAGGATCGACAGGGTCTTTAAACGTCAACAAAAGCCGCGCCGGCAAACTGCGAATCTCTTTGACGCCGAGATCCTTTACGGCCGAAAACAAATTTCTCTTGAGGAGTTCGGTAAAGTAAGGACGATTGCCTTTCTTTAGAGCGATCTCGTGATATCGGATCAATACCGAATGCATGTTTCATGCTTAACAGATCCGCTCGGCTTTTGCATGTATTTGACCCTGTGATAGTATCCGAAGAGCTTAGAAAATCGGGTAGTGGTTCAATTTGGCCCAAGATCCCTCACGGAGCTTGTCCTGAGACTCTTCGCTGCGCTTAGAGTGACAGCCGAAGGATTCGGGATGACAAATCCTTTAGGTGTCATTCCGAGCGGGAGCGAGGAATCTTTCCTGATGTAACGGTAGACTCTGATAGTAAATGAGTCACTACCTAAAATCGACGATAGGAGACAAGATGGAGAATTTCAAGAAACTTGCCGATGCGATGCAATTCTCCTCGGAGAAAATGAAAAAGAACGGCATTTTTGAAACGGAAAGATTCTTTTGCGATTTGTATTGCTTTGAGCCGGGCCAGGTTCAAGCTCCTCATGCCCACCAGGGGTCCGACAAGGTCTATTACGTCGTGAAGGGGAAAGGGTCATTCCAGGTCGGGGAAGAAGAGAAAGAACTCGGGGAAGGGGATATCGCCATTGCGGAATCAGGGCAAAAGCATGGTGTCACTAACCGCGGCGACGG
>JBOHVS010000155.1:0-5403 GCA_050735975.1 Binatia bacterium | reverse complement strand
GCGTAGAAAAGAAGAAGAGATTGGACGCGATTCCGGGTGTCGTGCCGAGCCCTCTGCATTTGCCGAGCGGCTGCCGGTTTCGTGATCGCTGCCCCAAGGCTCAGGGAATCTGCGCGGAAACCGAGCCCCGGCTCGTCGAAATGGAAGCGGGCCATACGGTAGCGTGTTATTTCCCGGAGAATGCCGGAGCACGGAATAACTGAAGAAATAAAAAGGAAAGAAGCGGATTCCCCCCTAAGTCTCTCCCTCGACGGGAGAGAGAAGGGTGAGCGATGGTGCGATGAGCCTTTTGGAGATTCGAAACCTGAAAAAATATTTCCCGGTGGGAGACGGGCTATTTTCGCGTAACAAGGCCATGGTCAAAGCCGTGGATGGCGTGAGCCTCGCCGTGGACGAAGGGGAAACGTTGGGTCTTGTGGGGGAGTCCGGGTGCGGCAAATCGACTTTGGGACGATCTATACTCCGGCTGATCGAACCCACCGGCGGCGAAGTCTACTTCCAAGGGAAAAACTTACTGGCGATGTCGCAACGCGAACTACGCGAGATGCGGCGCCAGATGCAGATCATATTCCAAGATCCGTATGCCTCTTTAAATCCTCGTATGCGCGTAGGCAATATAGTCGGCGAGGGGCTTGAGATCCACAAACTGGCGAAGGGAAAGGCCAAGCGCGATCGGGTGATGGAGTTGCTCGACCAAGTCGGGCTGCGCGAAGAACACTACGAACGCTATCCGCACGAGTTTAGCGGGGGGCAGCGTCAACGCATCGGCATCGCCCGAGCGTTGGCGGTAAGTCCCCAGTTTATCGTATGCGACGAGCCCGTGTCGTCGCTCGACGTCTCGATTCAGGCGCAAATCATTAATCTTCTGCAGGAACTGCAGGAGAAGATGCATCTCACATATCTGTTTATCTCCCATGACCTGCGAGTGGTCGAACATATCAGCCACCGGGTCGCGATCATGTACCTGGGCAAAGTCGTCGAGATCGCCAACAGCGAAACGGTCTATCAAAATGCCAAGCATCCCTACACCCGCGCTTTATTATCGGCGGTGCCGATGCCCGACACGAGCCGGAAGAAAGAGCGGGTGGTTCTCCAGGGCGATGTGCCGAGCCCGGTTTATCCGCCGTCGGGCTGTACTTTTCATCCTCGTTGTTCGTACCGTGCGCCGGTTTGCGACCAAACCGAACCGCCGTTGGACTTCGATCAGGACCGTCACGGCGTCTCATGCCATGTCTTCGGTCCGATAAAGCGAGCCTAGCCGCTGTTCGCCGGGGTCACGGAGTTAAACCGGTGAGGGGCGCCATGAAGGCGGTCAATAGGTCGCTGCCTTGTAGGCGCTCCAGACATCCAGCGAGGCTGAGCAAAGGTTAAGGCTAAGGTTGAGGAAGGGAGGTCTTAACCTGAACCTAACCCGGATTATTCACGAGGCTGGGAACACTATCAACGACCTGTCGTGTTCTCTTTCATTGCAAATTTCAAATTGCAAAGTGCAAAAGTCAAAATGAATAAAACCTTAACAGGTCGAAAACGAGGGACAGTTCCCTGTCCGGACATTTTTCAATTTGCAATTTACACTTTGCATTTTGCAATCCATGAATAATGCAGTCTAGGGATTCCAGCCCCAAGGGTTGGAAAATTTCTGCCTCATCAGCTAAACAAGAACGGATGTTTGTCCTTAAGCAATTTATGAAGCTGTTGATCTTGCCGCCCATGCCTTGGATTCTCTTGCTTTTGGCGATTCTGATCTTTTGGCGGCGGCGTTGGGCAAGAAAACTCCTCTTGGCAACCTTTTGCCTGATCCTGTTGCTGCACAGCGGCGCCGTCAGTTACCTGCTGCGCTATCCTTTGGAATCGCGATATACACCGGTCATCGATCCCCGAAAGGTCGAACCCTATGATGCGATTGTAGTCCTGACGGGCGCCACGATTCCCGCCACCGGCCTCATCCCTTTTCCATCGATCGGGCAATCTATGTTTCGCCGTTTGGACGAGGCCTTTCGACTTTATCGTGTTCGCGCTAAACCCATCATCGTTTCCGGCGGGCATGTGAATCCCTTCACGCCGCCGATGAACGAGAACCAGATTGCCCGCGATTTTCTCGCGCTCTGGGGTGTGCCGAAGAGCGACGTTATCGCCGAGCCGAATTCGCGCGACACATTCGAAAGCGCGGTTGAAGTGCAAAAGATCCTCCGGCAAAGAGGTTGGAAGCGCTACCTGCTCGTGACTTCCGCTTCGCACATGCCGCGCAGCATGCTCGCCTTCGAGAGCCAGGCGCCTCAGCCGATCCCGGCTCCAGGAGATTTTTCAGTCGGGGAGTTTCAGCTTACCCCGCTCGATTGGTTTCCCAGCGAAGGGGCCGCTCGCGGCATACTCAAGTCATTGCACGAGTATATCGGGCTCGCCAATTATTACTGGCGAACGGGATCCTGGAAGGATTAGCGCCGATTATTCATGGACCGCACGACATACCGACACTCCAGCCTTCATTCAAAGCCTCCAGCTAGGTTGGGGTCAAGGTGGCGCGCAAGACAAGACAGATCCCTCGGTGGACTCGGGACAAGAATTTCTCGCTGAGCTCAAAATGACAGGCGCGTCATCCCGAACGAAGTGAAGGATCTTTAATTGTTTAACGTTCGAAGTTCGAGGCGGTTGCAAATCCGGCAAAGAGTGATAGAGATTCCGCGAGACGCCGGATGAGCTACAGTGCTAGGCTGCAAAATTCTCGGGAGGCCAAGGCTCGGTTAACACTAAACCTATCCTGAACCTAAACCTGAATCCAGGAGACTCCTATGCTTTCTCGGGAAGAAAACGAGCTGATTACCAGAGTGGGTTCGGGAACACCGATGGGAACACTTATGCGGCGGTATTGGCTTCCAGCTTTGCTGTCGGAAGAGATTCCCGGCCCTGACTGTCCGCCGGTGAGAGTGCGACTTCTCGGAGAAGATCTCGTCTCATTTCGGGACAGCAAAGGCAACGTCGGCCTTCTCGACGAACATTGCTCCCATCGCGGAACCTCCCTCTTCTTCGGCCGCAATGAGGAGTGCGGGCTAAGATGCATCTATCACGGTTGGAAATACGACGTCGAAGGCAACGTGCTGGAGACACCGGCAGAGCCTCCGGGGAACACACTGAAGAGCAAAGTTCACCACACCGCTTACCCATGCAAAGAAGCAGGGGGTGTCGTCTTCGCCTATATGGGCCCGAAGGAGCGCCTTCCGCTCTTTCCCAATTATGAATGGATCAACCTGCCACAAGATCGCCTCTATGTCACGAAGTCCCTACAAGAGCGCAATTACCTCCAAGGGATTGAAGGCGAGTGTGATTCCTCGCATCTATCCTTCCTCCATCGAGCCTTCACGGATGACAAACAAGGCGGCGGTGATCCCGACATGTACGGCAGAGACGGCGCGCCAAGGTTGGAACCCGTCGACATGGATTTCGGAGTGCGCATGATCTCTCGCAGAAACGGCGGCGACGGACTGATCTATCTGCGCGTGTCCAATTTTGTCATGCCCTGCCACGGCTTCGTACCCACCGGCGGATTGAAAGGAAATCCGCAAGGCTACACGATCCATTCCCACGTGCCCGTGGATGATGAACACAGTATGAGATTCAATATTTTTTTCCGCCGCAATTGGGTTGTGCGTGACGACGAAAGACATCACGAACATGAGATCGGACCGGATTACGTAAAGATGCGAAACCTGCACAATAACTATCTGCAGGACCGCCAAGAGCAACGCAGGCAGACTTTCACGGGCATGGGCAAAACCTTTCTAGTGCACGATTCCTGCGCCACTGAAAGCATGGGCCGCATCTACGATCGATCCAAGGAGCACTTGGGCGTTAGTGATACGGCGGTCATCGCCATTCGTAAGTTCCTCTTGCAATCCCTGAGAACGCTCGACAGCGGCAGAGAGGTTCCGCACATTATCAGAGCCCGCGAGCAGAACGATCTCCGTCATATCGCCTGTGTCGTGGCAAAGATCGAGGCGGGCATGGAACCCAAGCAATACCTGGAAAGACTGTTAGCCGAGCAAAAATCCGTGCCGCCGCGGACCTGAGTGGTCAAAATCATTGGAGGTGGACAATGAGAGTCGTCGATGCGATTTGCGAGATTCTAAAGCGCGAGGGCGTAGAGTTCCTGAGTTGCTATCCTACCAATGCATTGATCGAAGCGGCGGCATCCGCCGGCATCAAGCCCATTGTTTGTCGCCAGGAAAGGGTGGGTGTCGGTATCGCGGATGGTTTCACTCGGATCACCAACGGCAAACGCATCGGCGTTTTCACCATGCAGGCGGGCCCGGGGGCCGAGAACGCCTTTTCAGGAATCACGACCGCTTATTCAGACTCCGTCCCTATTCTTTTGCTTCCCGTAGGACACACGCGCTCGACTGCGCAGGTTTATCATTTCTTCAGATCCGTGCGCGCGTATCAGCCGGTCACAAAGTGGACCGAGGAGATTACCTTGGCAAATCAGGTCCCGGACATCATGCGCCGGGCGTTCAGCTACTTAAAAATGGGGCGCCTCGGACCGGTGTTAGTGGAGATTCCAAACGATGCCGCAATCGAGGAGTTCCCCGCGGCCGAGCTGGATTACAAACCGGTCAAACCGACCGTAAGCTGCGCAAATGCGAGAGACGTGGGCGAAGCCGCCAGGGCCTTGGTCCAAGCAAAGTCGCCCGTGATCGTCGCCGGGCAGGGCGTGCTCTACGCCGAAGCCTCTGACGAACTCCTCGAACTTGCGGAACTGCTTCAGGCCCCGGTCACAACTACCCTCGAAGGTAAAAGCGCGTTTCCCGAGCACCATCCGCTTTCTCTCGGCACCGGAGCCGGCGTCATGCCGAAGCCCGTCAACGACTTTCTCACTAAGGCCGACGTCGTATTCGGCATCGGCGCGAGCCTTACCCGCCACAGCATCGTGGCCGCCGCGATCCCCCCTGGCAAGGTTATCATCCATGCGACCAACGACGAGCGCGACATCAACAAGCACTATCCCGCCGACTATCCAATACTCGGCGATGCCAAACTCGTGCTGCGGCAGTTCATTGAGGCGACCAAAGATCTGCTGGGCGGCAAAGAACGCAATCGCGACTTTGCCGTCGCTGCGGAGATCAAAAAGGGCAAAACAGCGTGGATGCAGGAGTGGATGCCGAAGCTTACCTCAAACGAGACTCCCATCAATCCCTATCGGGTCATGTGGGAGTTCATGAACCTGTTCGATCGTAAAAATGTCATCGTCACGCATGACGCCGGGAGCCCGCGGAATCAGCTGGTTCCCTTTTATCAAGCGCCCGCGCCGCGTAGTTACATCGGCTGGGGAAAATCCCATGCTCTGGGCACCGGCCTGGGCTTGATCATGGGAGCGAAACTCGCCGCGCCGGATAAATTCTGCGTCAACTT
>JBOHVS010000154.1:0-6237 GCA_050735975.1 Binatia bacterium | reverse complement strand
GAGCCGCACCATCGCCGACCTCGCCGGCGTGGAAGATATTCAATCCGCCCACATCGCCGAGGCGATTCAGTACCGAAGCCTGGATCGGAGACTGTAAAAATATTCCGCCCGTTCCTTCCGCATCGGTCCATAGCGACAAAATAGTTCTCTGACCCCGATTTTTCTGCTGACTCCGATTCTTGACCCATGCTCACTTGACTCAACAAGAGCATTGTCTTAGACAAGCTTTGTCGACCCAAAGAAGTTTCCCCAAATCAAAAATTAAGATAAGGAGGGAGGACTATGAGAATTATTGCACGTGTAGCCGTGGCGCTGCTGACTTTTCTTGGCCTTAATTTTTCCGCCACCGCTCTGGCCGATGATTTTTACGCTGGGAAAATGGTGCGCTTCGTTGTCGGCTCCGCCCCTGGGGGCGGTTATGATACCTATACTCGCCACATCGCCCGCCATATGAGCCGCCATATTCCGGGGAATCCCGACACCGTTGTCGAAAACATGCCGGGCGCGGGTGGGTTGGTGGCGGCCAATTACGCCTATAAGAGGGCAGAGCCCGATGGACTAACTGTTGTAGTTTTTAATAACTCAAATATCGTTCAGAAGGCGTTGGGCGATCCCAGGATCAACATCGATTTTCAGAAGTTCGGTTGGATCGGGGCACCGAGTGTTGGCGCTCCTGTCTGCATGATCATGGGCTTTACGGGAATGAAAACCTTGGACGACGTGCTCAAAGCAAAAAATCCTATCAAAATGGGAGCCAATCGAGCCGGTACCACGGGATACGACTTGCCGCTCATTCTCAATAAAACTTTGGCAACTAACTTTGATGTTATCAGCGGCTACTCAGGGACTTCCACCACCCGGGTCGCTTTGCAATCGCGCGAACTGGAAGGATTTTGCTCCAATTGGGAATCCATGCGAGTCACCGCTCGCTCCATGCTCGATGCAAAGGGCGATGACAAACTAATTCCCTTCGTCATCCACGATAGATGGCAGGATTCCGAGGTTAAGGACCTACCGCTCTTCAAGGATGTTATCAAAGACCCGAAGAAGCTTGCGGTCTATAACAACTGGGCCGCTCAAATGGCCTTTCAGCGGCCATTAAGTGTCCCTCCCGGTACACCGAAGACTCGCCTAGAGACCCTTCGCAAGGCCTTGGCAAACACACTGAAAGATCCGGCGCTCCTCGAAGATGCGAAGAAATCTAAACTTGTCATTACTTATGTTTCCGGCGAACGGACTACGCAGCTAGTAGAAGAGATTTTCTCAATGCCTCCCGATGTAAAAGAAACCCTTTCGTTCCTGGTGCGTAAGAAGAAGAAGTAACGACGATGATCGGGTTTCATAGAGGCTAAAAAGGATTTCGCGAGCCTCTCGTTAAATATTAGCGACCGTTCTGTATTTTAGGGATAGATTTCGACAGCCGAGAAGATAAGCAATCTCGTCCTGGAAAGCACGGTGCGTTTGCGATAACTTCGCTGGGAGTTTTGAAGAAACCATTAAACCAGAGAATAAGGTGTCGGTCGGGAGAGCAAACGCGCCCTTTCCTCATTTTAATCTCCAAAATCGACCCGCTTTTCTGTTTCAACTGTCGCTTTCCTCCTAAATGGCGACACTGCCCACAATTTTCATTGACCTCCCTTAGACCCGTTTAGTAAAATCTCTTCATCAATTGCCAAGCGACCAAAGGGGAATCAAAATGGATGGCATCGACAAATTGCTAGATCCGGAAGACATTTTTAGCAGCGTGAAGGTTTACCAATTAAATAGAAACGATCACCGCGTCTTTATTTATGTCCACGAGATTCTGGCTGGCGAGGGCAAAGGGTTGTTTATTGCCTACCCCACTCTGATTCTAGGGGAGTCTAAAGAACAATACATGTGCACCGGAACTAGCCCAGAAGAAGCTCTAAAAAAATGCCTCGCCAGTATTAAAGGCGTCGCGAACACCCGCGATCTGATGCAAATTGAAACTTGATCCACCCCTCCGACCCGCGAACCCTCGAAATCGACCATGCCCCCACGAGAAGGGGCAGTACGGCCAAGGCGACAAGAAAGAACAACCGGGCGCGTACCTTGGAAACCCTAACTATTGCCGGATTGGATTAGTGGCAGAATGAAAAGAAATGTGATTTTTTCACAATTTGTCATTGAAAAGAATCATTTTATTGCGCTCCCCTTTGCGTTGACCGCCGCTAATTGCTCGAAATTGTACATGTTTGTTTCTGGCATGTACGTTGCGGTTCTCAAAATCGCCAACGGCGTGTCGCCTAACGCCAAGAACCACACGCATTTGAAAGGGGAAAAGAGCAATGTCTACGATCACTGGAATCGATCAAGAACAATTCCAAGCCCAGCACTACGTGTTTGCCCATTACACGCTGCGGGAACAAGCATTCGAAGCCACAGACTCGCTTTTAAGCGCGTTAACTAATCGGGATCAAGGTTACATAAGAGATCAGTGGTTTAACGCGATGGTGCGCTGCAGCATGTGGGATTTGCCATTTGATTCTACTTGGTTTCCTCTTGAAGAGATTCATTTTTCTGCGCTTAAACAACGTGAAGTCTCTTGTTACGTGATCAGCCTCCCAGAACCAAGACATGAGAGCGAAGTGTTCTTTGTCGCTGTAGTACAATCCTCAAGCGAAGATGTTAAATACTACACTCTTGAAAAGGGCTTTCAAAATGACGGTACTCCACAGACGGTATTCTGTGAGTGGACGCCCGATGGAAGCCATCTGAATCATGGCGACGGTCCTCCGGCTACAGTTGAGGCGTTCGCGGAGAGTATATTTCGGTTTATGAGCGGTACGTAAGAGCAGTGCTGGTCTAGTCAGGATCGCCGTTCTATTCTGTCCTAGCATGCTCAAGGCCAAAGCGCGTTAAAACGTCCGGACTCATCCCGAGACGACCATTACGCTCGCGCATTGCGCGCAATCGCCCAAGACTTAGAAGGCCTTTCACCGGAGAAACTTGAAATCAGAACGGACGGTATAAATTTCGTTGCCCGCGGTCAGACCCGTACTGAACACCCGACAAAGCACCGGACAAAGCGAGGCCGCTGCGGAGAGCATCAATAAGTTAGAGGCGTGCGCCTACAGTCGCGTCCTCAAAGTCAGCCGCACGATCGCCGACCTCGCCGGCTCGGAAGATATTCAATCCGCCCACATCGCCGAGGCAATCCAATATCGAAGTCTGGACCGGAGGCTCTAAAAATATTCGGCCCACTCCCTTGCGCAACGGTCTATGGCGACAAAATAGTTCTCTGACCCCGATTCTTCCCTCCACATTTAGGCAGTCTGACGCTGCTCCCTTTTCTCTCAAGATAACCGGTTTTGGGATTATCCTGAATTAGGTTTAAACTTTCGTTCTCCCACGCATGCCGTCCATGACGAAATCGGTATTCAGTGCAAGATACGACCTGTTCAGACAGGAGCTTGTTACAGCAAGAATAGCGGCCAGGTTAACCCAAACGGACCTCGCTGCGAAACTATCTCGGCCACAGTCTTTTGTTTCAAAGTTTGAGCGTGGTGAACGACGATTGGATGTTATTGAATTTCTGGAGGTCGCAGAAGCGTTGGAGATCGATCCGATTCACTTTATCAGGAAGGTCGTTCATGATCGCAAGCCCCGCAGGAGGTAATCCTGAAGATTGTCCAAGTCGAAACGTTAATCTCCTGCGGACCGTTCTCCGCCTCAAAGGAGTGGGAGAAAACTCGCAGAGCCTTGCATAAAGCCATTCGTGCCGTCGATTGGCCTCCGGGATCAGGAAAGTTCACGATCTTTCCGGAAAGCGGGAAAAGGAGGCGTGCGGGAAACGGCGTCACTCCAATCAAGCGAGATTTGATGGAAGAGCTTAAACGCCAAGCCTGGAAGCTTGAAGAGCAGTTGGATATAGCCGCGAGGATTAGGGCCGGAAGCTTCGACGCGGTACTTTATACGAAGCAAGGCCCTTTCGCATTTGAGTGGGAAACAGGGAACATCTCTTCTAGCCACAGAGCGTTGAATAAGATGGCCTTAGGTTTACTTAGGCGTCTAATTGTTGGTGGTACGCTCGTGGTTCCGAGCCGAAATTTATATCAATATCTGACAGACCGCGTGGGCAACTTCGCAGAGCTAGCACCATACCTAGACCTGTGGAAGGCAGTTCCCTGCAAAAATGGGGTGCTGGAAATTGCTGTTATTGAACAGGATGCCGTCAGCAGAAAGGTCCCCAAAATACCGAAGGGAACCTCAGGACGAGCCCTTGCGTAGCGAGTAATTACGCCTCTATATAATCGTCATTCTTGTGAGGATGAATTTCCCCGGTCTCAAGGCGATTAATGATGTCGTCAGCAAAATCGATCTCTATGCCTATCCATCGCCTATTCTTTCCCTCGCAGACAATAAAAGTTGTTCCGCTTCCACCGAAAGGGTCCAGAACCAGATCGCCTGGGACAGTCGACATTTCAATTACCCGATCAAGAATTTTGGTCGATAGGGCATTTGCTTTACGGTCCTTCGATTTGAACTTCCAATGACGTACAGGCGGAATATCTGTCCACACATCCTTTAAGGTCACACCTTTCGGGTTCATTGCATCCCGATGCCCTCCATAGTCTTTGACTTCGCCACCACAATGTCGGCACGTTACGATTGGGGTGCGAATGCGGCGAAAGGTTTTAGGTTTTCCCTTCGTATAGTACAGAAGGCTGTAGTGGCTGGGATGAAGCCGCCCCGGTATTGGGAGACATGCACTGATTTCTACGGCAACCCAGTGACGAAAGTCTAGTCCTTCCCGAGTTAGAAAAGCTCCGAGAAGGATATTCCATTTTGGCAAATTGTAGACAAACAACGAACCGCCCGGTTTAAGAATTCGGACACATTCTGAAAGCCACTGGTAGCACCACTCAAGATACTCATCATCCGGTCTTTCATCGTTCGTTTGCTTGCCGTAGTGTTTCGCCAGGTTAAAAGGCGGGTCCGCAAACACCGCGTCAATGGTTTCATCTTTGATGCTGGGAAGAATGTCCAAACAGTTTGCGTCAAATAGCACTCCTAAATGACTCGCGTACACGGGATGCGGGGATGGGCTAGAGACGAGTTCTTTTACGTCAAAAAGTTCCTGATTCCATCGAAACCTGATTTGTCTAGGTCTTTGGTGTGGAGTTATCTTTGAGAGCATTTGTCCGTCCGGAATTCACGTATAGAATGATGCTATGCTTATCCCAAAATAGGTTATGTTTCAAGTTGCGGATCGGGTTGATTGAAGTCATCTGTAACAGTCGCAACGATAGACGGCTGAAGGCCGATGAAACTAATCCTCAATCTTGAAATCCTCGTCGGCCTCGGAAGGTTCCTGCCCTTGTGTCGCTATGTATTGCAAAATCAGTTCGTTGGTTACATTACCGCTGCTCGCTGCAAAGTACCCCTGGCCCACAGATGTCTCCCCCAAAACTGCCGACGCAGGTGCGCGACCTCCATCAGCAACTTATGACTGGTCTTGCCCTTAAGGTACTGCGTCACTTTGCTGACCGACAGATAGGGCGGCACCGATACAAACAAATACAGATGGCCACCCGTCGGGCAGCAGTATCTGTAGTGACTATCAGGCTCTCATGGTTTGCCGCCCATCCTCAGAAATGATCCTCATCAGCACCGCCTCTCACCCAAGTGGCATCAGTGTTTCGTAGCAGGTAGGGCGCTCTTGAGTTTTAGAAGGAAATCTCAATCGGTTTGGAAATATGCCCCCACGGTTTTTTCCCCTGCCTGGCCAGGCAGATGCGCGGTTATAGGCAGCTTGGGCCTGCCCGGACTCACGCGTTCAAATTGCGTGAGAACCTCAATCCCATTTACCTCACGTCCAAGTTTCGCGTCGGTAATCACCGCATCGAAACTCTCCGTCCCGAGAAGTTTTAAGGCCTTTTCTCCCCAGGCTGTGGGTACGACCGAATACCGTCGGTAATAAGAAGCCGAGTCTGATCATGATGTTGCGCTCATGTTGATAATTTGCCTACTCGGCGTCTAATAATCTTTTTTCAGAACAGCACCGTTTCTGTAACAAACGGGCATGGAAGTTGCTTTGCGTTTCTTTGAGGGTCACCGCACGTCGGAGACCGCCTATGAAATGCATTCTTGTCGCAGAAGATGAACAACTGGCCCGCTGGAGTGTCTCAGAAACCTTACGGTTGGAACACTACGAAGTTGCCGAAGCTCCAGACGCGCAAACAGCAATAAGCCTGATCGACGCTAAAGACTTTG
>JBOHVS010000153.1:0-3262 GCA_050735975.1 Binatia bacterium | reverse complement strand
GTATGGCAGGCGTGGGTTGACTATTGTCAGAAATTATTCGCGGCAAACCGTTAGGGTCCTCGTGCTATGTCGTTCTGCTCAACCGAGCTTACCACCAGACCGTAGGGGTTTTGCTGAGTTCTTTCCACATAACGGAGAGTAACTCGATACTGGTAAGGTTTTCTCTCGGTTTCGGTCCTTCCGACGTAAGTAATTCTCTCGCCCAGGAATCTAACCACGAGCGGATCCTTGCCCTCGCTTTTGAAAGAGTCAACAGTAAAAAGCTGAGAGACCCTGTTCGTCACGACCTGCTTGAGCTGCTCGCGGGCTACCGGCTCGAAGCGGCTTAGCAGCTCGGGGCTCATGAAACGAGCTGCGGAGAGATATCCCTTTTCTGCTGACGCCGGAGTGTAATTTGCCACTCACCACCGTATTTCCAGATAGTCAATTCGTAAAAGTCTGACCCCATATTTTCCTGACGATTACTTGGCGATTCCACGCCTCGGTTTTCGCGGTGCGCAGCGCATTGAACCTACCCGATCCTTACAGCTCGACTGAACCCCGGCCCTCGGCTTTCATAGTCGCCTTTGTCAAATCAGCAAGAAAATCACTTGCCTCTAGAATCTCTAACAAAATAAGTCTGTCGTCCGCTGAAAAATGCGCGATGATGGGCCCTGACTCCTCTGCATGATCAATCGAGGCCTTCGACACCTCTAAAATAAGAATATCTGCTTCTCACCACCAATGAGGAGTTCTACAGGCAAGTCCACAGGGTCTGTGAGGCCATACTGAAGGCCATGAAAGCGACCGAGGTTACCGCATCGACAAGCGTGTTCGGTGACGCCGCTGCTCTTCGCACATTCCCATATCGACATGAGCAGCGCCCACATAAGAGCCAGCCGGGTCGTGAGGATTTTCTACCGAAGTTAAAAATCACCGTGAGTAATATTGACCGGAGTCAAAAATTACCGTAGCCTGCGGCCATGTCCGTGCAGCGCCGTTATCTCCTTTCCCAGGTTCGCCAGGACTTAGCCCGTAAAATGGTTTTTGTCGCCGGGCCCCGACAAGTTGGAAAAACGACCCTCGCCCTAAGCCTTCCCGGAGCGTCCGCGGGTTATCTTAGTTGGGATGTGGCCGAACACCGCGAACGCATTCTCAAGCGCGAGTTGCCTGATTCCCGACTATGGATCTTCGACGAGGTCCATAAATACCGATCCTGGCGCAACCTGCTCAAAGGGCTGTACGACGGCCGGAGGCCGGGCCAGAGAATCTTGGTCACGGGAAGCGCTCGGCTCGATTTCTATCGTTTCGGCGGCGATTCCCTTCAGGGGCGATATCACATGTTGCGGCTGCACCCGTTTTCGGCAAAGGAACTGGCCATTCGCACCTCCGCCGGCCTTGGCGAGTTACTTAAACTGGGGGGGTTTCCCGAACCTTTCCTTAGCGGCTCGGAGGTCGAAGCGCGACGGTGGTCGCGCGAATACCGAAATCGGCTAGTGCGGGAGGAAGTGGCCGGACTGGAGCGCATCCAGGACCTCGGCAACCTTGAACTTCTGGTCCTCCGCCTGCCCGAGCTCGTGGGCTCTCCGCTGTCCATCAACGCTCTTCGCGAAGACCTTCAGCTAAGTCACAAGACCGTCGATGGTTGGCTCAAAGTCCTCGAACGCCTTTACGCCATTTTCCGATTATCACCCTTCGGGGCGCCGCGCATTCGCGCGGTAAAAAAGGAGCAAAAGCATTACCATTTCGATTGGTCCCTCGTGCCGTCGGATGCGGCCCGCTTCGAAAATCTCGTCGCTTCGCACCTGTTGAAATGGGTGCACTTCGAGCAGGATGCGCGGGGCCTTGATCTCGATCTGCGCTATTTCCGCGATACGGACGGCCGGGAGGTGGACTTCGTCGTGACCGACAGGCGACGGCTGCGGTTGCTTGTTGAATGCAAGTGGGGCGATGCCGATGTTGACCGAAGTCTTCGATACCTTAAAATTCGCTTTCCCGATGCAGAGGCGTGGCAAGTGTCGGCGACAGGCCGCAAAGACTATCTAACTCCCGAAGGCATTCGGGTAAGCCCAGCGTTGGCCTTGCTGAACCGCTTAATCTAATGCGTCGCAACACCTCGAATGAGAAATTTTCAGCGTGACTCTCAACATGGGCACGTCTTGGGCACTTTTCGCTTTTCCGGCGAAACTGAAGGATAAAGTAATTGATTTTGAAGAGTTTGGAGCGGGCGACCGGGATCGAACCGGCGACGTCCAGCTTGGGAAGCTGGCATTCTACCGCTGAATTACGCCCGCTCAGGCTATGGTAGAGGAAAGACTTATATGGAATATGGAAGAACTTGTCAATGAGAAGCAAACAGTTTATCGCGCCAAGACGCCAAGAGCGCAAAGAATAATATTCCCATAATTTTTCCGACCTTGGCGCGCTTCGCGTCCTTTCGGCGTTGCTTTGCGCGAGACTCGTATTGATCCTCATCCATGTCTTGCATGATCGCGGGGGATTATTTTAAGGTAACGCAAAACGAGGTAACCATGCGCTATAGAACGTTGGGACGGACCGGCTTGCGAGTGAGCGTGATCGGTCTTGGGACTATGGTCCATGCGGGGCACTTCGGTCCGATGAAAGATTCAGAATCGTTGAGCGCTATCGACGCTGCTCTGGATTTAGGCGTTAACTTCATCGACACATCCGACGCTTATGGAGCCGGTTATTCGGAAACCCTGCTCGGCAAAGCCCTCCAGGGCAGGCGAGACAAGGTCATCCTCGCCACCAAAGGTGGAAACGTGATGACGGGCCCCAATCGCGGCAAGAGAAACTTTGCTCCCGATTACATCGCCCGCGTGCTCGAGGAGAGCCTTGCACGCCTCCAGACCGATTACATAGATCTGTATCAGCTGCACAACCCGACCGTCGATATCATCGAGCACGGAGAAGTGTGGGAAGTGCTCGAGCGAAACAAAAAAGCCGGCAAGATCCGCCACTACGGAGTGTCGATCAACTCTATGGAAGAAGGTATTGCGGCGGTCAAAGACGGACGGTCGAAAACCATTCAAATCGAGTACAGCCTGCTCGCCCAAGAACCGTCCGCACAGGTGTTGCCTCTCGCGCAGGAAGCGAACGTGGGCGTCATCGCGCGCATACCGCTCCGCCGCGGCGTTCTTACCGGCAAGCTGACCCAGGCCGATGAACAGAGGTTTCAAGGCGAAGACGTTCGCGCGCGGAGCTTCAAGGGCGAGGCTTTTGCGAAGGAGTTGGCAAAGGCCGAGACACTTCGCTTCCTCGT
>JBOHVS010000152.1:0-8626 GCA_050735975.1 Binatia bacterium | reverse complement strand
GCGTTGAGGGAAGGGAAAGTCTGCAGCGGGGAGCGGGGCGCCGCCATTCCTGACGTCATGCGCCGACATTTCGCCGATCTGGAAGGGGAGATCGTCGGCAGGGGACGTTTCAAAGTTCCACGGATGGACGATGCGCCTTTGGGCTATCCGGCGACTTTTTGGGAGAACGGCTTGGCCGCGGCCGAAGTCGAGGTCGACGAGAGCACCGGCGCGGTGCGAATCCTCAACTACGTTTCGTTGACTGACGCGGGGAAAATGATCAACCCGCTGCACTGCCGGGGCCAGGAAGAAGGGTCGGTGTTGTTCGGCATCGGCCACGCGCTGTACGAGGAACTGGTTTACAGTGACGGACAGCTGATCAATCCGAACCTGGTGGACTATCGCCTGCCGCGATTTCGCGACCTGCCGCGATCGTTTCACTCGATCATCGTCGAAGAGGGTGGTGGCACGGGACCCTTCGGTGCAAAAGGTATCGGCGAGGGGGGAACGCTGGCCGCGGCTGCGGCTATTTGTAATGCCGTGTATGACGCGACCGGGGTGCGCTTGTACCAGGTTCCTTTGACGGGTCAAAGAATCTGGAGGGCGTGCTCCGAAAGAAGCGCAGCTACCCGGAAAGGAGCTTGACGATGATGGCCAAAATGACGCTTGAGCTGGCCGAAGAATATGTTCGCGCGACCAAAGAGAGAGCGAGCCAAATGAAACTTAACATGTTCATTGCGGTCGTTGACGAGATGGGTAAGCTCGTCGCCTTCGCGCGCATGGCCGAATCGAGCATCGGCTTCGGTGAAAAAATTTCTATCGCCAAGGCGAAAACGGCGGTTGCCTACAGAAGAGACACCAAAGAGACTATGGAAAGGTATGCTAACTACCCGGGCAATTACTTTATAGTAGGAATGTCCGGCTTGTACCCCGAGGAATTTTGGGGCGGGCCCGGAGGAGCGCCCATTATCGTGGATGGACAGCTTTTGGGCGGCCTTGGCGTCTCCGGTTCCACTCCCGAAAATGATCACAAGTGCGCGACCGAAGCAATTGCACATCTACAGAGGAAATGACGATCTCCGGTACGAAAGCAGCAACATTTACTGGGGAGACAATATGAATGCTGATCTGGTCATCAAGAATGGTTGGGTCGTGACTCCAGAGGAGACGTTCAAGGGGGGAGTCGCTATTGACGGCGAGAAATTCGTCGCCATCGGAACAGATGATAGCCTTCCAAGCGGTAAACAAGAAATTGATGCGAGAGGAAAACATATCTTGCCCGGGATTATTGACGGGCACGTCCATTTCAGGGAGCCAGGGCTGACCCACAAGGAGGATTTTACCACCGGCTCTACGGCAGCCTCATTTCGAATCGCGAAGAAGGAACTATCCTGAACCCGCGGACTACGGTGCGCGGTAGGAGTAAAGTTATGCAAAGCAGAAAAGTGGGTTTACACTTCGGGGTTTCTCTATTGATGGTCCTTTGGCTTTCACCACAGGCCGAAGCGCAGCAGCTCAGGAAAATAGCCGTGGGGATTCCCACGATCAGCATATCTTCGGGAAGCTTCATCGTCGCCAGGGAGGCGGGATATTATCGGGACGAAGGGCTGGAGGTAGAGCTGGTCGTGATGCGCGGGGCACCGGCGATTCAGGGCTTGATCGGCGGCACCGTGCCCTTCGCCAGCTCCGGCGGGGCGAGCCTGCTACCTATAGCCCGCGGCGCGCCGCTGCGCATCGTGTACACGACGTTTTACCGGCCTATGTTCTGGCTTTACTCAAAATCCGATATCCGCACGATCGAGGAACTGCGAGGGCAAAAAATTGGCGTTTCCAGCATCGGCAGCGGGCCGGACTCGTTGTTGCGCGCCGTGCTGAAAAAACATGGGCTGGAGGGAGGCCGGGACGTAGCCATTCTTTCGACCGGCCCCGGCACAGCGAGGTTTTTTTCTCTTAAAGCGGGAGCTACGGATGCGGCAGTGCTGAACGAGCAGGCGGCTTTGATGGCACAGGAGTCCGGCTTCCGGCAGCTTTTTTCTTTCACCAAGGGGGAGGAGTTTGTCGAGGTACAGGGAAGCATCGTTTTGCGCGATTCCCTCCTGGATTCCGATCCTCAGCTGGTGGAAAAATTCGTGCGCGGCACCCTTAAAGGGGGCCTTTATCTGAGGGACGATCGTGCGGGTTCCATCGCCATTCACGGGCGCGTCCTGAAAGTCAATGAAAAAATCGCTACTCGCATCTATGATCTTGCCCGGCCTGGGCTGACTGCCGATGGCACGGTTAGCGAGGAGCTGCAGAAAAAAGCGCTGGAGCATATCCTTGAACGGGCAGGTGTTAAGGAGATGCCGCCGCTAGAAAAGTTTTTCGATTTCGGCATTACGAGAAAAGTGTACGCGGAACTCGAAGCGAAAGGCTGGAAAGCGACACGGTAACGGGAGATTTGAAAATGGAGCCATCGCTAGCAAAGAAAATCGTCACCAGTCTTAAAGAGGCGGGCATTAGTTTCATCACTTATGTGCCTGAGACCCGACTGAGCCAGATTTTGTCCTTCATTCAGGAGGATAATTTGTTTCAGCTTGTTCCCGTAGCCAGTGAGGCAGAGGGTGTTTCCATAGCTGCCGGGGCATCCATGGGAGGAAGGCAGTCGGCAGCCTACATGGAAGGTCCGGGTGTTTGGGTCTCTTCTTATAATCTACTCACTGTGGGCATCCGCTACGGAGTGCCCATCCTTTTAATAGTGGGCTACGTCGGTAGTTTCGAGGACAAAAGAAACACATTTCTTTATGTCGAGTATGGTATCAAGATGAAGGCTCAACTCGAGTCTCTCGGTATGCAGTATGAAATATTACGCAACGGAGATAACTTGGATATCAAGATCAAGGACGCGGTCCGTATGATGAATGCTCTCAAACAGCCGGTCGCTTTATTGTTCACGGGAGAGTTTACTGTATGATTCGCTATGAATGTTTCGAGTGGTTGGCGCCGCAGATGACGGACGAGCTGGTTGTGACCTCTCTAAGTGGACAAAGGGTCGAATGGGGGCACCTCTCCAAACGTGACGCGGATCTCACTCTCGGTTCCATGGGCAATGCCTTAGCAGTGGGAATAGGATTGGCGTTAGCGCTTCCGCATCGGAAGGTTTTTGTATTTGAATCGGACGGAAGCCTCCTGCTGTCACTCTTCAATCTTCCAACCTTGGCTAACCTCAATCCAAGTAATATGGCGGTTTTCGTGTTCGATAATCAGGCCTACAGCGGCACGAGAATCAGTTATCCGACGGCGACTGCAGGTAAGACGGATCTTGCAGCGGTCGCGAAAGGATCAGGTATTGAGCATTCGGTGACTGCAAGGGAATTGAAGGACTTCCAGAAAGAAGCTACGGCCGCTCTCAAAGAGGACGGTCTCCGGTTCGTCGTTTGCAAAATCGAGGAAAGCCTGAGGCACCGCAACGTAATGCGAAGCAACGTGGACTTGTTGGAAACCAAGTACCGGTTTGTTCGATATCTGGAGAGGACTGAAGGTAAAGCCATATTTCTGAATCGGGGATAGGAAGTCTTTACTTTGCAGGAACAGGTTTGTGGAAAAGTAGGAGTTGGCTAGATACTTTGCGCTAGATCTCCGCATCAGCAGAACCCAGGTCCCGTTCCGGAAACCAAAGGAGGATCTAGCATCGGATGAACACCGAAACACGAAGCTTTTCGGTCATTGGCACTTCGGTACCCCGCGTCGATGGGGTTGATAAAGTAACGGGCAAAGCGAGATACACCGGCGATCTGGTTATCCCTGGGATGATCGAAGGAAAGTTTCTGCGCAGTCCCTACGCCCACGCGCGCATTGGTTCGATTGACGTCAGAGACGCAGAGGCGTCCGTACGGCGCCAAGGGGTTAGGCGAGGGCGGCATCATTCCCGTGGCGCCGGCCGTGGCCAATGCGATTGCATGGAGCACTGGCGCAAGAATCAAACAGCTGCCGCTGACGCCGGAGAAAGTCTGGCGGGCGTTAAAGGAGATAAAATAAGAGGAGGGCTGGCGATGACGTTGTGAAAACGGTTGGTCAATAGACACATATTATAATGATGCTTGGAGGATAAGATGAAACCAGAGAAAGCAAAGCTGGTCATCGACGGGTTGAAGAAGGCCGGCATCAATTTTTCCGTCGGAGTTCCTGACTCCCAGTTTATACAAGTATACAGGACGATTGCCAAAGATCCCGATATGCATTATGTAGGCGCGGCCAACGAGGGGGAGGCGGCCGGTATTGCGATGGGTGCCTATTTCTCAGGAAAACGGCCAGCCTTGGTGATCGCAACTTCGGGATTATTGGTGGCCACGTATCACCTGGCTCGAATCAACCTTCTTCATGAGGTGCCGATTCTAGTGATCATCCCTTACAGGGGAGATTTAGGAGACCCGCGATGGATGGGGTTTTATAGAAAAACCACGGAGCCTGCCTTGCAAGCTATGGACATCCCCTACCGCGTTGTCAATCGGTCGGCAGATGTGGTCAGGGTTATTAAGGAGTGCAACGAGAGCGCCAGAGCCTGGCTGAGATCGGTTGCGGTACTTTTAACGGAGGAGGCTCTATGGTAACTCGCTTTGAATTGCTTAAAGAGTTTGCGTCGATCCTTCCAGATGACGTGCTTGTGGTTGCGAGTATCGGCAACAATAGTGGCTTTTGGGTACAGCTAACGGAGAGAGAGGCGAATTTATTGCACGTGACTATGGGTATGTGCACTCCTACCGCTCTCGGTCTTGCGTTAGGATTGCCGCGAAGAAAGGTAGTTTCTTTGGATGGAGACGGTACGCTGCTCTTGAATCTAGGAGTCCTGGGGACGGTAGCGAATGAAAGCCCTTCGAACCTGACGATTATCGTCTCGGACAATCGAAACTATCTCGGCAGCCATAAAGACGAACCGGGAATGCCCACTGCGACGGCAGGGAAGATGAATTTGGAAGGGGTGGCCCGGGAATGCGGAATCGCAAGCGCTCACACCATTCAAGACATAAAAGGTTTTAAAGACAAGATCGAAATGGCACTTTCCCAGCCGGGGCCTCATTTCATATGCGCCAAAATTGAAACGCTTGATAGGGACAGACCCCCGAAAACAAAACGAGTGCCGGATCCCAGGCAGAATAAGTACAGATTCGCAGCCTACATTGAAAGGACAGAGGGAGTCCAGATCCTCGGGGGCGGGCTGGGTAGCTTTGGCGAATAGCGGATCCCCCACCGGTGCCGATATAGAGGGGAGTAAAGTGATCAATAACCTAGTATTACTCTCTCCACCCTAATGCTTTTTAGCGAGGAGCTGCGAGCGCAGGCTGCTTCAGCCCCAACAAATGTTGGCTTCGCGCATGCGACCATCAGTTAGTTTTAGCAAGGCGCTAGAGGCAAGTTAAATTGACGCTACGGTATTCAGTGACCGCGTCTTCAGCCACAGGCTAAAGCAGAAGGGATTTCCAGTTGGTTAGGCATAAAACAAAAGAAGGAGGTAAGCGCATGCAAAAGCCAAGGATTCGCCATATTGCGATCAATGTCCAGGACCGGGAGAAAGAAGCCGAGTACTACAAGGGAGTTTTCGGGATGGAGGAAAAGATGCGTGGCGAGAACGGAACCATCTACCTCTCCGATGGTTTTGTCGATGTAGCCCTTATCAGTACGCCGAGGCATCCCTGGGGAATTAACCATTTCGGCTTTCAGGTGGATAGTGTTAAAACCGTCGAGGAAGTTGCGCAAACCACCGCTGAGGCGAACACCTTTGGAGCGATTGCTGAAAGCTGGATCCGGGACCCCGAAGGCAACCGGGTTGACGTGTCCGAACACGGCTGGCCGATCTAGACTCAGCGGTTCGGCGGGCTCTTGCGCCCCTTGAAGGCGTTGCTCGAGCGATGGAGAAACTACCATAAAAAATTGATAGGAGGCAAAAGAGCTATGGATGAACAGGCATGGAGGGCGGCACTAGGAGAGATCGCGCGACAAACCTTGTCCTCTCCCGGGCTGGAACGTTATTTTTCTATACCCATAACCCGGCGCCGAGCCCAGATCATTCTCCAACAGCTGTCCCTCTACGTCCGTCACCGCAGAGACTGCTGGGCCTATGTCTCGGGCAATTGCCCGGTGTTGGAGGTGAAGCAGAAAATTCTCGCGCATGAATACGAGGAGATGATTCGCGATCAGCACTCCGAGCATGGCCATTTGGACTTAATCATTCGACAGGGGAAAGCCATTGGCTTAAGCGCCAAGGATATTTTGGAGGCCAAGCCGATTCCGAGTACGACCGCGACGCTCTACGCCTGGGGTTGGATTTGCAAGAAGAAGCATTGGCTCAAAGGTCTGGCTGCGATGACTATAACGGAATGGAATCAGGATGATCGCCTGCTCGCCGATCTCGGCGGCGGCCATGCGAAACGCATGGGTGACCTCTGGATCAAATGTCTCGGACTTACGTGGGACGATCTCCCCAACTGGAAAGCGCATCGCACGGCGGACAAAGAGCATGTCGATATGTTTCTGTCGATCTGGGAGGAGTTCGGCGTCGGTGAGAATGAAGAGATTATTCTCCAGGCGGCCCGAGAGTCGGAGGATCTCTATCGCGTTTATCAAACCGGTATTGCCGATGCTATGGAGGCGGTTTCGTAAGATCGTCTGCTGTCAGCTCTACAAAGGAGGGAAGTCGTGAACGAGGCTGAGTGGCGTGAGCGATTAGGCGCGATGGTGCGCGATTATATCCGTTCGCCGGAACTGCAACATTATTTCTCGATCAAGATGACCAAACCGCGGGCCGCAATCATGGTGACGCAACAGAGCCTGTACGTGCGCCATCGGCGCGAATGTTGGGCGCATGTCTCCGCCAACTGTCCGATCCTGGCGGTCAAGCAGAAAATCTTGGAACACGAGTATGAAGAGATTATTCGGGACGATTTTTCCGAATATGGCCACCTACATCTCATCATTCGTCAGGGGAAATCCGTCGGTCTGGAGCCCGAAGAGATTCTCAATGCTCCGCCATTGCCGGAGACGCGCACGGTCCTCTACGCCTGGTCATGGATGACGAGCGAGATGAGCTGGATCGAGTCCCTGGCGGCCATGACCATCACTGAATGGTGCAACGATGATCGGTTGTTATGGGATTTGGGCGGAGGACAGTCGACGCGCATGGCAAAGAAGTGGATGGAGGAGATGGGCTTCACCTGGAAGCAGATTCCCAATATGGAAGCGCACAGCCAAGCCGACGAGAAGCACAGCGAGTTGTTTCTGCCGTTTCTCAAAGGGTTTGCCATTGGGGAGAAGGAAAAGCTCGCGATTCAAGCGGCTAAAGATTCACTCGCCTTTAATGCGATGTTTCGCAAGGGCATCGCCGTGGCTCAGGAGAGGCTATAGATACGACGCATCCGATGCCAACATTCAAATTCATTCTCTTCTTGAGCAAATCAGCATGGCGTATACAGAGGGCGTAGCGAGGACATTCGTTAAAACAAATAAAACAAATATCTAAAAGAGTTCGCGGAACTGTTTCGCCCGAAGTCGTGAGGCAATCTCAGCAGGGACACTTGAAAGGAGAACATCATGCGGGATCTCAGTACAAAGTCCGCTTACGAACTGAAGACGCCATATGCTTTCTGGCAGGAGAATGAGGGCATCCCAGCGTATGACGGTTACTGGATTGAAGACGTGAGAACGGTGGAGCTTGGAGATTGGCAAAGAACCGGGGGCCGCGGTGCGTTCGTGAACCTCAATGGTGCGGGCATGAACTGTGACGCGCATATCAATGAAATTCCACCGAAACGACAGTTGAAAGCTGAGAGGCATCTGTATGAAAAAATCATCCTTATTTTAAGCGGTCAAGGGGCAACGGTAATCTGGAACGATGGCGGACCGAAACATACTCTCGAATGGCAGGAAGGCAGCCTTTTTTCTCCCCCTCTCAACGCCTGGCACCAGCACTTCAATGCTGAGTCGTCCAGACCGGCGCGGTATATCGCTTTGACCAGCGCGCCGCAAGCGATCAATCAATATAGGAACCTTGATTTTATCTTCAATAATCCGTTCGTATTTTCTGATCGGTATCGCGGGGAAGCGGGGGAGCTGACCAAACCGGGTCAGTATATTCAAAAAGGCGTAAAGCCGGGTCGGGTGTGGGAGACCAACTTTGTCGCGAACGCAATGGAGTTTCAGCCAAAGGAGCATTCCGCGCGCGGCGCGGGAACCCGGAATAGCCTCTTCGAATTCGCCGGCAATACCATGAGCGCTCATCTTTCAGCATTTCCTCCGGGAAAGTACAAGAAAGCCCACCGTCATGGTCCGGGAGCGCATATCGTGATCTTGGGGGGTAGCGGGTACTCGTTGATGTGGCCCCAAGGAACAGAACCTCAAAGAATTGACTGGCGTCCGGGAAGCCTAGTTGTACCGCCGCTCGACTGGTACCATCAGCATTTTTGTCCTGGACCGGAGCCGGCGCGTTTTATAGCGTTGAAGCCTTGGGGATTTAAGTATCTTGTCGACGATCTCGCCAAGTCCGACAAGGACGAAAACGAGGGCGGCACGCAGATCGAATATGAAAATCAGGATCCAAAAATTCACCAGATGTTCAAAGAGGAGTGCAAGCGTCGTGGATCAGAGGCGCAAATGCCGATGTTTTTGTGATTTGTCTGAC
>JBOHVS010000151.1:0-13239 GCA_050735975.1 Binatia bacterium | reverse complement strand
GTCACCGATGTGAATCGCTCGGTAGAATTTTACCGCGCGGCGTTCGGCGCCGAACCGGTGAAGTGGAAACCGGGATATGCAAAGTTCGACATCGCGGAGCCGCCGCTGAATCTCACGCTCAATTATCATCCCAAAATCGACGGCCGCGGCGCCTTGAACCACCTCGGCATAGAAGTCTCAAGCACGGCCGAGGTTCTCGCGGCCAAGGAGCGGCTGCGGGCGGCGGGGCTTATCACGACCGATGAGATGAACGTGGATTGCTGCTTTGCTTTACAGGATAAGACCTGGATCACCGATCCGGACGGCTACCGGTGGGAGATCTTCACCGTTAAAGTTCAAGACACTCAGCCGGACCTTACAACCCAGCAGGGGCACAATTCGCCACAAGAGGCATGTTGTCGGCAATAAAGAGCACGCGTTAGCGGCCTTTTGACGAGATCTCCACCTGGTTTCGCTTATTTCGCTCCATTGCTTGGCGCGCTTTGCGTCTTTGCGCGATGCTCCGTCTTCCTCAGCTAGACTTCGCGTCGCGCATAGACGTTTACGCCTTGAACGCCGAATTTCCTTGCAACAGATTCTTTCGAGGTTCCGCGAAAGCAATCAAAATGATCGGTCACACGAGCCTCTCCCAGTCCAACCATTTTAAGCACATCGATCAGCTCTGTTTCCAACAGAGCCCCGGCAATTCAGCCGGTCCAGAGGTCGATGTCTTTCCTTGCCGCTTCCGAGAGTTCGGTGCCGATTATTATATCGGCGAGATAGAGCCGACCGGCCGGCCGCAGCACTCGGGCGACCTCTCGAAACGCCTTGATCTTGTCGGGCGTGAGATTCAATACACCATTCGAGATGACCACGTCGATGCTGCTGTCCTCAACAGTGAGCGCTTCGGCCTCCCCTTCCCGGATCTCCACGTTTGACAGACCCGCCCCTCTGGCTCCTGCGCGGGCCCTTTCGACCATCGAGGACGTCATGTCAACCCCGATCGCCTTTCCTGTTTGGCCTACTTTTTTGGCGGCCAGGAAAAGATCCATTCCCGCGCCACATCCTATGTCGAGCACGTTCTCACCGGGCGATATGGGCCCAATCCGGTGCGGGTTCCCAATACCGGCGAAGGAAGCCGCCGTCTCCTGAGGTAAAGCCAGCAAGTCATCCAAGTTGTAGCCTAGGAACTCCGCGGCGTAATGCGGGCCGCGGTGGAAATGAAAGTCGCCGTTCGGATCGCTTGCCACGCGGCCATAAATGCTCATGATCTCGCTTTGTAGACGTTGCGTATCAAAATCTACGGGACACGCCAGCGCCATAGAGGCACCTCCTTATTCCAGACTCTGCGACTGAAAACGCAACCGGTTGCAGCAATAGCTTGGAAATTAGTCTGGATTTGTGGCGAAATCAACATACAAAGCTATCTCAAACAGCAGTCAAAACGTGCACGGCGCGGCAATGCCAATCACATCCGCCATTAAACGGGTTTCAGGAAAATCATAAGCTCTCGGAGCTTTAGGAACCGATTTGTTCATCCACCCATTTCTTAGCTTCATCCAAGATGTGGCCCTCAGCTTCCTCTTTCGTTTTAAACCTATTAAAGGGTCCATAAAGTGGCATACTTCGGAAGCTTCCATGCTCGCTGTGGTGAATATAGGCTCTTCCTTCCCAGTACTCGGAGCTCCAGGTCTGGATCGCTTCAACTTGGATTAGATAACCGCGGTATTTGTGCTCCGTCATTCTTCCGCTTAAGCGCCACAGCTTATGGCTTATAGCTTTATGGGTCATGGCCATTAGCTATCTGTCATATGCCATTTAATCATACCTCCCGGAGTTCGCCGCGATGCACGCGCGCCACCGGATCATTCCATTCGGCCTTCTCTCCGTTCCCCGGTACTGATGCGGACCGCCTGTTCGATCGACGACACATAAATTTTCCCGTCGCCCTTCAACCCAGAGTGCGCCACCCGTTCAATCGTCGTGACGATTTCCTCGGCAAGATCATCTCTACAAACGATCTCGATCCTCACGCGCGGGCAGGTAATCCACCAGATCCTGCACAATGCGCTGCAGGCGTCCTTGGCTCTGCCACGGCCAAATCCCCGCGCGTCGACTACGCTCTAACGTACTTCGGATAGTTTAAGGGGCTTAATGTAAGCTTTGATTTCTTTCATAAGCTCATCTCCTTTCGCCATCCATTGGGGGGACCTCCCGTTCAGGGATAATTGCAAACCATCTGTAGAGCGCCGGAATGACCAGTAGGGTCAAGATAGTGGCGGTTACCAGACCGCCTATAACAACCGTTGCAAGGGGCCTTTGGACTTCACTTCCGGTCCCGTGAGAAAGAACCATAGGGACCAGTCCAAGGCCGGCAGCCGATGCCGTCATCAACACGGGGCGCACTCTGAGGCAAGCTCCGCGGATAGAGGTTTCGAGTATAGGAACACCCTCCTGGAGTAACTGGTTAAGGTAGGTAACCAGGACCATGCCGTTGGCGAGGGCGATCCCGAACAGGGCGATGAAGCCCACCGACGCGGGGACGGAGAGGTTCTGTCCGGTTAACCACAAACCGGCAACGCCACCAACGAGCGCCAGCGGAATATTAAGAAGTATCAGGAGGGAGTTTTTCAACGAATTGAAAGTTGAATAGAGAAGCAAGAAAACGATCAGCAGTGTAATCGGAATAACAAGGGCTAGGCGTTTGTTGGCTTCCTGTTGCAACTGAAACTGGCCGCCCCAGCTCACAAGGTAACCGGGAGGCAGTTTTACCTTTGTATCTATGGCACGCTGTGCATCTTCAACGAAGGACCCGATATCGCGGCCACGCACGTTGCACTGCACGGTGATAAAGCGCTGAGCATTTTCCCGCGTGATCTGGCGCGGTCCGACGATCTCTTCGATCGTCGCTAGGTCAGCCAGAGGCACCGTGGTTCCGCCGGGGGCGTGTACGAGAATGTTCCTGATGACTTCAGCGCTGCTGCGGCTCTCCGGCGCGTAGCGGACCAGTATGTCGAACCGAGGAATTCCCTCGAAGATCTGTCCGGCCCTCTCTCCCCCCACGGCGGTGCGGATGATTTTCTGCGCGTCCTCGACATTGATGCCATAGCGCGACAGCGCTTGCCGATTCATGGTAATACGCAGTTGCGGTGTCCCAGTGACCTGATCCTTCTGCACATCCGCTGCGCCGGGCACGGTGCGGAGGACCGCTTCGATTTCTTCCGCCTTTTCCTTCAGCACCTCCATGTCGGGTCCGAAAATTTTGATCGCCAACTCCGCCTTGATGCCGGTAAGCAGCTCATCGACGGCAGCCGCGATCGGCTGGGTGAAGTTGAACTGCACGCCGGGAAAATCTTCGAACGCTTCACCCATTTGCGCGTACAGCTCGTCGAGTGTCGTCGCCGTCTGCCACTCTTCTTTGGGTTTCAAGCCGACAAAGGCTTCGGCGGAATTCACCGGGTCGGCGTGGGCGCCGACCTCGCCGCGCCCTACTCGCGTCACAACCCGGCTTACTTCAGGAAACCGCGACATAAGGCGGCGTTCAAAGCGCGTCATAGTCTCACGGGCTTCTTCCAGCGAGATTGAAGGAGCCATCGTCGCCCGCACCAGCAAATCCCCTTCGTTGAGTCTTGGCACGAATTCGGAACCCAACTGCATAAACAGAGCCGCTCCGATGACAAGAAGGCCTATGGCAAGTCCGATGGCTGCCTGAGGCGAGCGGACGAAGAACGAGACGATAGGGCGGTAACCCGCAATGAGCCAGCGCAAGACAATAAATTCGCTGTGTTCCGAGCCGCCGTGGCGGGGCCGCCGCATCAAGAAGCTGCTCAACACCGGCACCAGCATGACGGCAAAGATCAAGGAGCCGAACATGGCGATGGCCATTGTTTGCGCCAGGGGTCTGAAAGTCTTGCCTTCAACCCCCTGAAGGGTGAATAGAGGCAAAAAGACGATTACGATAATGAGCAGTGAAAAGACGATGGGACGCGCCACTTCCGAGCAGGCCCGCCTTACAACATGGATGAGCGGTTCCGCTGGATCCCCCTGGCGCAGCATGCGATCCACGTTTTCCACCATCACCACAGCGCCGTCCACAAGCAATCCCAAGGCGATTGCCAGCCCGCCGAGCGACATCAGATTGGCGGAGATCCCGAAATACTGCATGAGAAGAAAGGCAAAGGCGAGCGAGAAAGGAATAGCCGCAAGAACGACAAAGCTCGGGCGCAGTCCGCCCAGCAGCAGGAGCTGGATTAACACAACGAGGATGACCGCTTCATACAGTGCCTTGGTCACTGTGTGGACTACCTGAGCTACAAGGGTGGCCTGATCGTAGTAGGTTGTCACTCTAACTCCCGGCGGCAGGAGGCGGTTGATCTCCGCCATTCGCTGCCTCACCGCTTCGATAACCTTCGACGTGTTGGTGCCGATGAGTTTCAGGACCATGCCGACCACGGCTTCCCCCTTGCCGTCCATAGTTGCAAGCCCCTGGCGAATCTCCCCGCCAATGTCCACGTCCGCAACCTGGTTCAGGAAAATGGGGGTGCCGTTAAGCGCTTTCAGGACAATGCGCTCGAGGTCCGCGACTTTTTCTGCAAGACCAACCGAACGGACGAGGTACATTTCGGCATTTTTGACTATGTACTGGGCTCCGACGTTCGAATTATTCGCCTTGACGGCCTCCACGACATCGCGCAGCGCCAGATCATAGCGAAGCAAATCGGCGGGACGGACAAGCAACTGGAATTGCTTGACCTCTCCTCCCAGGGAAAGCACCTCGGTTACCCCGGGGACCGTCTGTAGATTGAATTTGATCAGCCAGTCTTGAATCTGGCGCATCTCCTGCGGGCTACGCTTGCCGGTCTCGTCTTCCACAACGTAAAAGAGTATCTGGCCCAAGCCGGTTGTGATGGGTCCCATCTCAGGCTCCCCGAATCCTTCCGGAATCTCTTCACGAGCAAGTTGCAGCCGCTCATTCACGAGTTGGCGGGCAAAATAGATGTCCGTGCCGTCTTCAAAATAGATGTTCACCACCGATAACCCGAAGTTCGACACAGAGCGGATCTCCTTGAGATCGGGAAGTCCATTCATAGCCACTTCAACAGGATATGTGATGTATTTTTCGACCTCCTCCGGCGCCAAGCCTTCCGTCTCGGTAAAGACCTGAACGAGGGTAGGTGTGACATCCGGAAAAGCGTCAACCGGCAGTTGACGGTAGCTGTAATAGCCGCCTGCCAGGACTAAAATTCCCAGGATTATGATCAACAGGCGGCTCCGTAGCGCAAACTGGATGAGTTGCTGCACCGCTTCCTTCCTCCTCTTTAATGGCCGTGGCCACCGCCGAAAGCACCCTTGGACAATTGGGCTTTCACGGTAAAGGTGCCACGCGTCACATACCGCTCACCCGCCGAGAGACCCGAGGTGATCTCAATATGCGTGTCGTTGCTCCGTCCGAGGGTTACATGGCGGGGCTTCACCCCTTCCGCCGTTTCTACAAAGACGGCCGGACGTTCCTCAATCGTCTGGAGCGCGCTCTTGGGGATTAGAAGCCGCGTGTCGACATTCTCCACGACGATCGTCCCGGTGACGAAAAGGCCGGGTCTCCATTGTCCGTCCGGGTTAGGGAGCACCACTCGTGCCAGCGCGGTGCGGGTCTGTTCGCCGACCAGGGGCCCCACGTAGGAGATTTTTCCCTGGATATCGGGAATGCCCCGGCCGGCGGAGAGGACCACCGGTTGGCCCCGGCGCACAAACGGCAATTCCTTCTGGTAGACGCGCAGATCCACCCAGACCGAACGCAGGTCGGCAACAACAAAAGCCGTCGAATCATCTTTGAGCACTTCGCCTAGCGTGATGTGTTTCTCGATCACCGCGCCGTCGAACGGCGCCGTGATGGTATACCGCGTGAAGGACGCGCCGGGCTGAGTGGGCAACTGGGCCATATGCTCGTGGGAGAATCCCAGCGCATGGAGTTTCTGCTCCGCGGATCGAAGCTCGATCTTTGCTTCCGCCAGTGCTTGTTTCGCCTGCAGATAGTCCTGCTCCGCGGCTATTTTTTTCTTCCACAAATTCTCCTCGCGTTTAAAAGTAACCTCCGCCAACACCACCCGCTCATTGGCGGCTAAATACGCGGACTTCATATCAGCCAAATCACGGCTCTCCAGCACCGCCATGATCTCGCCGGCGCGCACCTGATCACCGAGCGTTTTACGCACCTGCTGCACGACACCGGCCACACGCGGCACGATATGGACGCGCCGGTCGGCATTGAGTACGATTTCCCCGGGCAGGGTGACGTACAGCTTTAGATTTCCGGGTCCCGCTGTGCCAACCTCAATGCCGAATTCCTTCTTTTCGGCTTCGCTCAGGCGCACAGCTTGCTCTTTTTGGTGCTCGTCGGGTTTGCCGGCGCGATCGTGCCCGGGACTTGCCTCCTGCTGGTTCTCCTTGCGGGCTTCAGGGGCTGCACCGCTCTCGCACCCGCTGAACCATATCAGCGCCGCCCCCAGAACAGCTCCTCTCAAGACGATTAAAAAGATGATTTTCGGTTTACGTAGCATTCTATCCCTCCCGTTAAGGCTGTACTGGCGTATTCACGGCTGAAAGCGGTTCGCCGATCAAGCGTTCAACCTGCGCAACGGCGTTATGGTAGGCCGCAAGTGCCTCTATATACTGGCTCTTGGCCTCGAACAGGGTACGCTGGGCATCTAACACATCCAAAATCCCGAATTTACCCTGACGGTAGCCTTCGCTGGCCGCTTCAAAGGCACTACCGGCACCCGGCAATACTTCATCTCTTAAAGCAGTGGCTGCCCCATAGGCTGCTGATAATGCTGCATACGCTTGCCCCAGGGTCGCGCGCACCTGAGTCTCCGCCGCCCTCCGTTCCTCACTAGCTTTCGCCAAGCGGTAACGCGCCTCAAGATATCCGCCTTGGTTCCGGTCGAAAAAGGGTAAAGGGATAGAGAACTCCATCATCATCGCCTGATTGTTCGTCTCGTTGAAATATTTCGGCCCTACGCCCACGGTTAAGTCTGGAATCCTCCGGGCGCCCTCCAGATCCACCGCGGCCTCACGCTGGGCTATTTCGGTGACCCAGCGGGCAAGATCCGGATTCTGCTGAACACGCTGAGCCACTTGTTCGGCGGTCGGAATGGCGGCAATGACGTCCAAATTCCCCTCTGCCCGCTCGAACGTAACTTTTGTACTGCCCCATGTAGCTGCCAGGGCTTTCCTTGCGGCATCGAGTTGGCGTCTGGCGCGTTCCAACGCTATACGACTGCTGGACAAAGCCACCTTAGCCCTGGTTTCTTCCACCGGAGAAACCTTGCCGGCCTGAACCCGCTCGGCCACAGTCTCGAGCACTTGCTCGGCCAGGCGGACCAGTTCCTCATTAGCCGCCACGCGTTCCTGGTCACTCAGTACTTGGACAAAACTCTGCGCAACACGGGTAAACACATCGAGCCGTTTGGTCTCGTAATCCCAGGCCGCCAGATCACGCTCCAGCCCGGCAACGCGTCTGCGTTTGAGGCGCTTCCCGCCCAGCTCGATCAACTGGCTGAACTGAACCGTGGTTTCCGAACCGCGAAACCCGCGCAGCTCTCTCGACCCGGCAAAATTTTCGACTTCAACGCCAATCTCGGGATTGGGAATTAATCCAGCCTGTAACGTACGCGCCTCGCCTGCGCGGACTTCCCACGCAAAGGCCGCCAGTTCTGGATTCTGCATCAACGCCAAAGCCAGCGCCTGGCGCAAAGTAAGGGCGCCGGTCGGTTCCCCAACCTGATTTCTTATGACTGCCAGTGGAGGAGGTTGGACGGGAGGCTGAAACGTCGGCAAATCCTTGCCGAGAGGCCTCAATTCCGGCCAGACAGCCTGTGTATTTGGAGTACCGCAGCCTGCAAGGCCAATTGCCAGAGCAACGGCCAGAAAGGAAAGACATTTCTTCTTCACTGAAATCCTCCGCCATCTGTCGCGGTGTCACACCATGCAGACACACACGAGAAACAACAAGATTTTTCGCGCAAAGTGGACAATTCCTTCTGTGTTGCGCTCAGGCGCAACACTTCAACGGAATTACGAACTGAACGCGACCAAGAGAGAAATCGAGCAGGCGCTAGGCCCGAGGGGGTGGAGCGATGCTGGAAGCGATTGTCGAAAAGAAAAGCACATTCGTTTCTGTCACGTACCTTGAGTAATGATCCGGAAGCAAAGGGAATACCTCGACTGGCAAGTTAAGAGAGGCATGGCTGTGGTAGCAACCATGCTGATCCTTGTGAGCACCGACAGGATGGTTCTCTCCAGCGGGCGCCGTGCTATTGCCATCGTGCTGATCTGAGAATCCCGCACCGCTGGAGTGAGAATGGGAAACAGATTCCGCTTCGACTCGACCATAGAGCGAGATCAGGAATCCCATGATGAGAAAGACGGCGATAAACGATCTGAAACTCACAACGTCGCCATTATGAGAAATTAATGAGGAGAAATCAAATCAAGCTTTAACGTGCGATACTCGCGAACGGATTCATCGAGAACAGTCCATGCAGTTCGTAGGAACAAAAGGGCGACACCGCTGCCTCTGACGACGTCCGGCGATAAGGAGTCGCCGACGGCTACACCCAATCATTGCGCGAACAAAACCACCTGGGCGCTAGCCCAATAGTCTAGAACTTAACTCTCAACGTCATGGGACCGGAGGCGTTGGCGTAGGCGGCCCGTATTTGCTGTACGTTTTCTCGATCTGCGCTCGCATCTCTTTGAGGCTTTTGCCTTGATCCATCATCTTCATCACGTCACGCGTGATTCCTATGCAAATGTCTCAGGCGAGGCTCATTCGATCAAATATCAGATTGCCGGGAGTTGAGCTGTCTTTGAGATAGCACGACGCATTGCTGGTGTGACCCTCTGAGCCGCAACCACAGTAACAAGGGATATACCGAAGAGTCTCTCGATTGGCGATGGCGAAGCGGTAGGCTTCGCGGACTTCCTGAGGAGCCTTCCCGATATCGGCCGGCAACACGCTCTCGGGAGCTAATTCGTAGCGGTGTTCCGCCGCTCCGAATCCTTGGCAACCGGCAAGCACCACGGTACCCGCTGCGATTAAACCTCCGGTGAGGAAATCCCGTCTATTCATGTGATACTCACTTTCATAGGTTGGCTTATAGCGTATAGTCGCATCCATAATGCCATAAGCTATCAGCCATGATAGTCTATGCGGCTGCTTCAGATTTTAATTTGTGCAATTCCCCAAAAGATTCGCGAAGCACTGAGAAGGCGCTTCTCAGGAACAAAGCAGCGATCGCTGCTCCGACCACGACATCCGGCCAGTGAGACTTAAAAATGGCCACGGCGGCTGCCGCCGCAAGCACCGAGACATTGGTGATAATATCATTGCGAGAACAGAGCCAGGTCGATCGCATATTCAGATCGTCGGATCGGTGGCGATAGAGCAGAAGAAAACAGAACCCGTTGCCGAGCAAAACGAGCAGTCCGATAATTCCCATCACTTCCGCCACGGGTACGACGCCTGCTAGCATTTTATAAACTGCTTCCATCAAAACCGCGATACCGAACACGGCCATAATCGCGCCCTTGAAGAGGGCAGCCGCAGCCTTCCACTGGGCGCTGCGCCAAAGTACATAAAGGCTGAATCCGTAAACCAGCGAGTCTCCCAGCATGTCCAGAGAATCTGCGAGCAGAGCGGTCGAGTTTGCCAGCAGCCCGGCGGTGGCTTCGACAACGAAGAGAACCGCATTGATGACCAAGACAATGATGAGAACGGTTTTGTGCTTACCGCGCAGGGCTCGCAGTTCTTCTTCTTTGGCTTCACAACACGCGTCCATAGCAGTAGGTTATCAGCTATCGGATACCATTACCGGCTGTACGTTCGCAATTACCTCGGCCAATACATAATGATAGCGACGCCGAGCAAAGTCACGGCGCCGCCAATCAAATCGAACGAGTCTGGTTTGTTCCCATCCACGACCCAACCCCAGAGAAGAGACAAGACGATAAAGAAGCCACCGTATGTCGCGTACACGCGTCCGAAGTGCGCTGGCTGAAAGGTCGGAATGACGCCATAGAGAAACAGGATCGAACCTCCCAATAATCCCCATGGCCAAGGCTTAGCATCCCTAATCCACTGCCATACTAGCCATCCTCCAGCAATTTCGGCAACACCAGCCAGAATGAATAAGCCCAACGAAATCGTGATCGTGGATGCCGACATTTACTCCTCCAAGATTTCTGCTCTAGTTCAATGAAACTGAAAAAGTAATGCACAAGAAGCTGCCCTAGTTGCAACATAATTACGTGATGACACCGGCCTAGGTGAAATAGCAGTTCATTTTAGAAGCTTCTCTATTTTTTCACGCAATGCCTTTTCGCTCTGAGGTCCGGCCCTTCGGGCGGAAATTTCTCCCGCTTTAGAAACCACGACCGTAAACGGAGTCCCAATAAATCTATAACGGTTGGCGATTTTCATTCCATCATCGAGACCGACAGGAAAGCTTAGACCATAGGTTTGAACAAACTTCTGAACTTCAGATTCCCGATCTCCAACAAAAATACCCACAAAGAACATCGTTGTTCTTAAACGCGCGATATACTTTCTCTACAGCAGGAGCCTCCTGCTGGCACTCCGGTTAATAGGAAGCCACAAACTTTAAAACCGCCACCCTTCCTTTAAGATCCGAAGACTGGAGCTCTCCTCCATTCAAGAGTTTGAGTGTGAAGGAGGGAGCTTTTTCGGCTTTAGTCTGAGCCGGTGCCGTTTTGACGGGAAACACGAAAAAACGAACCCGACCATAAGAAATATCGATACAAGTTTTCTCTCGCTCATATTGCCTCCTGTGTTTAGATCCATAACGTGCCTGGCTGGAAATGGTTCCCGCTCGTAGCCTCAGCTACGCTCCAGCTTCAATTTCGTGAAAAATGCCGAAGAAGACTCGCCGAGCCTTGTTCACCTTCAAGCCTGCTTTGCGCGAAAGTTCCAATGGTTCGCGATTCCAGTGGCAGCCAAGCGGTCGCGCAAATTTATCTGCGTGGCGATCCTGCCAACGTCCAAGCCGTTCGCGGTCGCTGCGGCCGTGCTCCAGTAAAAGGATCTTTCCGTCCGTTCGACAAACCCGCGCCATCTCTCGAAAGGCGCCGGCCGGATTTGGAAACGTGCAAGCGCTAAGCGATGAAACAACAGTATCAAAGCAGTGGTCGCGAAACGGTAGAGATTCCGCGTCCGCTAAAGAGAAGGAAGTGTCTATGGATAGTGTTGCTGCGCGTTCTCGCGCGACGTTCAACATCTCGCTGCTGACATCCATGGCCGTAATTCGGCAACCAGGAGGATAGTAAGGAAAGTTCTTCCCGGTGCCTACGGCAACTTCTAGCATGCTTCCCGAAGCGTGGCGCAACAGCTCCCGCCGCAACTTGCCCAGTCCCAGCAGCTCAGGCACGCCTTCAACCCAATCGTACCAGCGAGCAAATCGGTTATACTTCTCGGAGATTTCCCGAGATGTAAGATTCACTGCCATTTAACTTCTAAGCTGTATTAAGGGATCTCTAGACTCAATTTTGGTGTGAACCAGCCGCGCGATTCTGTCATAGTCGCAGGACCTCTCGCCGCGAAGAACGCCAGACGTCCGCGGCGTGGGAGCGGCCAGGGCACAAGGATGAGACGCAATATGAGAACGGGAAGCCCTACTTCGTATCTCCCTGTTGCATCAGTTTCCCGTACTTCATCATCACTTCGCCCATCTTCATCATCATTTCGCCGCGCATCTCCATCGTCCGCCCCATCATCTTGGGGTCGCCGCCCATACCGCCCATCATTCCCCCCATCATCCCCATGCCTCCCATGCCCATCATCGGACACATCATGGCCCCTCCCGGCATCCCCTCGCCCATCATGCCGTGCCCTTCCTTGGCGGGAGGCCTTTCCTTCTGCTGCGAGAATGTGGGACTCGCGGGAAGCGCAAGTGCTGCGGCAGTCGCAAAAACAAGAAAAAGCTTCTTCATGGTTTTCCTCCTGTGAAATAAATAGGCGAGAGTGGGAATCCCGCATCTGCCAAGGCAGGGCTGGATCTTGGAACGGCTGGAGCTTTGTTTCCCGGCCGCTCAATCACCAATACGCCGCGCACCGGGGATGACTGGTGTCGCCAGATTTGTGCTTGCAAACTTCAATTCTCCCTTGCCTTGAGTTTCAGATAGCATGGCGGCTCTCCGGCTTCCTTGACAACCGTTGCTTTCACGAAACCCTTAAATTAATCCTGGAATCAATCCATGAAAAGTCAATACAGGTAAAAACTACGCGTGATCGACTCCGGATTCTTTCTTGCTGATTAGATTTAGATGAAGCGTCTGCGCAGGTATGCGCTCAAGTAGTCGACTACCGTTACGAGGATGTAAATCGCCAAAATTAGGGTCAGGAGCTGATGCTCGAGAAACAGGCTGATTGCGATGTGGATTCTTTGCCCCAGCCCGCCGGCGCCGACAAAGCCCAGAACCGCCGCCACCCGGATGTTCACTTCCCAGCGGTAAAGCGTGTACGAAATAAATTGCGGCATTACCTGCGGCAGGATGCCGTAAAAAAGAATCTGGAGCTTGTTGGCCCCCGTTGATTGGAGAGACTCAATCGGCTGCGGATCGACATCCTCCAGCACTTCGCCGAAGAGCTTGCCCAAAACGCCTCCAGTATGTACGCCCAAGGCAAGAACTCCGGGAAAGGGGCCGAGCCCCACCAGAAACACAAAAATCAGAGCCCATACCATCTCGGGAATAGTGCGCAGGAGGTTCAAAAGAGCCTTGGCACACAGATAGGGCACAAGCCGGATCGTTTGCCGCCACTGCTCCTTGCCTTCCATTTCGTAAAGGAGACCAGAGTAAATCAGGGTTCGCGAGGCGAAAAAAACCAGGGACACGGCGATGGCGGCAGCCATGAGAGTTCCCATGAATGACATGGCGAAGGTCTCGGCCGCTCCCATAAGAGTCTCACGCATCACTGGTCTCGAGAAATCCGGCGGGAAGAGCTTCTTCGCGTAGATCCCAATCTGCTCCAGGCTATCGCGGCCGAGAAGCCGGGTGACATCGATTTCGGAGCCTTGATAACTCCAAACGAACAAGACGACGAGCGCCGCCAAGAAGACGGCCGTCCACCGCCTCGGTTTGCTAGAGGGCTCACGCGAAGGCCATGCAAAGTCGGCGCCGGTAAAACCGTTGGGATACGGCCTCATAGCATCGCTCTAATTTTGGCGCTGATGAAATCCACCGCGG
>JBOHVS010000150.1:0-4163 GCA_050735975.1 Binatia bacterium | reverse complement strand
TGTACGTCGCTAACTGCATTGCGTGCCATAATAGGGATCCATCCAAAGATGGTCCCCTCGGCCCTGCCGTTCTTGGGTCACCCAAAGAATTGCTCGAAGCTCTGCTCCTCCGCAACGAATATCCACCCAACTACAAACCCAAGCGGCCGACAAAGACCATGCCTTCTTTTGCATTCTTGGAGCCCGAGATTCGCTATCTGGCGATCTATCTCGCCTCAGATTCAGTTCGCAAGTCCCGGTAAGAGCCCATAAAAAACAGCCGTGACAATGAAAGGACCTGCTCTCTACCTTTTACCTTTTTACTCCCTCGATAAAGAGCAGGTCCTTCCTTTTTATTCTCAGATCGGCCGATTTCCGGACGGCAACGGTCACTTCGCCAGCGTATCGGGCCGAAGCTGGAAATGAACGACTAACGGCTTCGAGCCTTTGCCGCCCTCCAAATGCCAGGGCGTCCGGTCGCCGCTTGTCGTCCAGAGGCCGCGACCCTTCCAGCCGGCCTTTGGATCGTCGATGCGCCCGTCGAATCCCTTCGCGTAGAAGCCCAACGGGTAAGGCACGCGCAGCGTGATCATCTTGCCGTCCTTGAAAGCGATGAGGCCGTCATTGAGATTGCCCGTCGACATCGGCACGTCCTTGCCGAGCCCGAACGTATCGTGCTGGTCCACCCAGGTGTAATAGCTCGACTCGGCGCTGTTCTCGCCGATCCCTTTGAAGCCCGGGCCCGGGTACTGATGGAACGACCAGCCTTCGGGGCAGTGATCGCCCGTCGCCTTGGGACCGTTGAGTGGACCTTTGCACTTGCGCCGGTCGAAGGCGCCGATATGTCCGCTCGCCAGCGACACCCAAACGACTCCCTTGCTGTCGATGTCCGCGCCGCGCACCCCGTATCCTGGCATGGGCCACCGCCCTGCCGACCAAATCATTCGCGAATCTCGGGATACGAGGCTCCACAAAATCGTGACAGGTGTTGTCGTCGTATTGTGCTTTGTGGCAACGTGTACCCGTTTCTCGCCACTGGCGGCTCAAACAAAGCCGGCGCCGCATATCGAAGCGGTCGAGGCCTTCATTTTCCTCCGCCCGGTACAATAAGGTAGGTGAAGCGTGATCATCGATCTCGAAAAGCTTAAGCGAAACTGGCGGCGTTTCAAATCGGGCTCCCCTGGTCACCGTTTTCAGCAACAGTTCAGCCGCCGCCGCCAGTCCAGCCGCAGTCCCGTCCAAAAGGCGCTTTTCATCGGTGGCGGCACCTTACTCATGACAGCGGGGCTCTTTTTCCTTTTTGTCCCTGGACCCGGCCTACTCATTCTTTTGCTCGGGGCAGTCTTGATCGCGCAGCAGTCCTTGGTGGCGGCTCGAGCACTAGACTGGACCGAGATACGCTTACGAAAGCTGATCATCTGGAGCTTGCGCGCATGGCGCAGCTCCTCGCCGGCACTGAAGATCATGCTGGTTGTTTTGGCTCTGGTTGTAGTGGGAGCAGTGGGGTTTGGTGCATTTAAGTTTTGATTTCAAACCATGGCTTTGGGCCGGCAGCTTGGCTACAGGCGGGAGTGTAACCGTAAAGTTATCTTTGATTCTCTCGCCTCTGATCAAATTACCCGAGCGTCTCTATCAGGGATGGAACAGCGGCAAGACAGAAAGTCGAGTCGTAGAAAGTTAACCCTAGAGCTTTGCCTTTGATCGGGAGGCGATATTCCAACTCGCTGATTGCAGCGTTTTTTCTCGGAGGAGATCAAGGCGGAAAGCTATGGACCCGTACCCGCAGGCCGTCTATCCTGGTCTCGGCGATTCCACGGCCGCCGGTATAGGTAGCGTAAACTCCGATATAACCGGAGTCGATGCGATCCAACCGGAAAGGGCCGCCGGGAAGGCGAATTGAGTTCCAAAAGATTTCGGCCGCATCGTTTTTAACCTCGATGACGACGCGGTGCCAACCGCTCCGCTTCGGCGCTCCGCCGGGAAGAGCCGCGGCCTTCCACTCCGCCACGATAACGGGGAAATGCCGTGTGTCCTTGCCGACGTAGGCCAGCGACAATGAAGGCTCGGCAGCGAACTGGGCCGCGAAGCGGTAGTATTTGTCCCGGACGGGATCGACTCGAAAGGCGATGCCGTTTAGCGATCCCTTTTCTTCTTCGGTCACCTGAACATGGAGCCACGTTTCGAGATGAAAATCCTCAAGCGGACGCGTGTCCGCGTAGGACAGCGCGGCAAACCCACCCGCCTTCCCGTTGTCGAGAACGCCCACTCCGGGCTCGCCTTCGGGAGACGAGGGGTCGATCTCTCCTTTGAGGTTGTCCTGATTGAAGTACGGATAGGGGCGCCACGCGAGCTCGGGTGTTCCTCCCGTAAAGCTGTCTTGAATGATAACTGGGGTCGCTCGCTTCATAGCGGCCTGCGGCAAGCATGACGGCAGCATGAGCACGAGCCAAAAAATCGAGATCCACCGCCATCCGCGCATTTTCTTATCGCTCCTTCGCTAGGATGCCGGAGACAGAGAGCCGGCCTGCTTTCAGTATACTCGCGCGGGCGGTTCGCTCAATGCGGCTGCACGCGCAACGATGTCGGCTGGAAAATTATCGCATTCTCTCTGTACGTACCCTCTAGAACCGCGATGGGTCGACCTTCAGCCCCAGCGCGTACTTCCCGATCAGCTCGTAATGGGCGAGGCGCCCCTGCATGTGCTGACTGATCACGTGAATGTCCTGGAAGTGGCGTTGTATCAGGTTTCCCTCGAAGATCGCCGTGACGCCGGCGGCATTATACACGGAGTCGACGACGTCGACCGCCAGTCGAATCGCGTGTGTGGTCGCCAGGCGCAGGGTCGCGCGCCGATTCAGGGTAACTGCGGCGGTGGACGCCGCCTCGCTCCAAATCTCGCGCACCGCCTCGGTGAGAAAGGCGCGTCCGGATCGGAGCTGGGCTTCGCTGCGCCCGACAGTCGCCTGAACCACCGGCTGATCGCGGAGCGGCGCCTGCATGAACCGCGGTGTCTTGGCGCCGGCCAGCTCAAAGAAGGTATCGAGGCATGCGCGCGCCGCTCCCAATGACACCGCGGCATCTCCTGAGGCGAAGAGCAGTCTACGGGGAAACAGGTAGAGCGGCCCGTTCTCCAGCAGGGGCCCGCCCGCCTGGAGAACCGTGCGCTCCGAGGGCACGAAGACATCTCTCACGGCGAAGTCGTGGGTTCCCGTGCCGCGCATGCCCCGCACATGCCAGGTGTCGAGCAGCTCGGCCTCGGCAACCGGTACGAACAGGTAGCGCTCCTCGGGTTGGCCGTCTTCAAGCCTTGGCTGGCCGTTCTCGAGGATTAGAGCGCGGGCCGCCAGCCAGGCGGCGTGCCGGCACCCCGAGCTGAACCCCTGACGGCCGGTAACCCGGTACCCGCCCGGCACCCTTACCGCTCGGGCCGTCGGTGCGGGCGTGTTCGCGACGATGCTTCGGGGCGTGTCGATCCAAATCGAGCGAGCGACGTCGCGCGGCATCCGTGCCGCATAGGTCGCGAAGACCGCGCACTGATTGACCACCCAGCCGGTGCTGGCGTCGGCTTTCCCGAGCTCCTCGAGTACTTGCACGTAGGCCGGTAAGTCGATCTCCGCGCCGCCCAGGTTGCGTGGAATCAGCAGCTTGAACAAACCGGCGTCGGCCATCGCTTCGAAGAGCGGCCGCGGCAACTCCCGGCCGGCCTCGATCTGATCCGCCGAGGATCGGATCATCGGGAGCAATTTTCGCGCAGCCTCAAGCGGCGATTGAGTCTCGGTAGCGGCCATAGAAACCTAACTAAAGTTCAAGGTTCAGCGTTCAGAGTTCAAGGTACGGAATTGAGAAAGGGAATCCTTGGATCGCTTTCATGGACGTTCGAGTATATCACCAGGCCAAAACCGCAGGGGAAAAATCGCTTCACGCCCATGTTTTCGAAGTTGCCGTCCGGCAGCATCGACGAAATCAAAGAACCGCTCGCCGCACTTCTGAAGGCCTCTCTACTCCAGACCGGAGTCAATGTCCATCTTAACGATAGGATCCTGTTGAAACCTGAGCATACCAGCGTCGTGTTCCCGAAATCCCTTGAATAGTTCTGCCGTCATTCCGGGCAACCCCCGCGAAAGCGGGGGGCGACCCGGAATCCAGGACAAATCAAAAACTTCTGGATATCCGCTTCAGCCTGA
>JBOHVS010000149.1:0-1772 GCA_050735975.1 Binatia bacterium | reverse complement strand
CCTCGCGCAAAGATCTGCGGAGCTTGCCGATTGTCACCATCGACGGCGAGAATGCGCGTGATTTCGACGATGCCGTCCACATCCGAAGCCACGGAGATCGTTATCAGCTCTTCGTCTCTATCGCCGACGTAGCCTACTACGTGGAACCGGGCGGCGCGTTGGACCAGGAAGCTTATAAGCGGGCAACGAGCGTCTATTTTCCGGATCGAGCCATTCCAATGCTCCCCGAGGCCCTTTCGAACGGCATCTGCAGTTTGAATCCTCGCGAGGATCGCCTCACCAACACCGTCTGCATGGAAATCAATCAAAAAGGCGAGGTCATCCATAGCAGCTTCTACCGCTCCGTCATTCGAAGCCATGAGCGAATGACCTACACGAATGTGCGGCGGATCCTGGTTGATAAAGATCCGGAGTGTTTGTCGCGGTATCGGGATCTCGTCGATCAATTCAAGCTGATGGAAGAAGTCGCCCTGTTGATTTATGAGCAACGCAAAGCGCGCGGCAATCTGGATTTCGACCTGCCCGAGGCTGAAATCGTGCTCGATCTCCAGGGCATGCCGGAGAACATAGCGCGCGCGGAGCGCAGCATCGCCCACCGGATCATCGAGGAGTTCATGATCGCGGCCAACGAGACGGTGGCGCGCCAGTTGAAGAAAGACAACATCCCGCTTCTCTACCGGGTCCATGAAGGGCCCGATCTCGACAGCCTGCACGCGATTGCTCCTTTTCTGTTGAGCCTGGGCTACCGCTTGCCCGTGAAGCGGGAAAACATCACGCCTTCGGAGATTCAAAAGATTCTTGAAGCCTGCCGCGGCAAAGCCGAGGAGAAGGTCGTCAACCGTGTTCTCCTGCGGGCGATGAAGCAAGCGCATTACCAGCCCGAAAATATCGGCCATTTCGGTCTTGCCTCGACGTGCTACACGCATTTCACCTCGCCGATCCGGCGCTACCCCGACCTGATTGTGCACCGCATGCTGGAAACCGCGCTGCAAGGAAAAAAGCTGAGACCGAACGAACGGGAAGATCTTATGAACTATTTGGCAGAGACCGGCAAGCACACCTCTGAACGAGAGAGGATCGCCATGGACGCCGAGCGCGAGATGGTCGATCTGAAAAAAGCCCAGTTCATGATGGACAAGCTGGGCGAAGAATTTGCCGGGTTCATCACCAGCCTGGCGAACTTCGGTTTTTTTGTCGAACTGGAAATCTACTTTGTCGAAGGCCTCGTCCGTCTCGCCACTCTGACGGACGACGACTACCATTACTACGAGAAGGAATACATGATCCAAGGCCGCCGCCACGGCCGAAAATTCCGCCTCGGCGACCGCGTCCGCGTCAGAGTCGTCCGTGTCAACGCCTTTCGCAGCGAAATTGACTTTGAACTGCTTTAGATAGCAACCACGCTGAAAACAATATTGGGATACGCCAAGTCTGGATTCCGGTCGCGAGGCGAAGGAGGGTTCCTATGACGTTGATGGCTAAACATATCAGCGTCTCAATCAACCGTTCGGTTCGGCGCTACCTATGAAAACCGGAACGCAATTCTTATTGGTGTTGGCGCTAGTGTCGGGGATCGTAGCGGGCGCGGGTTCGAAAGATCAGGGAAACTCCGGAACGAGTGAGGATTGGAGAAGAGGCAGAGCCGTGTACGTCGCTAACTGCATTGCGTGCCATAATAGGGATCCATCCAAAGATGGTCCCCTCGGCCCTGCCGTTCTTGGGTCACCCAAAGAATTGCTCGAAGCTCTGCTCCTCCGCAACGAATATCCACC
>JBOHVS010000148.1:0-11935 GCA_050735975.1 Binatia bacterium | reverse complement strand
ACCCTGGAAGAAGTGGGGCAGAAATTTACCGTCACCCGCGAGCGTATTCGGCAGATCGAAGCCAAGGCGCTACGCAAACTACGACATCCCAGCCGCAGCAAACGGCTGAAAAGCTTCATGGAAAGCTAACCGACGGGACAAAAATGGGGCTCTTGCAATAAACACGCGAAACTGCAAGCCTTTCAGAATCAAAAATCCAAAATCCCAAATCGAACATCGGCTGAGGGCCCATAGCTCAGTCTGGTTAGAGCCACCGGCTCATAACCGGTTGGTCCCTGGTTCGAATCCAGGTGGGCCCACCAATTCTTTTTCACGCCTTTTCAATCACTTTACGTGCTTTCCGAGGCCTTACCCCGCGATAGGTTTCGGTTTTGGGCGAAGGCTTTGACTGTCCTCAAGTGGACACGCTCTTTCTCGCCTTTCCGGTTCGTTGACAAATCATACTTTTTAAATTATATTTTGGTTTATGAAACAGACTTTGAAGAGCACGCTGGCCAGGAATCTGAGGAGCTTTCGCCTCAGAGCCGGGTTATCTCAGAGCGATCTGGCAAGAAAGGCGGGTACGCTACAGCCCAGGGTCGCGGTTATGGAGTCGGTAGAAGATTCCACTCTCCCGAGGCTTGAATGGCTAGCACGGGTAGCAGATGCCCTTGGACTTAGCGTGGCGGAGCTATTGTCCGAAAAGGCTGCGCCGGAGCCTGGATCCCTCTCATCCCTTCCTGAGAACGGCGACAATCTGGCGGCGCATCTCAAAGGATTTGGAGCGCCGTTCACGGGGACATCCAGGAAAAGCCGATCCTTCAGCCCGGAAGCGGTTGTTTTGGGAGTGCTCCGTGTGGTCCCATCATCTCGCATGGTGGAATGCCTGCCAGGTCTTCTTTTCAAGAGAGATATGGATCACAAAAAATTGCTGAGGCTTGCCCGTAAGCGAGGGTTGGTCAACCGGCTGGGTTTTGTCGTAGACGTAGCTGCTGCCCTCGCTAAGGAAAGCGGAGATCTCAAAAGGGCGTCGCGACTCGACTCGCTATCTACAAAGCTGTGGAGTGAGAAAGACAAAGTGGCGGAAGAGTTTCTTATGAGCGAAGTACCTGAAGAGCCCGAATTTCGGAATTGGGTCAAGAAAAAGACGCCCCGGCTCGGGAAAAAATGGGGCGTTTACGGCGCCTACAGCCTGGAACGCTTCCGTGAAGGAGTTAAACGAGCCGCTTGAGACCTTGCGTCTCCTATTGAGGGACGCCAGACCCAAAATAGTCGGGCCGGTTGAGATCGTCCTGATTGGAGGGGCAGCGGCTCTTCTCAGCCGGGCCGTTAGCAGGGTAACGGAGGACATCGATATTCTGGCTTCAAGTGAAACTATCGGGATTCTCCGAAAGGCAGGCGCTCTAAAGTTTCCGATCCAACCCGTTGCCGATTCCTTTCTCTGTCTACATCCGGACTATCGCAAGGCCTGCAGCTACGTGCGGGAACTTTCCTTTCCACCAAAGATCAGAGTCTATCGACTCTCGTCCCTCGATCTTGCCATTTCGAAGCTCTCGCGGTTCCAGCAGGTTGATGTCGAAGACATTGAAGCGATCCTTAAGAAGGATCGGATCAACAAGAAGAAATTCCTTAGACGGTATGCCACCGCTCGGGCTTACTACACCAACTCGAAGGAGACGGATTTCAATGTGAAGCTAGTGATCAGAAAAGTATACGGAGAAGGCTTCGATCTGAAGAGGGATCTGCCTAAACCACAGGGAGGCGCGTAAAGGCAGCTTGGCCGTAATCCGGCGGCTTGCCTTTTAGGTAGTCGGGAATAGAATAGCGCATATTACGAATAGGTGAAGCTATGGCCAAAAGAGTTGAGAAGATTTTTGAGGACATCAGGGCCCTTTCCAAAGAGGAGCAAAAAGAGCTTCTCCGCCTTCTTCCGAAAGCGCTCGATGTGACTCCGGAAGATCTGTTGTGGGCACGGCTCGCCGAGTCATCCTTTGGCTTCTGGGACAATCCCGAGGACCAAATCTACGATGAGCTTTGATCGCGGCGATGTTGTACTGGTTCCCTTTCCGTTCACAGACCTGACCACTCAGAAGCAACGGCCCGGTCTCGTCATCAGTTCGAAAAGCTTTAATGATTCCTCTGCTGACGCAATTCTCCTTGCGATCACCTCGCAGGTTCCGAAAGATCTACAGCATAGTGATTATTCGCTGAGCCTGGACGAGCAGAAAAAGGGAGGTTTGCCCAAACCGTCTGTTGTCAAAGCAACGAAGGTGGTCACCTTGAGTCAAGCTCTCATCCGAAAAACGCTCGGCAAATTGCCTGCGGAAACAGTGAATCAAATTGTAGGGAAACTTGTTTCCGTCATAGGGTAAAACACTGCAGAAATATTTTAGGTGTTAAACGTATAAAGTTTCCTTCTGTCATTGACAAACCGGGGTCCACCGCTACGCCCGGTCTAGGCGGTCCGCCCTCAATTTTGAGCCGGGGAAAACTTTAGCAGTGGAAAGTTCCTTCATCCTGCTTCGAGTAGGGTGTGCGGCTCAGGCATGATTGCATCAAATTCCCTGGCGAAATAGGATCATGTCGTCCTCTGAGCGAACCTGGGGATTTTCTTCGCGTGGCGCCGCGAAGTGAACTCCATAGAAAGAGGTGACGTGCGAGTTAGAGAAAGCCCTCCAGGAAACAGAGAGACTGCGTCAGGAAAACGCCCGGCTTAGATTTGCTCCCGGGGCGCCAAGCAAAGGAAGCTTCCCAAAAAGAAATTCGACGTGGAAAACATAGTCCCGGGACTTCGTAAGTTGAACTCCAGAATGGTAAGGTAGTTTTCGTTTGGGCAGGAACTTAAATAAAAGGATTTTTTCTCGTTAGGAGGCCGGTATGCCGAAAATGACATTGGAGTTACCCGAAGAGGTCTTTTCAGCGTTGCGCCGCCTGCCGGAGGAGTTTGTGCGCGATCTGCGGCTTGCGGCGGGCAAGAGCAAGGCTGCCTTCTTTATGCAATTTGCAATTTGGGTTACCCCCGAGCGGTGAGCCGCTCTATTTTAAGGGTCCGGACGGGAGTATTCTCGAACTCTGCAAAGAAAAGTGGGAGGTATAGTCGAGTGGAGGATTATGCAATCACGCTTGCCTGTCGGAACTATGACGGCACAAACGCGATCCTTCGGGGGTTGGTCCGGCCGAAAGGAGTCGAACTCCGGGTTATCGAAGAGAACGATGTACCCAAGATGTTCACAGGCATGTTCAGAGGTGAGTACGATGTCTCGGAAATGTCTCTGGCTGAACTAATCTACTATCAATCTAGAGATCAGTGCGATTTCATAGGAATTCCCGTATTTCCATCAAGAATCTTCCGGCACAGCTATATCCTTTGTAATGCGTCGTCAGGCATTACCAGCGGGGAGTCGCTGAACGGGAAAAAAATCGGCTGCTTGCGTTGGGTGCAGACGGCGCATGTTTGGGTTCGCGGGATGCTTGTGGAAGAATACGGCATCTCGTCTGAAAACACCCGTTGGTACGTATGGGACGTCCACCACTGGCAAGGCGCGAATGTAAACGTCGAACCGCGGGACGGCTCGGTGATTCATCGGCTCCAGTGGAGCGGCCGAAATGAGTATGAGAGCAGCTGTGCCGCTCTTTTGGAAGGTGGATTGGACGTGCTCATCACGACCGAGAATTTAAAATATGCGGCGCTTTTGGAGGACAATAGGGTCAAGAGATTGTTTGAAGATTTTCCAGAGGTCGAGGCGGCTTATTATCGAAAAACGAAGATTTTCCCAATCATGCATACCCTCGTGGTACGCAAATCCGTGGCCGAGCGGCATCCTGACCTTCCCGCGCAGCTCTTCGAGCTTTTTTCCCAATCAAAAAAAATCGGGCAGGAATCAATTCTAGCAATTCCAAGCCTCTCCATGGCGTGGAAAACTCATTATCTGGAAATGGAGCGGAAAATATTTGAACGCGATCCATGGGCCTACGGGCTAGAGAAAAATAAGCACATTATCGCCAAGTTCCTCTCGTACTGCCACGAACAGGGAGTGAGCGCGAGAAGGCTGGGCCCCGAGGAGCTGTTCGTTCCCAGCACCTGGAATCTTTCAGAATAAGGGGAAAAATAAGCGCAATGTTTTAGCGCCCCGGCGCTCCCCTCTGCTGTTGGAGAGTCTCTCTTACGTTGGTAAAATCGACGACGCGACTGAGGGGAACATCCTCCTTGATCTTCAAAGTTTCTCGAGTCCGTTCAACGTCAAGCATGAGAGCCCGGTCGCTAACCAGGCCGTTTGGGCTAAGAGCACGTAGGTAAATTTCATAAGAGGCTACGGCGACAGAGGGCTCCAGCTTCAGCCATTCTGACATGATTTGAATCGTCTCGCTCTTATTGCTTTTCATAAACGCGTGCGCCTTGAATACGGCACGAATCATTTTCCTGATCTGCTGCGGGTTCTTCCTTAACTTGTCGGTATGGACGCTCAAGCCCGTAATGCCACCTTCATAAAAATCGGCTCCCGCTGCCAGGCGCCTCAATCCCTGATGCTCAGCCTTCACATTGAAGGGCGGGGGAAGGATCGCGGCGTCCACCTTTCCAGAAAGCAGGGCGGCGAGGCGTGCGCCGCTACCGGAAACGATAAAAACATTGACATCTCTCTCTCTATCTATCTGATGCTGGGCAAGGATGGCGCGCAGGATAAAATCCGTAAGATCTCCATAGGCGCCAATACTTAAGATTTTTCCTTTGAGTTCCTGAATCGTGCGTATTTCCGGCCTCGCGACAAGGACGTGGAGTGGCCGTTGCACCATAAACATAACAGTCTTGATCGGCAACCCGCTGATCGCGCTTCGCATGGCTGCCACGGACGCCGTCGCGTAGTCGATATTCTTTGTCGTGAGCGCCGAGATGGTGATGTTAGTTTTCATCTGTATGAGGGTAACCGCTAACCCTTCTTCCTGGAACATCCCTTTTGCCTGGGCGATGCGAAGGGCGATGACGCTTAATGAGTAGCTAGGCACGCCAATTCTCACGTCTTCTAATTGGGCAATGCAAACTTTTGGGAGGAGAAATCCAGTGGCAAGGAAAGAAATTGTCAAAAAACGTTTAAGAATTTTCATTGCCTGGTCTTATAGGCGACAACCCCGCCTGTCAAGAGAAAAGGACAGCTAGGTTGTCGGATTGGTGTTGCCGCTTGAGAAATAACCCGTGCGTTGGCAACCAGTGAAGCTGAAGACGAGGGATTGTGTCGTATCCTAGCCGCTATTTTACTTGTCTATTTTACTTGTATCCGCGGTCTTCTCCAGGAATCCTCTTTCGATTTGGCGGGGATCACGTTGTGATAGCGGCAAGCCGTGTGCTAGTGCGCCCGAGTGCGGGCGTGACGCGGGCAGTCGATTAGGGAGACTTTGTTTATCGCATTAAAAGACCGCCACGCTTGTCAATCTCTAATGATGTGATAAGAGTTACGCAAAAATTTCCGCGAAGGAGGACGGGACATGGGAGAGATCCGGCATATGGCAATGTGCACGAAGAACAACAGGAGACTCGCAAGGTTTTATCATCTTGTCTTCGGGATGGAAGAAGTGTGGAATCAATATCAAAATAGCCCGTACTCGTTTTATATCGGAGATGGTTCCTTTCAGTTAAATTGCTTGCAGATTAGATCCGGCACCTCCTATGCGAAAATTGTAGACGGGCGCGAAGTATTGCCTGATGTAGGCATGAACCACATAGGATTCCAGGTGAAGAGCATGGCAGACGTTGAGAGACGGCTCGCCGAATGGGATCCTCCTATCCGGCTCGAAAAGAGCCCTCAAGACGGGCGGTATGAGGAAAGGCGCTTTACAGATCCTGACGCCAATCTATTTGAGCTCGCGGAAGGGGCGTGGGATGCCGGAAATCGGGTGGACTTCGCCTCCATCAGTTATGTCGGCCTAAGAACTGACGACCCGGATCGTCTCGCAGATTTCTATATATCCGTACTCTCTTTGAAAGAACTCCGCCGCGTAGATGTTCCTGAATCTAGAATAAAAGCGATCTACTTGTCAGATGGTAAGTTCAACCTGGGGATATACAGGACCGCTCCCGTTACACAGCCTGGGCTCGATGGCATCGGATTTCACGTGAAGAGCATCGATGAGGTTACGCGCCGCATCGGCGATTCAGCCTCATTTCTGTATCCTGGTGAACCGCGGATTGAAATAAACCGGGCTCCCGCTTGGAACCCTTATAAAACTCGGCAGCTAAAAGACCCTGATGGCAACCTGGTTGAGGTCTCCGATACGGGTTGGGAAACATAGCTCTTCATGCAGTCGGACTGAAAAGAGACAACAGCTGTATGTCGTAACTAACGCCGGAGGGGAAGGATGACTAAATCTTTGGTAATTCCTTTGTGGTTCTTTGGCTTGTTTTTGTGCATCGCTGTGCCCGCCCCGCTCCAATCGGCTGAACGCCTCATGATGGCCAGTCTGAGCCCGGGACTATTTGAGTTCCCGGTAGTCGTTGCTTTAAAAAGAGGTTTTTTTAGAGACGAAGGTCTGGATGTACTCAGAGTTCAAATGCGACCGCAGGTCTCAGTGATGGCTTTGGTGGCGGGAGATGTTGACTACAGTCTCTCCTGGGGTTCTTCTCTTCGAGCGGTGATAACTGGTGTTCCGATCAAGGTCGTCGCAGGTGTAGCCTATCGCCCGCTACACGTCCTAATGGGCCGAAGTGAGATCAAATCAGGAAAAGATCTGAAGGGAAAGAGGATTGGAGTGGATTCCTTCGCAGGTACTATGGAATACCTGTCGCGCGTTGCCGTTAAGCATTTTGGACTAGATCCTGATAAGGACATTAAGATCCTCGTTAGCGGTTCGAGTCCGACGCGTCTGGCAGCTCTACAGAGCGGCTCTATAGATGCTACACCTATTGACATCGCATATGCCGTTAAGGGAGAGGAAGAAGGATTAAAACGAATCGTTAACTTTGCAGACATTATTGATCTGCCGATTTCAGGAGTGTCCGTGACGGAAAAGAAGCTCGCGACCGACAGAGAACAAGTCAAGAAGGTGATTCGTGCGATCCTGAAGGGGACCCGATTCATGAAAGAAAATCGTGATGCGACTCTACAGCTTATGGTTGATTATTTAAGTATCTCTCCTTCTCAGGCGGCCAAGGCCTACGATACATCTGTCCATTCATTTACCGATGACGGGCAAATATCCGACAAAGGGCTAATGCTCAACATCCAATTAACCAAAGAGAGATTGAAAATTGCGCGGGAAGTGCCGCTGAATCAGGTAGTGGATTGGGAGCTTAGTACGGGAGCTAAAGACGGAGAGGAAAAAATAAGGATCGGGGACAGTCGGTTGGGCATTCCAATTATGTCCTTGCAAGGCTTTTTGCGTGGCTACTTGATCTTAAAACCCCCAAGTTTGTGGTCGGCTTTTCCGGGGCGGAAATGGATGCGGCCCTCCAACGGGGCGAGTGGATGCTCGGGCCAACAGCGCAGAAACTGTTGTTCAGCGCACTCCTGATTTCATTAACAAGGGACTTATGAACTTTCATGGCGTGGCCGAAATCCCGCCTGGCTTTCGGTACGATTACCCCGCCTTTCGCAGGCTCCCCGCATTGCATACTTTTGCCAAGACTGAAAAGGAGAAAAGAGTTCTCGATATATTCGCTGCCTTTGGTGCAGTTCAGCCAGGCTTTTGTTCTACCACCGGGCACTCGTGAGCAGCGAGTGAAGATTTTGAAGGATGCTTTTAAGAAGTCATGGAAGGACCCGGAATTTCATAAGAACTGGAAGAAGATGACACATGCAGATGCGTCCCCGCTCATGCGGGAGGAACTGGAGAAGCTAATCAAGAGATCCGGAAGACATCAAGCTCTACAATAAGATCGCAGGAGCCGACTCTTCGCCTACGCGTTAATGAATGAAGCTGCTATCTCCATGGAAGTGAAATGGAGAAGAATAAAAAGGCTGAATGCCCGAAGGAGGCGGTCTGCACCGGGAAGGATACAAAGCTGAGGACCAGAGTACATTATCAACGGTATTGAAAGCGCAACTAAAGCAAGAGGAGGAGTAATCATGGGCCGCATACGTCATATTGCGATCGTCACTTCGAACCAGGAAAAGTTGGGAAATTTTTACAGAACCGCGTTCGGGATGAAGGAGGTAAAAGGCATTGGGTCAGCGCTTTACCTTTCCGACGGATATATGAACCTCGCCTTAATTAAGAAGACGCCAGAAGTGAAGGTTAACGAGGGCCTCTATCATTTTGGATTCGAGGTAGACGATCTGGAGCCGCTTAAGGAGGTCTTCAAACAGCTTGGAGCCTCAAGCGAAGTACAACTAAGACCAAAAAATCGCGACGCTGAATTCAGGGTTCACGACCCGGATGGGAACGCTATTGACCTTGTACACTCCAGGAAATGGCCTGTATAGGAGCCCAGCTTTGAGCCTTCGGAAAGGAACCGTCGCATGTTCGGATACCGCGCCAGAATAGGGTACATCTCGCCGTCGGTCATTGAACTCAATGCCTATGACTTCTATCGCATCGTCCCGAAAGGAGTCGGGCTTAAGCCGGGCGTGAATCTCGGCCAGCTCCGCGCGGGTCCCATAAAACACCGACGTCACACGTAGCTGCCAGGAACACTCGGCCTCTATCTCGCTGCAATGATCGCCGATCCTGTCTTCGGTGTAGCCAATGTTGGACAGGTCGGTTCCTTCGGCCCAGAGAACGTAGATTTTGCCTTGGTCATCCATAGGTTATCTCAGCCCGAATTCCTCAAGCGTCGGCACTCTCCACGGCCGTAAGTCGAACCGCTCCTCTTCCCTGGCTCGAAGGATTTTCGACTTGAAGGCCGAGTATGTTTCCTCGATCGTCATTTACTCATTACCGAAAAGGATCCCTCTTAGTTGCTCGCGCCGGCTTTGGCCTTCTCTGGATGCCGGACGGCTCTCAACACCGCCGCGCTTTCTGAGACTCGTCGTCGATGGCCTGGATATCGGCGCGGATTTCTTCCTTGGCTTCCTCGTCGCCTGTGATGTCCGCCTCCTTGAGATCGCGAAGAAGGGAGTTTCGGTAGCTCACGAGCTGCGCCGCGGAGATCCCGGCTCATCACCATTTCTCATTGAAGGTTTTTCGGACGATCCGCGACTGGCAGATTTGATCTCGTCCAAGTCCAAGCGCACGGCCCTGTCGCCGACTCGATAGAAGGGAAATTTCCCTTCGGCGATCATGCGGCGCACATGGCGATCGCTAACGCTCAGAGCCTTGGCAGCCTCTCGAATGCTTACGAGCATACGGCCTCCTTTTTAGGTGGGTCACGATATGACAGCATGGGAATTCTCTTGATTGCAGTGGCAAAGATAAGTTACTCTAGGCAATCTTGAAAAGGGTTAAAACGACACTAAAAACGCAGGACTTTCGACCCCCCTCTCCACTGACCATCGAGCCATATATTCCTGAACTCTCTGATCTCCCTGGCACCATCGATCTTTTCTCGCTACAAAAACTCGGCCCGGGATCGGAAGATTTTCTTGATCACAGAGAGATGGAAAGCTTCCTACGAACAGTTCAAAAAAGAGCAACGATGGTGGAACAAGCCGCGGCGAAAAGAGCAACTCGAAGCGAACTTTAAAAATTGTCAACGAAGCCCTGCAGCTTAAATTGGCAATCGCTGCAATCTGAGCCGGGTATCTCTGGTGCCTTTATAGGCTACGTGATGGATGGCGAACTGAGTCGCCTTCGGGTTTGGTTCTCGCGCCGGAGCGTGGACATAGGACGGCCGCCGAAAGCCTTGGTGGCTTGGTGCGCCGAAGAATTGGCCGCTGTTTTTGAAGAAGACGGGATCAAACCCAAGTGGCCCGAGGTTGGCGAGGTGGTGTTTAGAGCGTTTCCGGGGGAGGCGCCGAAAGCTTTGCGCGATAGCTTCGAGGAGTACAAGTACGTGGACAAAGGGGATGCCGGCGAGTGGATCCAAGGGCTGGTCAAGAAGTATCGACGAAACGATAGAGAGGTCAAAAAACATGAGGAGGAATTGTTGAGGCGTTTAAACAAGGCGAGCCGGTACTGATATGGCAAAACCCCCGCCCGCCGCATTTCTCAGCCACTCGAGTGTGGACAATGAAATCTCGACGCGTTTAGCGAAGGATCTAAGAGCCAACGGAGTCGATGTCTGGTACGCGGAGTGGGAGATAAAGCCCGGTGATAGCCTGCGCCGAAAGATCGACGAGGGAATCGAGCGGGCAACTCATTTTCTCGTCTTATTGACCGAAAACAGTCTGCGGTCTGAGTGGGTGCAAACCGAACTCGATGCGGGGCTGATCCAACGGATTAACGGATCGTGCCGGCTGATCCCGATAATCTGGAAGATCAGCAGCGCGGACGTTCCTCCTCTCCTACGGGGATTGTTGTGGGTGAACCTCGAGCCGTACGACGAGGGACTCCGCAAGCTCGTTAACATTTGTCACGGTGTAGAGACCCGGCCACCATTGGGGGAACCGCCCGGTTGGACTCAAGCAAAAGTCTCTCAAAATCTCGGGTTGTCGACTCTCGCCGGAAACGTTGCCCTATTGCTAAACGAGCGTTCCAAGACCGGCGCCCCTCTGGACCCAATGCTAACGGTGTCCAGCGTTCTTGACGCGCTCCAGGTGAACGAAGAGGAAATTGCAGCCGCGGCCGACGAGCTGGAAGATCTCGGCTGGGTTAAGCTTCACAAGCTGTGGGAATGGGGCGGCGCGCGGGGTTTTACAGAATCTCCCCAACTGCACTGCTGTTCTTCAATACCGATCCACTCACACAACCTTGGGATCCGGCCGAAGATGCTCGTTCCCTAGCCGCCGTCGTAGTGAACATGGGGAAAGATGGGGTTAACCTCTCCGCAGTGGATGAGGTTTTGGGCTGGGGCCCTCGTCGGCTAAATCCGGCTGCGCTTTATCTCGAATATTATGGGGTAGCAAAGACCCTTACCACATTGGATGTCAGCCTTACGCGTTCCAAGCCATCTGGGTTACACCAAAAACAAAACGTTTCGCCTCGGAATAAAGCTGCGCTTTGAGAACCGACCATGACTAATAACGAATGGCTGCCCACCTCTCGAAATATCCCTCCTCCAATGCAGCGTGAGATCCGACAGCGTTGCGGCTTCGGGTGTGTCGTCTGCGGGATGCCCTTGTACGAGTACGATCATCTTTTGGGTTGGGCTAATGTCCACCGCCACGTCGCCGACGAGATCACGCTTCTCTGCGATCACCATCATCGCGAAAAGGGGACGGGGCTCCTGCCCTCTGATGCAGTTGAGGCCGCGAACCGAGACCCCCACAATCTTCGAGCGGGTGTCTCGAAACCGTACGATCTTCACTATTCGGGAGACGAGTGCGAGGTAATAATCGGCGGGAACAGATTCAGCACCAAGTTTGCCGGATACGGCACGATGTTGGTGCCTGTCTCCGTGGATGGCACGGCGCTCCTGGCGTTCGTCTTGGGCGACGGACACCTAATGCTCAACCTAAACGTTTTCGATGAGTACAATCAGCTCGTCCTTCAGATTGAGAATAACCAGCTCGTGCAATTCGTCTCCCCCTGGGACATCCAGTTTGTCGGTCACAATCTTGTGATTAGGGAGGCCAAAAGGAAGATTTTGGTGGATATCAGCTTCGAGCCGCCGGGTCGAATCGTAGTTCAGCGCGGTCGGTTCCTGAGAAATGGTGTTGAGATCCTGGTGCGCTCTGATCGAGTTGTAATCGCCAATAGCGGAGCAACCTTCTCGGGAACGAGAGTCCGGAACTGGCCAGGTGGAGTTGTCGTCGGCCCGCATGACAAGCCCATGCCCGCTATAATTTTGATGCCAAATGTTCCGCGATACCGGCATGACAGGAAGCTTGTGGAGAGCTGGATTGCGGAGGAGTTCGAGACCGCGAGTAAGGCCTCTAAGGTATCCTCTCCACCGTCTTGAACTTCCCGATCGAAAAGCAGCCAGGGAACA
>JBOHVS010000147.1:0-2912 GCA_050735975.1 Binatia bacterium | reverse complement strand
GGTGCCGCGACTCGTAGCAGTTCGGCTAAATTTGCCTTAATAGATTACTCGTCTCTTCTTAAGCCATATTCTTTCGCCGTGTACTTTACTTTGGCCGCGGTGAGACCTTCATTCAACTCCTTTGCCTTCGCCCCGGCTTCTTCCATTGTGGAGAACTCCACTATCTGCCCGTCCTTCTTAAGCCACGTCAGGCCCGAGCCGAGCTCGCGAGCCGGCGACCGGTCGCACAAAATCCTGTACATTTGAACCCTCCTCGTTGAATCGTCCTGCTAACCTGATCGGTTTTGGAAACGCGCGGAAAGGTAACTACATTCTGCTTAAGGCTTTTCGATCGAGTAAGCAAGGGCCGAACCTGGGCCAACCTGACCCCACCTCCACCTGATCGTGCGTTAGAAGCGAACTACGGAGACCGTTTTTTCCGATCGCATACCACTGAGACAGAAAATCGATCGCTGAGTGGTTGACAGGGCCGTCCCGTTTAGAGATGTCCTCTTTAACAGCCCAGCCATACTACGCTTGACACAACCCGGCGTGGTGATACGATCTCGGCGCTGTGAAGTCAGAGAAGCACTGCTTTAAAGGAGGAATAACATGGCTGACTGGCCGCCCGTCATAGATGCCGATGGACATGTCCTGGAGCGCCAAAGCGACATCCGCAAATACATCGAGCCGCCGTGGAACCGCCGCGAAACATCCCTGTGGCCGTCGGATCAGCCCTTCGATACGGAACTCTTTGAAACCCTCGGCTACCGCGGGTACGAGCGGGGTATGAGTCCGGCCCAGCAGGTCGAGACATGGCTGAAGATCATGGACGAATACAACATCGAGGAGGCGGTTCTCTTCCCCACCGGCTCCGGCAACATCGCCAAGCTGCGCGAGCCGGAGTTTTGCGTCGCCGCGTGCCGTGCCGCCAACGACCACTTCGCCAAAGAGTACAATGCTCTGTCCGACCGAATCCATTGCGTCGGCGTGCTGCCTCTCAAACAGCCGCACGAAGCGGCCAAGGAGCTGCGCCGGGCGGTCACCCAACTCGGCTTTGTGAGCTTCGAGCTGCTTTCCATGGGTTTGCCCACCGCGCTCGGTGACCCGATGTACGACCCGCTCTATGAAGAGGCCCAACGGCTCGATGTGCCGCTCTCCGTCCACGGCAACCGCAGCGCCTCGCACGAGGTCGGGGCGGGCGCGCTCAGAACCTTCGCCGAGGTGCACACCTACACCTTCCCGGTCGGCATCTTCCTGCATTTCACTAGCATCATCTTTCAGGGGGTGCCGGTACGTTTCCCCAAGCTGCGCCTCGCCTTTCTGGAAATCGGCGCCACCTGGCTCCCGTACTGGCTCGACCGCATGGACGAGCACTGGGAGTTGCGTGGCGAGTTCGAGGCGCCTCATTTAAAGAAAAGGCCCAGCGAGGTGGTGCGCGAGTCCCCAATTTACTTCAGCCTCGAAGCCGAAGAACGACTCCTGCCTCAGACGGTCGAGTACCTCGGAGACAACCACTTCCTCTACGCTTCGGACATCCCGCACTGGGACGGGGAGTTTCCCAAGAATCTCGAATACCTGTGGAACCATCCGGACCTTTCGCGGGAAACCAAGGAAAAGATCGCCTACCACAATGCGAGAACTTATTTCCAGCTCAAGCATCCAGCGGAAGTTGTGCGGAAGGCGAAGTGAGACAGGCAACAAGCATTCAGTGTAAGCGATCAGCCGGAGAAGCCGAAGCTGAAGGCTAAGGGCTGAGAGCTACCTTCCGGAAAAGGAGAGAGAAGTGCTCCAAGGCTACCGAGTCTTCGACGCCGATGCGCATGCCATGATGAGCCCCCGGATGTGGGAAACTCTCCCGAAACAATTCATCGCCAGGCGTCCGCGGCCGGTGCGCGTCCTCGATTCCGGCGACATGGGGCGGTGGACCAACGGATGGCTGGTCGAGGGGCAAATCATTCCGCACGGCATAGGCCCCGGAAGCCAGCCGGGCAACGAGCCGGCGAGGATTCTAGAAGAATTCGGCGCTTCGTCTTCCAGTCCGGATTTTCCCTTGAGCAGCTTCGATCTTTCCGACGCAAGCGCCCGTCTGCGGAGCCTGGATTCCATGGGGATAGACCACCAGATGCTCTTTCCCACCACTCTATACGCGCGCATGACTTCCGATCCCGGTTTCGAGGCGGCGCTTTTTCGTTCCTACAACCGCTATATCGGCCGGCAGTGCAAGGCCGCTCCCAGGCGCCTTAAGTGGGCCGGGTTGCTGCCTTTGCGCGATACGAGAGAAGGATGCGAGGCCCTAACGGAGATGAAGAGTCTCGGTGCAACGGCTGCCGTGGTTTACGGCACCGCCGGAGACCTTTTGCTCTGTCATTCGAGCTTCACTCCCGTGTGGGATGAGTTGGAGCGCGTCCGCTTGCCTTTATGCGTCCATATGGGCATGAGCTACCCGCCTTTTGCACAGATGTGTTCCGGTCTCCTCGACGCTCACGGGATAGGCATGAGCCTGCCGGCTTTGATGGCGTTCGTCGCTATCGTGGGTCACGGCATGCTCGATCGTTACTCCGAATTGAAAGTCGCCTTTCTCGAGTTCGGCGCCGAGTGGATCTTTTATATGGTCGGGCGCCTCGACCACTATCTGCCGATCGACAGGAGCCAGATGCCGATCAAGGATGAGATCCCGCAGAGGACCGTCGAAGAGTACGTCAAGTCGGGAAGAATCTTTCTGGCCGGGGAAGCGGATGACTCCATGCTCGTTCACGAGATCGAGCTTTTGGGCGAAACCCAGATTCTTTATTCCTCCGACTTGCCGCACGGCGAAGGTCGTCATAACGCGGCCCTGACGATCCTCAGCCGCAAAGATCTTTCCGACAAACAAAAGCGTAAGATCCTATACGACAATGCCGTCGCTCTCTTCGGCGAGCCATAGGCGAACC
>JBOHVS010000146.1:0-5848 GCA_050735975.1 Binatia bacterium | reverse complement strand
ACTCCCACCATACAGAGCTCCAAGTCAGCGGCTGAGCGCAGCATATCGCCGGCCAAAATGCCCAATCCACCGCTATAAGTGGGGATTTCGGACTCGATAGCCACGTCCATTGAGAAATAGGCGATTGTCCCAGGTAGAGAGTTCAACAATTTTTGCTTCATGGCCTCGTGCGGGTACTCGATTGCTCTTACGTCGGCGTGCGATTTAGGCTGGAAGAAGAAGGGTAAGCGGTGAATTTGTTTACCATTTTTGTGACTTTACCACAGGCACCCTAAATCATCAAATTGCCTGATAGGCGGCACAGCTTTCAGACGATAGGAGGCCGGGGAATTGCCGGGCCTTCCGGGCATCCGGCTGCCGCAGCCAATTAGACAAGATGATAAGCGCTTCGCAAATTATCCCATGATCCATGATCGGCCAAGGTGCGCAGCGCAATGATGGTGGGTGGCATCATTGGGAACTGGCCGCGTTCGGACCGTTCCAATGCGGCCTCAGGCGAAATCCAGAGACTCTCAGCCACCTCTTCGGACGCGGCCAGGGGCTTCTGATCGGCCGGGAGTGCAGCTACATAGAAGCGGGTGTCGAATCGGACGGGGTATTTCTCCGGGGTGACGCGATGGAACAGATAACCTAGGCGGCCCAAATCGCAAAACAGCTTTTCCGACGCCAACAATTGTGGAAAGGTGAGCCGACCGTCAGCCAAAGTTTTGCGTTTTACAGCCAACCTCTTAGTTGACCCGAGTTGTTTGGGTCCAGGAAAACTGCCCGTTCCATTAACGAAAAGATAGATACCGGTCTCCTCGAAAAGCTCTCTGGCCGCGGCCACCCAGTGACCCAAAGCCATCTCCGGTGGGATTTGAGCGCCAAGCAGCTTTTGTGCTTCCGAGGCCAATAAACCACGGCAACGAGCCATCATCGCATCCGACCAGTCCTCCTTCTCGACAGCGCCGCCAGGAAATACCAAAAAACCGCCGAGAGTTTTCATCTCTTGCGGGCGTCGAGTCATGAGCACTTCGGGGCCGCCGTTCTCATGAGCCCGGACCAAGATAACCGTCGAGGCTTTAGTGATCCGAGTGATCTCGCTCATAGGATTCCGTGTATTGCTTGCAGAAGGCGCCCGATCGCAATGATGGACGATCCATGACGCCTACCGAGAGGTATTTCTGATCGAAGGCTTGCCAATATGGATGTGAGCGCCGGTCGCGGCGCCCGGGACGGCGTTTCTGAACGCGATAAACGGTATTCCAGCCTGCCGGAGATAGCCGAGTAATGATCGACCCTCGTTGCTGTCGGGATGAAGCGCGACATCTATCGCTTCGCGATGATCGAATTTCATTCGATCGTGAGCTGATGTTTGGCCAAACGCGCTAATCGGCAGGGCCCGACCAAAGGTTTCGTTGAAAAACTCTTGGATCCTTGGCGCGTCGCCAAGCGACCACAATGCAGTGCCGTTGAAGCGAATCAACGCGGCGGTCTCGCTGTAGCCGCCGAGAGCTAACGCCGGTAAACGAAGCAATTCATCCCGCAACGTGGCCTCTGAAATCGCGATCTCATCTTCCGATATCCACCGCTTCACCTCGTGCACTCGGGTGATGGCGTAAGTAAGGGCGACCTCCATGTCGGTAACTTCTCGGCCCGAGATCAGACCTTGCGCATAAAGTGAGCGGCGTTCCTGATACTCTTTCGTGAGCCGCTCTTTCTCCTGTTCGTGCAAGGCCAACAGCTTTTCGGATTGCGCGCGGGACTCCCTCATTTTTTCTATAACGTCGGCCCGAAGCCTTGCCAATTCTGCGTCTGCAAACGTGTCTTTCTCAGTTGGCGATGAACGGTTCAGCGCTTTCTTCTCTTGTTGCGCGTGGCCTGCGGTTGCAGAGCTCACCAGAACAATGACGAGCGCCGAAGAGCAAATGGAGGTGAATACTTTCATTAGAAGCTTGACGTGAGCCTAAGGACTAAGCTGCAGCGTGACTTTGTAACAGCTTTTACACATAAAAGGCCCAGCGCTCTCGCGCCAGGCCTTTTTCGGTCTACTTGCTCCCGCTCCGGAGCGACTACGTGCTTTCGTTCCGCCTCATGAACCGACGGCTTCCTTCAGTACCGGTTTTCTTGACACATTCGCGGCAACCTTGAGAGTCAACTCGGCTACTTCGCTGCCGCGGGCGAACCAAACGCCGTCGTGCTTGCGCATGTACTGAATGATTTCCTTCAAAGCTCGTGCCCTGCCGGGCCGGCTCGAAATGTAGGGGTGGAATTGAAACGGACAGAACGTCGGCCTCAACTTCGACTCTTCGTACAGATCGTCGAACAGTCCTTTCCAGATCACGAGTGCATCGTCCGGGTTACCGGAATCGCGGTGACCGTAAGTCCTACCGTCGCCGAAGGGCTGCCGCGGCAGCTCGACGAGCGCGCGGTCGTTCTGTTCCCAAACAAACGGCAGATCGTAGGCAAAAGAGTTGCTGTTCCAGAGATAGCCATTCTCCATCAGCAATTCCAGGCTGTTAGGGCTCTGCGTACAGGACCGCCATCCGACCGGCCGTTTCCCCGTGCGCTTTTCAATCATTGCCGTAGTCTTTTGGATCACTTCCCGTTCCTGCTCCAAGGTGAGATCCCGCGCCACTTCATGATGATACCCGTGCCCGGCAATCTCGTGCCCGTTTTGCACTACAGCCTTGACCTGCTCCGGGTAACGTTCGGCGATCCCGCCACAAGTAAGAAACGTTGCTTTGACACCGGTCTCCTCGAGAATTCTCAGAATGCGCCAAATGCCGGTCCTGGGTCCATATTCCGCCTGGGTCCACTCCTCGTGGTTGATCTTTCCGTTGCGATCCGGCCTCACGTCCTCGCCACCCTGAAAGTCAAAGGTCAACGTAACCGCCATACGGCGATTCTCCGGCCACCCGAGTTTCTCCTTAATATGACGCTCTTGAAGCATTTCCTTGCTCCTTTCGGATTTACACATGCCCCATTGATAGAATCCAAAACCTTCGCTACCCTAACTCACCCGCCACCTCTCGGCAAGTCCTAACGTGGGTTTTCGGCCCGTCTCACAAGAGGCGGTACACCGCAAGCGCAAAGCATCCGCGCGATGATAGTCCGCGCTTTCGTCTATCCGCACAGAATTCAAGGCTTCGCGTTGGACGCACCCGACGATTCTGTTTCACGCGCCCGAATCGTCTCAAAAATTTCCTTTGCGAGAATCGGGAAGGCCGTGCCCTGGAAGTCATTGTCCGCCATGTATCGAGTCACGATCTTGTCGTTCTCTCCCATGCGCGCGATCATGAGATCTTCGATTACTTTTCGGATGCCAAGCTCGAACTTGTCAAGTGGATTAGCAAGGGCGGTCTGAATCACTTGATTGTCATTGCAGGCTTTCTCTTTAATCTGTTGAAAGAAGAGCCGGTCTTCCTCGTTGAATTCCGTTCCGAAACGTTCGTTTAGGACCTGGATGATTTCCGAAAGCGGGATTTTCTCATCCTTGGCTTTGCCGGTACCAACTTCCGCCAGGCTTTTGACCCATGCGGCTTCACCCTCCTTAACCAGGATCGCGCCCGAGAAAACGCGTTCCAATCGATAATACTGGAGAGACACGTCATCACCTACTTTGACGACCTCGCCGCGATCCCGCGGTAGATGCGGCAGTAAAAACCGCCCATAGCTGTAGAGCATTTCCAGCTCTGCATCAGCGTACGGGATGATCTGGCTCAGAAAAGAGTAAAGTTTTACATAAGCGCTGAGTTTCTCGCGGAATTCTGTCTGCTTATCCTCATCAGCCATCGCGTTGAAGCGATCTACGGCCGGCTGGAGATGAATCTGCATATGAGCGTGGTCGGCTGGAGTTTGTTTTTCCACCGGTTTGTAAAAAATTCTGGCAAAGGCTTCTACTTCACTCCAGTGATAAACTTGAGGCTGATCGAGCTCGTGTTTCAGCGTCTCCAACTGCGACGGGTCGGAAGGTTCACGGAGCCCCGTCTTGTCGTAATACGGTTTGAATGCTCGGTAGATGTCTTCGGCTTCATTGATAAAATCCAAAACAAACGGCGCATCCTTGCCGGGAATCATCCGATTCAAACGTGATAGCGTCTGCACCGCCTGCACGCCGTCGAGCCGTTTATCCACGTACATCGTGTGGAGCAGCGGTTGATCGAAACCGGTTTGGTATTTATTGGCCACTAGGAGAATCTGGTAGTCGCTCGATTCAAAGCGCTCCGGCAACTGTAGTTCGCTGATGGCCTTCCCGGTCACCACATCTGTATTCATTCCCGGTTCGGTATATTCTTGCCCCGTGTCGGGATCTTTGACTTTGCCGCTAAACGCGACCAGTGTCCGAATATCCGTATAGCCGTTTTCCGCGATGTAATGATCGAACGCGAGTTTGTAACGTACCGCGTGGAGACGTGAAGACGTGACAACCATCGCTTTCGCGCGTCCGCCGAGGCGTTGCTTTACGCTACGGCGAAAATGCTCGACCATGACTTCGGTTTTTTGCTCGATGTTGTAAGGATGAAAGCTCACGAACTTGGCGAGTGCCCGCGCCGCTTTTTTCTTCGGCAGCTTGGGGTCGTCTTCCGCCGCCTTCAACAAACGGTAATAAGTCTTGTAAGTGGTGTAGTTCGTTAAAACGTCGAGAATGAATTCTTCTTCGATCGCCTGGCGCATGCTGTAGATATGAAACGGTTCCGGCTTGCCGCTTGTTCCCATCCGACCAAATAGCTCGAGGGTTTTGCCTTTCGGCGTAGCCGTAAAAGCGAAGAAGCTTAGATTGGCCTGCTTGCCTCTCGATTGCATCACATCATTCAGCCGGTCTTCCCAATCCACTTCGCCTTCCTCGTCATTATTGGTCGCCGCCCCAAGAATGGCTTTCAGCTCCCGCGCCGATTCGCCGGTCTGACTGGAATGCGCTTCGTCGACGATCACGGCGTATTTTCTTTTCGCAATTGCCGCTTCCCACTCCTTGGCCTGTTTCCTTTCTTCCGGCGTCGCTTTCTCCTGGGTCTCGGCGCCGGCCACGTGAAGCAGGCCGCGCAGAACAAAGGGAAACTTCTGCAACGTCGTGACGACGATCTTCGTTCCATCGACCAGCGCGGTGGCTAATTGCTTCGAGTCTTGATCGATGGCCTTGACCACTCCTTGGGCGTGCTCGATCTGATAGATCGCGTCTTGAAGCTGCTGATCCAAAACGAGGCGATCGGTAATCACGATCACACAATCGAAAATCTTTTGGTTGTCGTTATCGTGCAAGCTCGCCAGCCGATGGGACAGCCAGGAGATGCTGTTGGTCTTGCCACTGCCGGCGGAGTGTTGGATCAGATAATTCTGCCCGGTTCTTTCTCGACCGGCGGCGAGCACCAGCTTCCGCACGGAGTCGAGCTGATGGTAGCGCGGGAAAATCATGTTCTCTTTGATGACCCGTTTCTTGCTGCCCTTGCCGTCGTCGATCTTCTCGTCGATCTTTTCGACAAACATGAAGTGGCCGAGAATATCGAGGAAGCTGTCGCGCTGAAGAACCTCCTCCCAGAAGTAACCTGCCCGGTAACCGGACGGATGTTGGGGGTTGCCCATGCCGCATTGAACTTCACCCGGGTGACTGCCGCGATTGAACGGTAAGAAATGCGTTGCATCATTGCGCAGGCAGGTCGTCATGTGAAACTTCGTCCGGGTCGCCGGCAAAATGCACGAGCGCCCGCTTCTTGAACTGGAACAGCGGCGCGCGCGGGTCGCGATCTTGTTGGTATTGCTTCTTGGCGTGCCACCAATTCTGGTGGGTCCCCGGATTTTTTAACTCGCACGTCGCCACCGGCAGGCCATTCACCGCAAATAGCAAGTCTACCGTGTCGTGCTTACCCGGGTG
>JBOHVS010000145.1:0-5257 GCA_050735975.1 Binatia bacterium | reverse complement strand
GCGATGTGCCGAGCCCGGTTTATCCGCCGTCGGGCTGTACTTTTCATCCGCGTTGTTCGTACCGTGCGCCGGTTTGCGACCAAACCGAACCGCCGTTGGACTTCGATCAGGACCGTCACGGCGTCTCATGCCATGTCTTCGGTCCGATAAAGCGAGCCTAGCCGCCGTTCGGCGCTAAGGGCCAAGCGCAAAGGGCACCCGGCAAGGAGTTGATTTCTTGGTGCGGGATGGTAAATTAGCTCCTACGGCTAGGTAAAGCGTACACTTTTTAAGCCTCTCGGGATCGCTCCCGAGGGGTTTTTATTTTATTGAGGAGTCGAGACTATGGCAACGCAGGATACGCGAGTTCCGATGACCCATCGTGGCTATCAGTTCTTGATGGAGGAGTTGAAGCGTTTAAAGGGCGTCGAGCGGCCGAAAATCGTCCGTGAGATCGAAGAGGCCAGGGATCATGGAGATCTTTCGGAAAATGCCGAGTTCCATGCCGCCAAGGACCGGCAATCTCTACTTGATGTACAGATCCGTGAGATCGAAGATCGTCTTGCGCGCGCTCAGGTCATCGAAGTTTCGAAGCTATCCGGCGATAAAGTCGTTTTTGGCGCCACCGTCTCGTTGGCTGATGGCGATACAGGCGAAAAAGTCGTATACCAGATCGTAGGCGATCACGAAGCGGAACCGAAGAACGGAAAGATTTCTATAAGCTCTCCCGTGGCCCGGGCCCTGATCGGCAAGAGCGAGGGAGACGAAGTTCAGGTCCGCACCCCGACGGGAGTCCGTTCCTTTGAGATACTGGGTGTAGATTTCGTCGACTAGATCGCTCCTGTCCGCGGGCGGGCCTTTCTGCGTAAGGATCATGTCCTTTTCAGCCGGAAAGGCGACTCACTGTTGTTGCGCGTTCCTACTCCTCGCACTGCTATGTCCCCCATTTGCCGCCGCTGAGGTTTTGATTGAACCGCGAATCGGCTTTCGCGGCGTATTCCAATTGGGTCATCCGTTTCCAGTCGAAATCGAGCTCTCCAATTCTGCTCGGCCGGTCGAGGGAATGCTCGAAATCCGGGTTTGGAAGGGCGGACCCACCAAGGGCGGAACTCCGTACCCATTCTTTTATCGGAAAGATCTCTTTCTCGGCGCGCAGTCGCGCAAAAGCGTCCAGCTGACGGTCGATCCCGATTTTATCAGCCGCCCGATGACAATTACCTTCACGAGTCCGGCTGGTAAGGTGTCGCGCGAGGTCGATTTGCGGCGCTATTTTTCACCGGCGCCGGTTATGCTGCTTCTGAGCGAAAGTAACACCCGTCCGTCCATCCCGCTCGAATCATCTTCATCGAACCGTTTGGTTTCGATCTCCCTGGCCGAATTGCCCCCCGATCCAAGAGCGCTGCTCGGGGTCTCGGCGTTGATTCTCTATGATCAATCTCTGCGCGAGCTCTCGCGCTCCCAGGCCTTTGCTCTCGAGACCTGGCTTACGGCGGGTGGCAGAATACTGATCCTGGGAAGCCTCAACACGGCCGTGTATCAGGAGACAAACATCAATCGTTTCTTGCCGGTGCGAGTGATCGGCGTGAAGAAAATCGCGTCTCTCAACGGACTGCGACCGGCGGGCGGGAACCGTCCCACCGCGCTAACGGACGTCTGGGCGCAGGATGCCAAGGTGGTGACGGGAAAGGTTCTCATCGAACATCAGGGGAGCCCTCTCCTGGTAGAAGCCGCGCGCGGAAAAGGCCGCATATTCTATTTGGCTCTCGATGTCGGACGGCAGCCGGGCTCGCAGTGGGGCGAGCTGCCCGGCCTTTTCAAGGATATTCTAAGACCCGCCGGAGACGACCGCCCGGTCTTTCCCGCGCAGTGGGATGAAGCGGTTTTTTTCCGTCTGTTCATGAATCCTTCGTTCATCTCGACCTATGTTCCTACGGGGTCCCTGTTTGTCGCGTTGGCAAGTTACCTTGCCGCTGTCTGCTTTTTCGCCTGGCTCTGGCAACGCCAGCGCGCGCCGAAACGCAGGCTGGTCGGCTGCGCGGCCTTCTTTATCTTTTTATCGACCGTGGGCGGGTATCTTTTCTTCAGCCGTGGCGGCAATATTCCGGACGGAGTCCTGGTTTCCGCCACCTTGCTCGAGAATGTTTCCGAGGGCTATGTGGAAGCGCAGTCCAATGTTGCTCTCTTCTCGACGCAGCATCGCCGCTTCAACCTGGAGGTCGCGCGCGGGTGGATCGACCTGGTGCCGGTTCGCTCGCGCTCCAAGGTGCGAGAGGATCCCGCCATTGTCTCTCAGGCCAATGGCAGCTCCAACAGTTTTCTCTTTCCGTTGCGAGAGTGGGACTATCGACTTCTGAAGTTACGATTCATGGAGCATTTTCCACTCCGGGTATCAATTCAAAACCAACCGGGCAAAGTTCTCATGACACTTAACAATCAGGCCAACAAGGATCTCACTGATTGTTGGTTGCTGGTCTCCGGCCAGCGCTTTTTTTTGGGTGACATTGCGCGGGGGTCGAACTGGACAAAAGAATTTGTCTTGCGCGATGGCACGGGCGATCCCGGCAGGGCCGAGCTCGTCGATCTGCGCGAGATTTCTTTCAAAGAAAAGACCCGCGAGCTATTGTTTCATGCTTCATTTTTTTCGCGCGACTCGGGAGCAGCGCCTTGGCGAACCGGGTCGGCGATTTTCTTCGGCTGGGTAGAGGAACCCAGCCGGCGCGTCTGGGTCAAAGACCCGCGAATCTGGACGTACGATTACGCCCTGTTCCGCGTGATCGTTCCTCTGCCGGGCGAGGAAGACGCATGAGAAACAATCCCGTGTTTCGCGAAGCGGTCGAGGTGTTCTACAATGAAGGCCATGGATTGTCGGCCTACCTTTACATTCTGGTCATCCTGGCGCCGGTAGAATTCCTCTCACTTGCCATTCCGGCGCTGGACGTGCAGATGTGGACGGGTTCCGCCAATCTCTTCAAAGTCTGCTCGATAACCGCCTTGCTGCTGATGGTCTATTTCGCCATGCGGGTGGCGAATCAGGAATTTGCCCCCTGGAGATTTCAGCCGATGAAACGCTGGCTCCGAGAAGAAAAGCTGCCCGCCGGCTCTGTGGGGCTCGCCCAGCTAAGCTTCTTATCGCTTCACTTGCTTGCCTCCGTTCTGCTCTGCGCGCCGCTTTTGATGTGGGCTGGGGCGATCGCGCGCACGCGGCTGACGACGATATTTTTCACTTTGTTTCTGCTGGTTTTTTATTCAATGAGCTATAGCGTGTGGGGGTTGGTGACATTGGCGATATGGGAAAGGAAGGCTGAGAACCGCCAGGTAGTGGTGCGATGTTTTTTCTTTTCGGTGGCCGTCATTACCGCGCTCATCTACTTACCCCTCAATCCTATGGCATATCTGCTTTCGTATGTCGCACGCGAGGAGCTGGCCCCGCTCACGATCGGCGGCTGGAGGTGGTCTGCAACAACAATCCATTTCGGCTTTCATCTGCTGCTCCTCAGCACGGGGCTTGGTGGGTATTATTGGGCGCTTAAGCGGGGAGGAACGGTTTGATTCCAGAACGAAATGTCTTGCAAGGAAAATTTGCCGCTCTGTTAGAGTGGGAGAAGAAGAAGCGCCGGGAGCGCGTTTTTCTCGCGGTCGGGTGTTACTCCCTCGTGGCGGCGCTCCTGGTGCTGCCGCTTGGCTGGCTGTGGAAACCGTGGATAAGCCCATGGGCGCTGCCGATGTTTTTCTACCTGCTTACCGCGCCATTTTTCCTGCTCATCGATCGCCGCAGTTCGGCCCGGTCCGTGCGGGCATTAACGAATTTGGACAAGGCGCTCGGTTTGGAAGAGCGCGCCGTCACGGCCTGGGAGATTCTGACCCGCAAAGAGAACCGCTCCGCGGAACTCCTGGTCGTGAAACAAGCGGGGGAGCAGCTTAAGTCATTCGAGCCGAAAACGGTCTTTCCCAGAGAAGTGGCATGGGAGGCGTACGTTCTCGCCCCACTTTTCGCTCTTTGGCTGGGAGCCCTCTGGTTCGGCATCGGTCAAGGGGACGAGCGCGCGCCCCGGCCCTCTGTTCCGTCGGCGGTTGCGCGAAAGCTAGGTGAGTTCGCGCGCGAACTCCAAGCATTGGCGAAGGCAGAAGGGCTGCGTGAGAGTTTGAACATCGGCGGGGAGCTGGAGAAGACGGCGCAGCAGAGGCTCCAGGGAGCCATAGCCGAGGAGCGATTCGAGAGCGAAGTGGCCGCAGCTGCAAAGAAGATTGAAAACCTGACCCGGGGTGAAAACACATCCCTCGACGCGGCCACAACGCAGGAAGGGCTGCGGGATCTAAGAACCGAATTAGAGGTAGCGCGAGACAGTCTTAACTTCCGCGACGATAGCGCCGAGCGGGACATCGGCTCGAAGCTTTACGAGCGGCTTGCCGGACTGCCGCATCTCAAGAAAGCTATCGAGAAAAACCTGCCGTCCGGCGCGGGGCACGGCGAAAAAGAGCTAAAATCTTTCCTCGATGGCTTAGAGAGGGACGTGAGCCAGGAGCTGGATCGCCGCGCTTTACTCGAGACCCAGCAATTTCTCGAGCAGATGCTCAAGGACGGGGATGCTCAAACCGGCGACAGTAGAGCGCGCGTCGCGGGCCGCCAGGAAGACGAGGTTGCGGGCGAAGGTCGGAAGGAAAACACCATGAGCACGTCTCCAGGCACTGAACCTGGCAAAAAAGAAGGCATCTCGGAACCGCCGCGACAATTGCAGGCCGGCGCCGCCACTCATCTCAAAGGTCTGTTGGGCGAGGGTAGCAGCGCCGGAGTTACCTTGAAGGGGAAGCCTTCGCCAGGTAAGTCCACCTTGCCGCAGGAAGACGTCGTTGGGTCCTATCAGCGCCGGGCTGAGGCGGAGCTGAACACCGAACGGGTGCCCGAGCGGCTCAAAAATACGATCAAACACTATTTCCTATCGCTGGGTATGGGAGAAGGACAGAATAAGAGCGTGGAGCAAGGAGCAGGGAGCAAGGAGCCAGGAAAAAGATAGAAGTCAGAGGTCGGAGGTCAATAACAGCGTGGAGCAAGGAGCAGGGAGCAAGAAGTCGGAAGGCTAAGGCTGAGGCTTAGGCTTAGATCGAACTCAACCTTAACCTGAACCTCAACCTGCTTCAAGGGCATGGAGCAAGGAGCCAGAGGTCGGAAATCAGAGGTCAGAAGGCCCGCATAGAAAAACTCTGTGTTCTATGTGTTCTTTGTGGTTAAGCTCTTTCCTTCGTGCACTTCGTGGTCTTCGTGGTGAATCCGGTCCTCCGA
>JBOHVS010000144.1:0-3783 GCA_050735975.1 Binatia bacterium | reverse complement strand
TGGGGCTCTTCACGCTTATCGGGATGCGGTTGCGCCGGGTGCCGCCCGGCACGGTGGTCACGGCGCGCATCAGCGCGGTAAAAGCCGGCTTGGACATCCCCCTAAATGACCTGGAAGCCCATTACCTTGCCGGCGGCAACGTCGTCAGACTGGTAAACGCCATGATCTCGGCGGACAAGGCCAATATCCCGCTGCCGTTCAAGCGGGCCGCCGCCATCGATCTGGCCGGGCGCGATGTCCTGGAAGCGGTCAAGATGTCGGTCATTCCGAAAGTCATCGAGACCCCGAAGATCGCCGCCGTGGCCAAAGACGGCATCCAGCTCATCACCGTCTCTCGTGTGACTGTCCGCACCAACATTGACCGGCTGGTTGGCGGCGCCGGCGAAGAGACGGTCATCGCGCGGGTCGGGGAGGGCATGGTGAGCACCATCGGCTCGGCGGCGACCCACAAGAACGTGCTAGAAAATCCCGATCACATCTCCAAGCATATCTTGAGCAAGGGCTTGGACTCGGGGACGGCTTACGAGATCCTGTCGATCGACATCGCGGATGTGGATGTGGGCGAGAACATCGGCGCAAAGCTGCAAATCGACCAGGCCAATGCCGATAAACAGATCGCTCAGGCGAAAGCTGAGGAGCGCCGCGCGATGGCCGTGGCTTTGGAACAAGAGATGCGGGCGCGCGTCGTTGAGGCGGAGGCTGAAGTGCCGCGCGCTATGGCCGAGGCGTTTCGCCAGGGAAACCTCGGCATCATGGATTACTATAGAATGAAGAACGTGCAGGCCGATACGGCGATGCGCGATGCCATCGCCGAAACCGGAGAAGAACCTTCCGGCAGCCAAAAGAGATAGAGGAGAAGTTATGCAGGATCTCCCGTTTGCGCAGCTCCTTCTGCTGATTGCTTTCATTTTATTTCCGCTGCTAAACCTGCTGTTTCGGCGCATGCAGAGACGCGTTGAAAGCCAGACGCCGAGGGATGAGCAGGTTCGGCAGGGTCCACGTCGGATGCGAACGATTCCACCGCCGCCAGAGGTAACCGCTCCGGCCAGGGAACGAATCCGTCCCGCCGACTTGCCCGAGCCCCCGCAGCCTCGGAGGAGCCATTCCAGCAAGAGATCATTTTTCAGAACCCGTCGCGATTTGCGACAAGCTATCATCTTGATGACGGTATTGGGACCTTGTCGCGCTGCCGATCCGCCGGAAACCCAGCGCCGGGCTTTTTGAAGCCCTAGCGCAAAAAAATTGTACCGGTATTTTATGCGCTACCTTTCTCTAGCCGTTGTGATTTTCACATGCGCGGCATGTAGTAGCCCGGCGGCGCCGCGGATAGGCTCCCTTGTCACGGCTAGCGATAGCGAGCGGGCGTGCGGTACGCCCGGAACCGCGTACATGCGCACCACTTTGTATTTCGGTCTCGCGCGGCCGGCGGGGAACGTAAGCGAAGCAGAATGGCAAGCCTTCTTGCGCGAAGAGGTCACGCCCAGGTTTCCGGAAGGGTTGACGGTGTGGGAAGCGGACGGGCAATGGCGCCGAATTGATGGGAGCATCGGCCGGGAGCGGACCAAAGTATTGCTGATTGTGCACGACACAAGCCCCGAGACGCTATTGGCCCTCGATAGCGTCGTCGATCGGTACAAGCAGGTGTTCAGGCAGCAATCGGTACTGTGGGTGACCGCGCCTGTGTGCGCCGCATTTTGATGGAAAGAACGTGAGGGCAAATCCGGCTTGTCTGAACCTTTGTCGGACTATGAAGGCGTAAAAAATGAAATCCCGCATAGATGACGTTTGGTGCTTGGGCGAGAATGGCAAGAACTCATTATTCGAATTCATATCCTCCGGCGTTAGCAGGGTGACTGTAACGCGAATCTCGTTTTATATTTTCGATTATCGACTTCAGCATCGGCCCCAGGGCAAAATTGTCAGACCGACCTGATTGCAACTGGGACGCATGCGTTCTTCCGGACCTTAACCGATTATTGATCCGCTGGAGATATGCATCATCCAGATGCACGTAGCCCCGAATTTCACGATGATTCAAAGACCGCACTAGGAGATAATTCCCGTTCTTACTCTCGACCCGAACCCGCATGCCGGGCCAAAGCGTGGTAACCACCGGGGAGCGCCGTTGCGGTTTGCTAAAAAGGCGCGACTCTCCGACCACTTTGAAGTTGCCGGTATAAAACCGTTGTTCCTTGCCGGCACTTGTTGCCGAACGATTTTGGGGCGGCGGCCCGGCCTTTGCAGCTTCGACAACCTGCGGTTGCCGCCTGTCTGATTCATTGGTCTCCCTTGCTCTTTCAAGGTCTTCGAGTGGTGCCACATAAGCCTTCGATCCCTGGGGTTCAGCAGATTGACTTTCCTTTTCACGGGACATGACATGATACCCCGTTGAGTGGGAGTTGCCGTCCTTTGAAACTTTTGGACTCAGCTTGGCTTGTTTGAGATCCTCCGAACGCTCCCCCACGCCTGCGGTAACAACCCGGAGATAACCTCTGTTTTGTTGAGCATAGATCGCTGCGCCAGCCACGACGACGAGGCCCAGCAAAATTCCCGCAGCAACCCGACTTGAGCTTCTAGTCCAATAAAATCGGCCGGCCTCTTCTTTCACGCCGGATTCGCGGCACTGCGTCTCCACCGGCGCCGGCTCGGCTCGACGCTCGGGCTTATCGGCTGGCGCCGGAGCGACAATTTGACGCGGCAACGGTAATTGCAGATCACACGCCACCTGTTCGACCATTTCGGCTGAGACCTTCCTCTTGGAGAGACCGTAGGCAATCCGCAGCGCGTTATCGCAGATCACATTGATGAGTCTGGGGATCCCAGTCGAGTAGAGGGTGATTCTCTCGACCGACTGCTCATCGAACAGCTCTTCGCCCTCATAACCCGCCGTTTTTAGTCTGAAATTTATATAGCGTTGGATTTCATGGCTTTGCAGCGGATCCAGGCAACAGCGAAGCGCCACTCGCTGCTTGATCTGGCGTAATTGCGGCTGATCGAGCCTTTGTTCCAGTTCAGGTTGGCCAAGCAAGACGATCTGGATGAGCTTGTGCTTGTCGGTCTCAACATTGGAAAACAGCCGAAGTTCTTCGAGCACGCTCTCGCTTAGGCTTTGCGCTTCATCAAAGAGTAGAGCTACGATGTGATCTCTTTTGAGCTGTTCAATCAGATAGTCGTTGAGATGTTCCATCAGAGAAAACTTGTCATCCATGGAATAGGGGATTTTCAAATCCTTCAAGATGAATCGGAGCAACTCTGTGAAACTGAAGTTCGGGTTAAAAATAAACGCGGTGTGAATATTGGAGTCTGCACTCTGGATGAACCGTTTGAGCAGAGTGGTTTTGCCTGTTCCAACCTCGCCGGTTATGACGATGAAGCCTTTTCGCGCTTCGATGCCATAACGCAGCGTAGCCAAAGCCTCTTGATAAATAGAATTGCTGTAGAAATAACGCGGCTCGGGCGTAATGCGAAATGGCAGATCCGCAAAACCGAAATATTTCTCGTACATAGCACCAGTCCGCGCTGTGCCGAACTAACTTACCGGCTGATCAGTCTGTGGAATTGCGCTCTGGCCCAGTGTTTTTTGCAGCAGCTCCAATGTATTTTTCTTCGCTTCCTCCACGTTTTGCCCCGCAGCATTGGCCGCTTCTTCGAAGGTTTTGTTCGTGATGTTCTTCGGATTTCCCATGTTATCATCCGATTTTTGGCATCCGCAGTTATAGCACATAGGTTATCTCCTTTTTGATCTCGTAACTCTACTTCCCCCGCCCACGTGAAGCCGTGTAT
>JBOHVS010000143.1:0-8947 GCA_050735975.1 Binatia bacterium | reverse complement strand
GCTGCGGCCCTTTTCTGGAGATCATGAGGGGCGCGGACTCTGTATTCGTCCACCGGGTGATTGCAAGCTACTCTTGTGACGCCGCTCGCTATGTGCCCACCGCCCGAATCCGTCATTTGGAAATTACTAGCGTGCAGAAATGGCTGCAAAAGCGGTTTATCTACGGCAGGAGTTTTCAACAGAACTATGAAAGAAGAAAGGGAGCGTACAGGACCATCACTCCTGCGGAAAGCTCGGTAATTCTCAGGGAAACCATTCGGCGAAAGAGCTATTCGCTGGCACAAACGCTTTGCCTCATCACTCTTCTTTGGATGGGAACAATTTTTTACCTGCTTGGGCGGCTGGCCGCCAGGCGTAGAACTGAAAGCTAGGGAGAAAAAGAGCCAGGGAGAAAAGAAAAGGCGGATCCGAACCTTGACTCAATCATTAGTGACAGCTCATTACGTCTCGGGACCGACAGGAATCGAAATCTCCGTCATTGTCCCTTTCTATAACGCTGAACCGTATATCGAGCAGTGCGCCCAAGCTCTCCTTGCGCAGACTTATCCCTCGACAGGCTATGAAATTATCATGGTTGATAACAATTCGACGGATAGGTCCGCAGCAATAGTCAGGGAATACCCCCGCATACAACTTCTATCGGAACGGAAACAAGGCGCTTATGCGGCACGCAATCGAGGCGTCGCGGCCTCGGCGGGAAGGACCCTTGCCTTTACGGATCCCGATTGCGTGCCAGCGTACGACTGGCTGAGCCAGATAGAAACAGCCATGAGGCGTTCCGGGGCCGCTGTTGTTGTTGGAAGTCACCAGCCGGCGAGAGATTCGTTCCTCCTTCGCATGCTCGAGGATTATGAAAACGAGAAGAATAACTTCATTTTCAGCAGTACAATGAAGGCTGTATATTACGGCTATACAAACAACATGGCCGTTCGAAAGACGCTATTCGATGAACTTGGACCATTCATTGAAATGACAAGAGGAGCTGACGTTGTTTTCGTCCGCAGATGCGTTGACAGATATTCCTGCGACAGCGTCTGGTACGCTCCAGAGATCCGAGTTCGTCATATGGAGATCGACAGCCCGCGAAGATACTTCGAGAAAGTGTTTACGTATGGAAATAGCATCCAAAACTACGGGGATATAGCCAATGCGCGGTCGATCACGAACTGGGAAAGATTTCTTGTTTTTCGCAAAACCGTGCAGACCCAGAATTACTCGTGGCCGAGATCTGCACTTCTCCTTGGCACGCTTTTAATCGGTGGGCTCTATTGGATTTGCGGGAGCATAACCGGTCGTTGGAGCGGCTAAAAACCGATTACATTAGAGACAGACGTTTAGAAAGAGGTCACAGCGCGTCGGCCTCTTTGGCCTGAGCAAGCTGCCGGGCGCTTGCGCCGGCCGTGCGTGCAATGCTTGCCAGCGTCCGCCGGGAGACCACCGAGCGAGGTTTGGCGGCAGTGATGTCGAGAGTCGAGGCGGTCTTATCGCGATGCTTGATCAACAGCCACTGCCGCTCTCGCATTCTCACGAGCACCCATGAGCCATGGAGCTTTTTCCCATACAGTCTAAACTTGAGGTCTCCCTTTTCCAGGGCGCGAGCGACATCTTCCACCTCGGGCGCCCATGTTCCTCGATCCCAAATCATCACGGTTCCCGCGCCATACTCGCCTTCCGGGATCACGCCTTCGAATTGGTTATATTCGATCGGATGTTCCTCGGTCTGCATTGCGAAACGTTTATTTGAAGGATCGAGCGATGGGCCTTTCGGAACCGCCCATGAGAGCATGACGCCTTCGTGCTCGAGCCGAAAATCGTAGTGGAGCCTACTCGCGCGGTGCTTTTGGATGACGAACCCCAGCCCTTGTTTGCGCCCTCGTCCCATTGTGCCTGCCGGCTCCGGAGTCGTATCGAACCGGCGCTTGCGGTTGTATTCGGCTAGCCTGCCGAAGCGGGTGTCGGACGGTTGTGAACCCCGCGCCACGGACTGACCCCCGCGGCTTTGGGGCGCTGCCTTTCGGGGAAGTTTGGAAGACTCTTGCCCGTACTTGGGTACAGGCCGTTTTGTGACACGGGGTGAACCGGATCTTTTCATGAGCTTTCTGGCCTCATGTGAGCGATGATTCCCGCGCAGCCGCGGACGCACTTCCATTCAGCTCGAACGTTGCTACGACGGGCGCATGATCGCTCGTTCCCACCTCGCGATAGACCGCGCACTGGGCGGCCTTCGCCGCCAAAGATTGGCTCGCGAGCACGTAATCGAGCCGCCAGCCGATATTGCGCTCGCGCATCTTGCGCCACGGCGCCCACCAGGTGAAAAGGTTGTCGTTGTCCGGATCCAGTGCCCGTCCGACGTCGACGATCCCCTGCGCGAGGATCCGCTCGAACATCTCTCGCTCCTCGGGCCGCTGTCCGACGAGCATGGGATTTCGTTCTTTTGGGTGAACGTCGCGTTCGGTTCTGGCGATGTTGATGTCGCCACACAAGACGAGCCGCGCGCCGCTTCCGTGAACCTCGGCGACATACCGCTCCATTGAGCGCAAGAAGTCCATTTTGGCGGGGAAGTCTTTGCCGCCGTTTGGGACATATACGGATACTACGGTCAGATTACCGATTTGGGCGGTTACAATTCGCGTCTCAAAATCAAAAGCAGGATGGAGGAAACGCGGCTCCTCTACGAACGAGTCCCGCCGTATATGCAGGCCGACACCCGAATAGGCTCGCGTTCCGTGCCAGTAACAACGATACCCCTGCAGCTCGCAAAGCGACGCCGGAACTTGGGCCACCGTCGATTTAAGCTCTTGGAGGCAAAGGACGTCGGGCCGCTCGCGCTCAACCCACTCGAGAACTTGAGCCTCGCGGGCGCGGATGCCGTTGACGTTCCAGGTGGCGATCTTCAGAGGAGGCATGTGCTGCATTTTCCGCTGCGCTCAAGGAAAAATATAGGAGCCGACACTCACTAGTCTAGTCTAGCGGGCTGTCACGTAAACACAGTAGCGCCGTTATGGTTCGACGAGTTCACCGCGAACGGCGTTTTTTCCAATCCGTTCGCACCGAGCGTGTCGAAGTGTGAACGGACGGGCACTCTTGAATCAATTGTCCACTCCAACGATCACGCAACACGTAACTCCGCAAGCGATGCTCGGGCGGGGATCCCGCTGAGGTCGGGAACAATGCTGAGCTCAAGTGTTGTCAAGCCACTCAGTTCGACAGCATATTCCTCGCACTCGCGACTCGTAGCGGGAGGGCTGAAGTTATACTGCTGACGAATAATCTCCCGGTAAGACTGACCGCGATCTGAGGACCAACGGAGTACGAACTGCTGCGTGCGCTCGCGCTCATGTTCCTGAAACACTAGACGCAAGCGCCTGACCTTCCGGGGCTCGTCGAATAGGAGACGCACTGTCTGCCGTCCCGGTTGTGCCGCCCGCCAGCCCGGGCCGGCAGTCGCGGCCAATGCGGACTCGATCGGATGTGCCGCATCTTCGGAGGTTACTTCAACCTGAGCTAGGGCTTCCAGATTCAGCCATTGTTGACTCGAGTGTGATGAATCTTCAGTACCCTGGTCGATGATCCGCTTGCGCATGAGCTTGCCTCCTCGAATTTCCTGAATATCAAAAGCTCGAACCTGATGCGCCGAATAGGGATTTGGCTCTGTTAGTTTGCTTTCTCCTGTATTCTCTTCAAGAGTTCTTCAAAAGATGATTTTACGATGACACGGTGGAACTGGGACCGGTAGTTGTTCACCAAGCTGATGTTTTCCGCGGCGACGTCATAGATCCTCCACTTGCCATTTACCCGGTGAAGCTTGTAATCTACGGAATAAGACTGGCTGTTCTTGCCAATGACCCTGGTTTCGACTTGAGCGTAGTCTTTGTCCACGGCTTCCCCGATGTAAGCAACCTTCTGGCCCTCGTAGAGATCAATCTTATCCGCATAGGTTGTCTCCAGAAGCTCAGTAAAGACGGTAACAAACCGCTTTTGCTGTTGCGGGTCGAGCCGGCGCCAATGCGCGCCGAGAGACCGCTTGGCCATCTCGTCAAAATCAAACAACGGGAACACTATCTTTCTGAGCCGGTTAATCGTCTCTGGTCGCTGTTTCTTGTCGTCGAGCTTCGCATCCTTGAGTATTTCGATGCCGTGACTGATGGCGGTCCGTATCTCTTCCGTCGGCTCCCCGGCTGATGCCTGCGGGGAATTCGACGCCAGAATGACGACCGCGACGGTAACAGACAGGACGATTTTCGGCATTGTATACATCGATACCTCGAATCTGTTTTAGTTCGTATCATTCAAACGATAAAATCACCGTAAGGTCAAGGGAAACCAGGGCTTGCCCATCGTTTCGCCTCAACCCGCCACATTTCTGCATTAAACCCCTTTTAACAGTTTGACACCGCTTAAAGAATTGCGTTAGTTTTCGCGCTGTAGACGAACTTCGCCAAACTTGTTGACCAGGGAAACGCGAGCAGGATTTTGGCATCCCCGCGATGTTCGTCGAATTTGTCAGCGATGCGCGATAGACTGCTTGCGCTTGCGTCGCTGAAGGGTGAGCTTCCGCGATAGTTCGCAAAAAAGCCGATCGTTAATTCAAGTGATAACGGATAACTTAAGGAGAAACCACAATGACAGTCGATTATGCTCCTTCGAACGCGTACGAGACTAAAATCTCGGACATCGAATTCCGGCGTGACCCGGGACGCACGCTGATGGCGCGCATCTATCAACCACAGGGCCAAGGACCTTTCCCGGCACTTCTGGACTTGCATGGCGGCGCGTGGAACGATCAGGACCGGACCGCCAATGCCCCGATGGACGAGCGCTTGGCGGCCAGCGGTATCCTGGTTGCGGCTATCGACCTGCGCCTGGCGTCGGAAGCGCCGTACCCAGCGTCCGCGGCGGACGCAAACTGCGGCATACGTTGGCTCAAGGAAAAAGCACCGGAATGGAAGGCGGACCCGCAAACTGTGGGAGTATTAGGCAGCTCGAGCGGCGGCCATGTCGCGCAACTTTGCGGCATGCGGCCAAACGACTCTCGGTACAACGCCTTGCCATTGCATGAAGCGCCGCATAGGGACGCGACTCTAGCCTATGTCGCGGCGCGGTCGCCGATCAGTGATCCTTTCGCTCGTTATCAACAAGCGAAAAGGATGGGACGGGAGAATCTGATTAAAAACAGCGAGATTTACTTCAACCCGTGGGAGACGATTTTCGAAGGAAATCCGCAGTTGATCCTCGAGCGGAGCGAGCCGGTCTCACTGCCTCCCATGCTCATTTTGCAGGGCGGATTAGACGATAACGTCTTGCCGGAAGTGCAAGAGCGTTTCGTAGCTACTTATCGAAATGCCGGCGGAGAGATCGATTATGAGCTCTTCGTAGGCTGCGAACACCGCTGGGTTGCCCAGCCGGGACCGCAAACGGACCGGGCGGTTGAATTGATTAAGAACTTTATTGCCCGCCAGTTGGCTAATCGGCAGAAGAGTGGAAGCCGAGTGAATTCGGTCAACCCTTTGTCTTGACGAGATCAACGCTTCGATCGCCGGCCCCGTTTCGAACAGCATCGACTTCGCTTCTTCGGTCATTGTCTGTCCGTGTTGATGGGTTTTAGCTATCGCATAAGGCGCGCTGCCAAGATAAAACGTCTGAGAAACTTCATTACTCGGCTGGTATAACCCTTGCGTCCTTCGCTTTGGGTGGCAAGAGGAGCATTAGTGTGCAAAGATTCGTGGCGTTCCAAATTTGAGAATCCGCCCGATAGGAGCTTCTTTTTATGAATCCAGACAGCCTGGCGCAACAAAAACGCGAGGAAGAGATCGAGCGGCTCGCGACGGAAACAGCTCGATTGATCCGGGAGGCGGAGCCCGAAACGCGGGAACAACTTACGGAGTTGGCCTCCACTATTATTCGGCAAGAGGCCCGCACAGTTCAGGACGCTACCCAGCCCGTTAGTGTCCGGCGTCCAATGAACCCGCTGGCGGCAGGCTTGGGGCTGGCCGTGGTGGGAGCCGGTCTTGCATTTATAGTACCCTTCCTTGGAGTGGCGGTTCTCGTTTGCGGGGCCGTCGCCGTGCTCTGGGGGATCATTATCAGTTGGGTCAGAGAGTGAATCGAGAAACACCGCTTAAGTTCTATATCCTAATCGAAAGAGCTAACTCCATCGACTAGCGTATGGCCTTAACGCATTCTGATGTCCGAGCACTTGCATTTGAAGCTACCAGTTCAGCAGCTTCAGCTTATTTTTTGAGCTTTTGCCGATTTTTTTGCGTGGGAAACTAGAGGCAAGGTGTTCGAGTAAATCCTTGCCCAAATTACGCTCCTCTCCGGATCTCTCGACCAAGGTAAAACCGAGATAGAAGAGGTCATCGGGGGTTAGGTTTTTTTCCTTCTTGATCGCTTCAAAGAGGGGATAAGCGGAGTTACGGTATAGCTCGCGGAGCAGGTCCACGACCGGCTCCTGTCGATGAGCCGCGACTGCGGGGGAATGCGATTTTAGTTGCGCTAGGGCAAAGCGGAATTTGTCTTCCGGTTTGAACTCAGGAAAGTCTTTGAGCGGCGTCAGGAAGGGCAGTGCTTCTTTGTATCTCTTGGCTTTGATAAGCTTTACGCCTGAGGTGGCCAACTGCTGGTACGCGTATTCTATGCCGGCTTGCTTGAGCACGTGCAGAAATGCCGTCTGAATTCTGTCTTGCGCGGCGATAGCTGCTTCCAGCCGTTTCCAAAGCGCGTCCGTCGTGTCTTGCCGCCACCTCCCGTCATATGCCGGCAATAACTCCGCGATGCTCCAGGCTTTACTCGGATCCTCGCACCCGAGAAGTTCTTTAATAAGAGATGCTCGAGCTTCGGGAATCTTGTGCAAGGAACGAGCTGCAACTCCACGCCGCCGATAGTCCGAGTCTCCCAATTGCTCGATTAGCGTGCGAACCGTCGCCGGCGTGGCAAAGTCTCCCATCTTATCCAGCGCAAATTTTTGCACGGCTTCGTGGCGATTTTGCAGCAGCCGGGAGAGCAGCGGTCGAGAATCTTCCGGCAGCGGGTGCGCGCCGAGCAGCTCCAGGGTCCGACGGGTGACTTCGGTGAAATCCGCTTCATCGAGCAACGAGATAAGCTTTGCGTGTTCGTCTTTCCGCAATTCTTCTTCTCGGAGGCAACGAAGCAAAGCAACGAGGGCATGAGTACGTAAACTTGAATGGTTCTCAGCTCCAAGGAGCTTGAACAGCCAACGGCGCGCGTGAGGGTGACCTAGCTGGCCGAGAAGCCGAACCGCGGAAATCGCAGCCGCTCGTTGTTGATTCGCGTCGAGTTTAGCGGCAAAAGCTTCAACTTCAAGGTAGAGCTGCTTCTGCTCTTTGATGTCCATTTCCCGGATGACCGGTATCATAAGATCACACACGGGCTTGTTGAACTCGTCGGTCCCGGAAAGAAGCATGCGCAGCAAGCCATTCAGCGCCTTTTTCCCACGCACGGCGCACAGGACGCGGGCTGCATTCAACTGCCACACACGCGTTGCCGTGGCAGCGGCTTGGAGCAACGGATCGACGGCCGATTGACCGGCTCGGCTGAGAAACCGAATCGCCCGCTCTTGCATTTCCTTGTCAGGATCGTCGAGAAATCGCAGTAGAGAAGGAATGCCTGCGCTAGCCTGAACCTCCTCAAAGTAGCGGAACGCAAAATCCTTAAGCGCCGGGTTGGGATGGCCCAGGGCGGCGCTTGCGGCCCTCATCACTTGGGCTTGTCGCACCTTGAGCGCGCCCAGGACGATTAACACGGCACAACGCTGCTCAATATTGCCCTTTTCGACGAGGGTGAGAAGTTGCTGAAGGAAGTTATCCATGACGTAAAAACGATTCCTTTGTTCGAAGAACAGAATGATTTTTCACTTATATTGATCCTCTACAAGCTCGGACCAACGCCATCCGCCAAGTTGAAGCATGGAAACTTGTATTGTAGATATTCTTACCAACGTGATCCAAGCGGAAAAGTCAAGACAGCAGCGGGTTGGGCAAATAAAAAGGCCCAACTCTTTCGAGATAGGCCTTTTAAAGAGATGTCGTAATAGCCTGGCTATGAAGTGGGGCTGACCGGTGCGATCACAAAGCGGGCGCGCCGGTTCTTTTCCCAGCACGCTTCAGTCGGTTCCTTACAAACGGGAATCTCTTCGCCGTAACTGATATCGGACATGCGATCCACGGCGATTCCAAGGTTTATCAGATAATCCTTCACGGTCCTGGCGCGTTTAGCTCCCAGCGCAAGATTGTACTCGACCGTGCCCCGCTCGTCGCAGTGACCCTCGATTTGCACGCGCACCGAGGGATTGGCTTTCAGCCAGTTCGCGTTAAGCTTGAGAACCTCGCGCGCGTCGCTCATCAACTCATAGCTGTCAAAATGGAAATTAACGTCTTTTATCGGACTCGATGCCGGCGTCGCAGTGCTCTCACCGGTTCGCAAGGCGTCCAGGCTAGAGCCTGATACAGGCCTAGCGGCCTCCTGCTTTGTCATCCCTTGCGCCAAACCTTTGGCGGTCCCAGCCGAGGCGTTGGGGTTTTCCACCGTCCACGTCGGCGATGGATTTTGGGCATCTTGCGTTCGAGCCTGACACCCCGTCAGAACCATCGTGATCAATAAAATCCAAGGAAACATGCTTGGCTCCTTTCCACCGGTAACGATTGCAAGGCTTTGAGACGGTAAAATTGTGAGGTATCGGACTCAAGGTGTCAATTAAAAAAAGACGCATCGCAGAAAGAAGGGTGTTTATTGTCTCTTCTTTTCCATCGAGGGAACAAAAACTCCCAAGTCTGGAGGAGTTGTAAAAAGTGCCCGAAATGATTTTTCTGCTCTCTGACCTCCGACCTCTGACTTTGCTTTTGCGAATCAGCCTGCTTTTACCCCGCGTTGAGCTGCTTCATAAACCAGTCGGCAATATAAGTTCTTCGATCGAAGCGCTTTTCACCGT
>JBOHVS010000142.1:0-5476 GCA_050735975.1 Binatia bacterium | reverse complement strand
GAAACCTTCCAGCCCCAGCTCGTAAAAAAAGCCGCCGAGCTGGGCTGGCTCGGTATGATGCTGCCCGAGCCGTACGGTGGATCGGAAGTGTCCGCCACGGATTGTGCCGTGGTTTTCGAGGAATTGGGACGCGGGCCGGTGCCGGGACCGCTGTTTTCATCCGGCATACTCGCTGCGCAGATTATTTTTGAGGCTTGCACGGACGAGCAAAAGAAATTCTTGCTTCCCGAGATCTGCAAGGGAGAGTCGATCGTGGTTCCGGCGATTCCAGATAAAGCCGCCCACTGGGGACCGAAAGCCGTGGAAACCCGCCTCAGCAAAACTCCGGGCGGCTATCTGATGAACGGCACCAAGCGCTTTGTCTTCGATGCGCAGGCGGCTAACATGTTTCTCTGCGCCGCTCGTACGGAGGAAGGCAAGGTCGTCCTTCTGCTTGTAGACAGCAAACGTCCCGGAGTTGCCATCACGCCCCATGTGGGCTTCCTCGTTTCAATGGCCGAGGTTCGTTTCGACAACGTGGAAGTTTCACCGGCGAATCTACTCGGCTCGAGCGGCGGCAGTTGGGCTACTCTGGAAGCCGCTCTGGAAAAAGCCTTACCGATCCTCTCCGCCTACCAGGTAGGTGCATCGCAGGAAGTTTTCGATTTCACCTGCGAGTATACCCGTACCCGGGTGGTATTCGGGCAGCCAATCGGGCGTTTCCAACGCGTGCAGGACCACTGCGTCGAGATTTCGATCCACCTGGATGCGGCACGCTGGGCAACTTATGAGACGCTCTGGAGACTCGATAGCGGCATCCCCGCACGAGCCGGCGCTCATGAGGCCAAGGCCGTAGCGAGCGATGGCTACTACCAGGCGACAAACTATGCACATATGGTTTGGGCTGGGCCGGGCACGGATTACGGGCATCCGATGATGGCCCACAGCGTGCTCGCCCACACGCTGTACCAGTATCTGGGCACGCCGGCGCATCACAAACGTTTGATGATGGATTCGCTGTACCCCAGAGCGTAGGAACAGCGTAGCCAAGCTGAGGTTGCGGAGGCCTCGACCTAAACCTAAAACAAGGAGGAGTTTGTATGAGATCCTTTTTACTTTTTCTCTCCTTAACCGTCGTTTGCTTTGTCGCCCTTGCTTCGACCCTTCACGGACAGTCCACGCAACATTCCGCCCTTGTCGAAGGCGCCAAGAAAGAAGGCAAGCTCGTCTGGTACACTTCGATGGCAATCGATACCTCGAAGCCGTTGCTTGATGCTTTTATGAAGAACTACCCGTTCATAAAAGCCGAGCTGGTGCGTTTGGGCGAAGAGCAGCTGATGAATCGTATGATGAGCGAAATCCGCGCGGGCAGGTGGGCGTTCGACGTCGTCTCGACCAGCGCGATCTCGGTCTTGCCGGAAAAGAAAATCATCACACCTTATCTTTCGCCGAACCGGGAGGGTTACATAAGCGAGTTCAAAGATCCTCAAGGTTTCTGGACGGGCATCTACGTTAATAATCTGATCCTGGCTTACAACACCAATATGGTGGCGCCCAAAGACGCCCCGAGAGATTACGCGGACCTGCTCGACCCGAAATGGAAGGATCAAATGCTGATGGACTCTACCGATTACGACTGGTTTGGAACCCTCGTCACGGTTTGGGGTCGCGAGCGAACGGTGCAGTACATGCAGCGTCTTGCGCGACAAGAGCCAAAGTGGCGGCGCGGACATGGCTTAACCGCCCAGCTGGTCGGAGCGGGCGAAACTCCTCTGGCTTGGGCGTACAATTTTCGCATCGAGCGTATGAAGAAAGAAGGCGCGCCGGTTGATTGGATCGAGACCTTTGATCCTATCGTCGCCACCGTAAACGGTATAGGCCTGAGCGCCAAAGCTACCAACCCCAACGCCGCCAAGCTCCTTATCGATTTCGCGACTTCCAAGAAAGGTCAGGCGATGGTACGCGGGATGCGTCGCATTCCTGCTCGAACCGACATTGAACCGCTCGCTCCGAAAATGGATCAGCGCAAACTTAAGCTGAAAGCTGTTCCCAAAGAGGTTTATCTCAATTTCGACGAGTATGCGCGCGAGTTTCGCAAGATTTTTGGATTATGAGCCGTCTGAGGATCAAGAGGGAGAAATCCTATTTTGTACTTTCCACAGCATCGGACTAGATTCCTCGTCGCTTCGCTCCCTCGGAATGACAATCAGGCTGTCCTTTGGACCAGCATCTGTCATTTCGAGCAAAGCGAGAAATCTTTCTCTGGAATTCGCACAGTCCGCCAAAGCGAGGGATCTCAATCGTTGAACCAGAATGTGCTATTTCAACTCTTCCGGCGGTACAAAACCGTGGCGCAACGTATTTTCAGATATCGTCCGGGGCTCGAGAAACTGGAGCAGATAGTCGGGTCCGCCGGCCTTGGAGCCGATACCGGAAAGTTTTAGACCGCCAAACGGCTGGCGCTCGACGATGGCGCCGGTGATGCCGCGGTTGATATAGAGATTGCCGACCCGAAATTCCTGCCGGGCCTTCTCGATATGCGCAGGGGAGCGCGAGAACACGCCGCCTGTGAGAGCGTAAGCCGAACGGTTTGCAATCTCCAGCGCCTGGTCGAAGTCGCGCGCCTTGAGTATAGAAAGCACAGGCCCGAAAATCTCTTCCTGGGCCAGGCGGTGATGCGGCTCGATATGGCTAAAAACCGCCGGCCCGACGAAATAGCCATTCGCTGGCGCCTCCCGCTCGACCCCACACTTCCCTTCCCTTCTGCCTAACTCTAAATAACCGATGATCCTCGCGTGCGCCGCCGCATCGATGACCGGACCGATGAAATTACCGGGATCTTCCGTGGGGCCGATTTTGAGGCTTTTGACGGCTTCGACCGAGCGCTCGAGCAACTGATCATGTATCTCCTCGACCAGGATAACGCGTGACGCCGCCGAACATTTCTGCCCCTGATAGCCAAAGGCAGATTCAATGATGTGAACCAGCGCCTCATCGAGATCGGCGTCGCTATCGACGATGATGGCGTTCTTACCACCCATCTCGCATACCACCCGTTTCACATGATCTTGTCCGGGCTGATGATCATAGGCGGCGCGCAAGATTTCCAAACCAACGTCACGCGATCCGGTGAAGGCAATGAGATGAATCCGCGGATCACGCACGAGATAGGCGCCCAATTCACCGCCGCCCTGAAGCAACTGGCAGGCGGCTTGTGGCACGCCGGCTTCGCGTAGAATTTCCATTAGCAGCGCGCCCGTAACCGGCGACTGCTCAGCCGGTTTGGCTAACGCGCAGTTTCCTGCGGCCAACGCGGCGGCGGTCATGCCGGTCAGAATGGCCAGGGGAAAATTCCACGGCGCGATGATCACGGCGACGCCTCTGGGCTCGTATAAATAGACGTTGCTTTCTCCGGGAATTTGCTGAGTGACACGCGGCCCGCTCAAGCGCCGCATCTCCCGGCCGTAGTACTCCAGATAGTCGATCGCTTCAGCCACGTCGGCGTCCGCTTCGCGCCAGCCTTTTCCGACCTCGAACAGCTCCCAGGCAGCGAGATCCTGTCGCCTTTTTCTCATGATGGCCGCGGCGCGATAAAGACAATCCGCTCGTTCAGTCGCGGACGTTCGCCGCCACTCGGCAAAAAATCCTGCCGCAGCGGCCAGCGCTCGCTCTGCCTCTTGCCGGCCGGCGGCGGCCACCCGTCCGACGATCTCGGCAGGAGCGGCCGGATTCACGGATTCGATCCAGCTTCCGGTCTCCATTTCGTTTCCGTCAATCCAGAGCGGGTAATCACGACCAAACTTCCGTCGAATTCCTCTTAGCGCCTCGGCGAAGCGAGCGCGGTTTTCCGGTCTCGAGAAATCGACCAACGGCTCGTTCTGGAACGGCGTGGCGGTCTCTGAGCCGTTTCCCTTCCGCGCGGATGACCGGCGCCGAGTTGCGGGTTTTTTTGGCGATGGCGTCTGAATCAGCTTCTGGATGTCCTCTTCGTCGGCATAGGTCTGGCGCAAGAAAGAAGTATTGGAAGTATTTTCCATCAGGCGGCGAATAAGGTAGGCCATTCCCGGAAGGAGCCGGCCCGTAGGTAGATAGACGCGTACTCGCTGGCCGTTTTGGATCACAGCTTGGCGAATGGGCTCGCCCATCCCGTAAAGCATCTGAATTTCATAGCTGTTATGCGGCACGCCAAGTTCTCTCGCGGCGACGATCGCATGCGATAGGCTACGGATGTTGTGGCTGCCGAAAGCAGCATCGACGATCTCGAAGTTCTCTAACAGCAGACGTGTGAGCCGCTCATAGTTCGCGTCGGTGGCGGCTTTATCCAAATAGACCGGGATCGGCCAGCCTTTCTGTTTGGCCCAAGCGATTTCGCTGTCCCAGTAAGCACCCTTTACCAGGCGCACTCCGATTCGCCGTCTCTTCTCGCGCGCAAACCGAAGCAAATCGATCAGGTCTCGCTCTGTGTCGAGAAGATAGGCCTGCATTGCGATCGCCATCTGAGGTTCCGACCCGAACTCACCATCTTCAAGCAAGCGGCGGAAGATTGCGAGCGTGGTCTCTTTGAAGGCGAACTGTTCCATGTCAATGGTCAACGCCGCTTTGAGTCTCGCGGCTTCGCGAAAAAGCGGCCGTAATCTCTCTGCTGCAATCTTCTCGCTGTCCGGATCCGGCGGGTCAAAACGCGCGCAGAGGGAGGAAACCTTGATCGATACGTTCACTCTAGCCAGCGAGCCGCTTGGACCTTCGTCGATTTGCGGCACGACCGGCCAATCGGCGGCAAGAGTCGACAGAGTACGTAATAGGTCGAGGTATCGCTGCTGCATTGCTAAAGCCTCTTTGTCACTCACGGTCGCTTCGCCGACGACGTCGATCGTGAAGGCTGCGGGTTCCTGCCTGAGGCCTGTGAGAACGGATTGGAGTACTTCGGTTTCCTCCTCGACAATAAAGCGTCGGGCAAGCCGGGTTACGTTCTGCCGTACGACAGGCGCTACCAGCCAGCCCGCACGGAGCGCCTGAGCGAGAAAAACCAACCTGCCAAAGGCGTGATCTACCTTGGCAAAGTACTCTTCCAGGTGCCGGCCGATCTCACCCGCAGAATCCAAACTTGGCAGGACATCGACGAACCGAAACAAGGCAACGCGCAACGATTCATCTTCAAGCGACCACTCGATCATTTTCCCTAACCAATCCTGAGGATCGAAGATCGACGGCTTGTGCTCCGCCGCCGCGCCGTACAGCAACCGCGCTAATTTTTGGACCTCACTCTCCAGACTCGCGTCCGTTTCCATCGTTCCTTCTATCATAGGTCATCATAATACGTTCAGTTGGAATTCTTAACCCGGATGCGAAACTGCTGCCCCCTCACCCTAACCCGACTTTCTCAACCGGAGGGGTAAGGGATTAGAAAACTCAATAAAAACAAGCTTCGTAATCAAAAGGTCTCCACTACATTTCGGTTGCTAGCCTTAGTGTAGCATCTGGCCGGCGTCGGTGATTC
>JBOHVS010000141.1:0-3770 GCA_050735975.1 Binatia bacterium | reverse complement strand
CTGGTCACCCCAAGGTGCAAGCTGAAGTCAAAGATACCGCGGCTTTAGACAAGGCGATCGAGCAGTCGAAACACTCGATCAAAGACTTCGCTGGCTTTCTCGAGACCGACCTTCTGCCACGCAGCCGTGGCGTTTACGCCGTCGGCGAGGAGCATTACGGGCTTTTGCTCAAGAAGAAACACTTTCTCGACCTTGACCAGCAGAGTCTTTTGGCCCTGGGACGAAGCTTGTTCGACAGAACCAAGAAAGAGCTCGCGGCCGTTGCCGAAGAACTCTCTCCGGGCAAGGATATCCAGGAAGCCGCCAGGCAAATCCAGGAAAATCATCCGTCTGCAGGCGAGATCCTTTCAGTCTATCAGCGGGCCATGGAGTCTGCCCGAACTTTTGTCAGGGAGAAGCAACTCGTCTCGTTTCCGCCGAGCGAAGAGCTTCACGTCGTCGCGACGCCGGAGTTTCGCCGCCACGAAATCCCCTTTGCCGCCTATTTGAGCCCGTCACCCAAAGATCCGCAGCAGGTCGGCTATTACTATGTCACCCCGGTCACCGGCGACGAGTTGTTACGAGAACACAATTGGGTGGGGCTGGAGAACACGTCCGTCCATGAGAGCTATCCCGGCCATCACCTACAATTCTCGGTCGCCAACTCCATTCCGGCAGCCTCGACCTTGCCGCGCTTGATGAACGAATCTTCGGTCTTCTACGAGGGTTGGGCGCTCTATTGCGAGCAACTGATGCAGGAGCAAGGTTTCCTGAAATCCAAAGAGCATCGCTTCGTCATGCTCAAGGACCGGCTCTGGCGCGCGCTGCGGATCATCATCGACGTTCAGACCCAGACAGGCAAGATGACCTACGACGAAGCAGCCGATCTCATGGTCCGGGAGCTCCGCTTCCCGCGTCCCCAGGCCTGCGCCGATCTCAACTGGTACAGCCAGTCTCCGTCGATCCCGATGGGCTACGCTCTCGGCTGGTCGATCATCAACCGTTTGCGGGCGCAGCAGCAATCTCGTCTTGGGAGTCGTTTCAACCTGCGCGACTTTCACGACAAACTTCTGAGCGCCGGCAGCATCTCGTTGCCGCTGGTGGAAAAGAGACATTTCAGCTAGGCACACGGCCCGAGTAACCGACTTGAACGGTTTGAACATTTTGAACGCGTTGCGGCGGGTTCCAGCCGTTCAACTCGTTTCAGCCGTTCAGAGGAGATCCGGAAATTCATGAAGCCGTCGATAAGAAAAATTAACCGCCGCGGTCCGCTGCTAGGCGCTCATATGTCGATCGCCGGGGGGGTCGATAAGGCGCTGCTTTTAGGTAGCCAGGTCGACTGCGATGTCATTCAGATCTTTACCAAGTCATCACGGCAATGGGCCGCCTCGCCGTATACCCGAGAAGAGATCGAAAACTTCTCGCGGAATCAGCAGGAAACGGGAATTGCCACCGTCATCGCGCATGACTCGTATCTCTTGAACTTGGGGTCACCCGAGGACGGACTAAGAAAGAAATCCATCAAAGCCTTCATCGACGAAATCGAGCGCTGCGAGACGCTCGGGATTCCCAACCTCATCGCCCATCCCGGCGCTCACATCGGCGCGGGCGAAGGAGAAGGAATCAAGCTCATTGCCAAATCTCTGGATGAAGTGCACACATCTTGCCCGGGCTACAAAGCGAAGACCACGCTGGAAATCACCGCTGGCCAGGGATCTTGTCTCGGCTACCGGTTCGCACAGATTGGAAAGATGATGGACGCGATCAAAGAAAGTGACCGTCTTCGTGTTTGCTTCGATACTCAGCATGCTTTTGCCGCAGGCTATGATATTCGGACAAAAGACGGCTACGAGCGAACTTTTGCTGAATTTGATGAAGCCATCGGCCTGGACCGGCTAGCTGCTTTTCATTTGAACGACTCGAAGAAAGAATTGCACTCGAGAGTCGATCGTCACGAGCATATCGGCAAAGGCCACATCGGCGTCGAAGCATTCCGCCTTCTGGTCAACGATCAGCGCTTCTGGGGTCGCCCGATGTGCCTGGAAACGCCGAAGGGTCCGGATTTGAGAGAGGACAAAGAAAATCTAGAGCTGCTCAGGAGCCTGATCGCTGCCCCGAAAAACCTTCCGCAGCACCCTCACCTAGTCCTCTCCCTCTAAAGAGGGCGAGGAAATAGAGTCAAAGACTTACCAAGCAGCGTTATTATTAACCCTCTCTCGTTCCGACGGGAGAGAGGGTAAGGTGAGGGCAAAGAACATCACGCCGGAATCGAAATATCGGGGAAGAAATACTGGACGAACGACCCGATCAGATAGCCGAGGACACCGGCGCCCACTGCGATCGTGAAGAATTGGATGCCGGAGACGATTGGCGACTTCGCCGCGAGCCGGCCTTTGAAAAACCCGACGCCAAACAACGTCACGGCCGACAGCAATATTGAGAGAGAGAGCGCGGCCACGCTTCTGAAAATCAAGTAAGGCACGATCGGAACAAGCGCCCCGACGATAAAAGACAGCGCCATTACGAGAGCGGCCTGAAACGGGCGATTGATATCGGCCGAACCGAGGCCAAACACCTTTTCCTGAAACGTTCGAAGAAAGACCTGCTCTTCGCGCAGAAGTTGTTTCACGATGCTGTAGCTTTGCTCGCGGGGCAAGCCTTCCTGACTCAAGGTCCTCAACAACCCCTCGGCCGCCAGGTAAGGCTCTCGTTCGGCCAGGATCTCGGCCTCCCGTAATTCTTTGTCGAAGATGTCTTTCTGCGCGTGAGATGAAAGATAGGAGCCGGCGGCCATCGAGATCGCGCCCGAAAACATGGCGGTGAAACCGGTGATAATCACCACTGCGTTGCTCTCCGTAGCGCCCTGCACTCCGGTCAGCAAACCGACGGTACTGATGAGCCCGTCCTGAATGCCGAACACGAACTCGCGTATCCGAGCGCGTCCTTCGATGAGCTCTTTCTTTCGTTCGATCGCTTCGAGAACCATCTGAAATTCAAAATGCAAAGTGCAGATTGCAAAATGTAAAATGCGGCAAGAATAAGGAGCAGTCGTTGGAATCTTTCAATTTTGACTTTTGCATTTTATCAGTCTAATACCGGAACTTGAGATCGCCCGTAGCTTCGCCGGGCTTCCAGTCAGAGGGACAGAGCCGTTCGGTCCGCAAGGCTTTCAAAACCCGCAAGGTTTCCTCGACGCTGCGGCCGACGTTGGTATGGCTGACCACCATATACGAAAAGTGGCCGGAAGGATTGATGATGAACGTGGCCCGCAAACAAACACCCGCTTCCTCGTCCAGCACTCCGTAGGCGCGGCTGACCTCCTTTTGGTAGTCGCTAAGAAGGGGGTAGTTCAGCCCGCCCAATTCTTCGGCCCACTTACGATGGCTCTCCAGAGAATCGGTGCTAAGACCCAGGATCTCAGCCTTCTCCGAACGGAACTCATGCGCCAGTTTATCGAAACCGCTGACTTCCGTCGGGCAGATGAAGGTAAAATCGGCGGGGTAGAAAAATAGCACGAGCCACCGTCCTTTGTATTGCTGCACGGAATAATCCGCAACTTTTCCCTGCTGCACGCCTTTCAACGAAAAATCAGGAGCCTTCTCGCCAATTCGCAACATCGCTTAGTCTCCCAAAGTCTTCTATGGCAGCTTGCTGAAAAAGACCTTTTTCCGCAGCCTGCTATGGGAAGTGCTGCCACAGCGAATACGCCTCCTTGCCGGCCGACGCCGCCGCCGAAGTAAACCACGGCGCTTCGACTTTGCCGCCGCTCAGGAGGCCGAAAAAATAAATCC
>JBOHVS010000140.1:0-2507 GCA_050735975.1 Binatia bacterium | reverse complement strand
GCCCGGGCCGTGCCCAGATCATCGACATGGCCGCGGCATTGCAAGTACACTTGGGAAAAGCCGATTCCAAGCAGGCTCGCCAATCTCAACTATTAGAACGGCGCCTGGAAAAGACTTTTACCTTTGACCAGTTTAAATCCGTTATCGCTGCGAGCGGATTACAAATCAGCGACCAGATGCTGCAGAGGAGCTACGCCGCCTTGGAGAAGCTGCGCAAGAACAATCACCGGTCTTGGGCCGAAATGAGACGGAAAGTGGAGCACTCTCGGCGGAATCTCACGTTATCCGGTTCACCGGTCCGACGGCCGGCATTTCCGCGGATTCCTCTTACTCAGAGCGAATGGCGTAGGATTGGCTGAGGAATTCGCGAGGGAACCCACAGCAAAATTCACGTGGCCGAACAGTGACAGTCGCCCCGGACCGCCAGCTTGCAGAAAATTCTGTCGTCTCGGCCTTCCGTCATTTAAGGCCACGGCGAAGAAAGCTTTGCCTGAAGAATCTTTAGCGGATTATGCGATGGACCTCTCAAACCCACTGAATTGGACGTATTGCGTTTCTCAGGCTTCTATCAATGAGATTCGAACGGCTCGCTTTTCGTTCTTTATTTCCACCTTGCCCTCACGCGCAAGCCAGCCGACAGCCATGGATACCATCGATTTCGGACCGCGAACCCCTTTTTCCAAGGCACTGAGGCTGCACTCTCCATTCGACCGCAAGTAATTCCACACCAAGCCTGCCGTTTCGCCAATCGTTTTTATCTCCGACACAAGCGGTACCTCCTTGTCCCCAGTTTCGCACCTTAGTCTTGGGTTGAAAAGTAGGGTAGGCGGTTAAATCTTGGCTTCGAGCCGGGTCCGTGAGGGAAAACCCGCGGGCAAACACGAGTAGCTTATTTCCTGTTCTGCGGGCCGACCTTTTCGATCGCGACGCGAATAGCGATGCGGCCCTCGGCGAGCGTTTTTTGGCGAATCTCGTTCCAACTCTCAGGTTCACCGCGGATCTGGCGGTGCCAATCGAGGACAATATCCATCGCATCCGGGTGCGGGATGACTTCGGCCTTGCCGTCGATTTGTACGTAATTGGAGCCGTGAAATTTTTCGCCGTACACGAGCAGCGAGACTTGCGGGTAGCGCTTGATGTTCTTGACCTTGTAGGTCGTCTCACGCGCGGTGATGATCACGTTGCCATCGGTCCCGATGACCGGAGATACCAGGGTCATCTGCAACGAGCCGTCTTTCTTGCGGGCCACCAACACGCCGTGGTGGTTGTCTTTCAGAAACTCCTGCACCTCGACAATTTCCATAACAGTTCTATTTACTTCTCGAGTAGCGGTTTCATACGTTGAAGAATTTCCGGCGACGGCGTGCCGAGCTCGCGTCCCAAAGCTTCAACTTCCTCGCCCGTCATAAGACTTGGTTCCAGTCCTCTCTTTTTCGCCTCAGTTATCACGCTGGGATCTTCCATCATTTTGACAAATCCGTCGCGAAGAAGCTTCAGCCGATCCGCCGGTATTCCCGGAGGACCAAAGAACGGCCGGCCCATGTCGTCGGGAAGGACCAATATCTTACCTACCCGCCTGTAGATCTCGCTGGTTTTGTGCTTATCCATCAACTCCCACACCGTCGGCACGTCGCGAAGATTTCGATGGCGTTTTTGTCCACCTTGAGTCAGCACGCGGACAAAACCGGTTTTGGACCACGTGCGGCCCGGTTCGCTGCCAAAATAGGCTTGAACCGATCCGCACCAGCATTGCACCTCTCCCTTCTCGATCGCGAGGTTGGCGTCGGCCGCACCCTTATAGCCCGGCACCATCGCCAGCTTCAGCCCAAAAGCTTCCTGGAGAAACCTGGGGAAGTAATAAGCGGCGGTGCCGATACCCGTAGCGCCGCACTTGGGCGGCTCGACGGCGTTGCGCAAATCCTCCAGCGTTTTATAAGGAGTGTCCGCGCGAATATAGAAGATCCTGTCGGTCTTTTCCGGGGAACCGATCCAGCTGTATTTAAACCAGTCGAAGCGAACCTCCTGGTGTCCCGAGAGTTGCTGGATGTAAATCCCGGGGCTGACGACTCCAAGAGTAAGGCCGTCCGGTTTGGCGACGCTGTAAACGTAATTCGCCGCGATCATCGATCCGCCGCCGGTCATATTCTGCACCACAAAGGCGGGATTGCCGGGAATGTATTTGCCCAGATGAGCGGCCATAATCCGCGCCCACACATCGAACGCCCCGCCCGCGCTGAATCCGACGCGGATAGTGACGGTCTTGCCTTGATAAAAAGACGGCTGGGCCGAAACATCGGAACTCCAAAGCAAACAGGCCAAGAGCGCGAGAAAAAATTTTTCCATAACGTCCTCACAATCGATCGATTTGGTCCGTCTTTCATTTACCTCGGGCGGCGGCGCGCTTTCGACGTTCATCCGTTCGCGGGTTGATTCATAGATACACCGGTGCGCGTCTTCGCGTGTACATCCGGTGCCGATCGTTTGTCAACCACCGCCTTCACCTCCCC
>JBOHVS010000139.1:0-11099 GCA_050735975.1 Binatia bacterium | reverse complement strand
GACTGATCGGCCAGCAAGGGATCTACCGTTCATGCCTGTCGAAGCATGAACCTGGTTTGAGTTGATTTCATTAAAAATGCCATGGGCATCTCTTTAGTGGTCCTACTGTTCATCTGTTTATTACCCGGCCAGTGCCGTAGCGCTGAATCTATTCGCTTCGTGACTTGGAACCCCCAGCCGCCCTGGATGTGGGACCGCGCCATCGCCGATTTCGAAAAACAAAACCCGGGGACTAAAGTTATCCGCGAAATCGGTCCCCAATCCTCAACCGATCTTCACGATCTAATAACGCAGAAGCTAAGGAATCGTGACCCGAATATGGATGTTTTCGTGATGGACGTGATCTGGCCCGCCGAATTTGCCTCCGCCGGTTGGGCACTGGCGCTGGATTCATGGTTTCCTCCGAGCGAGCAAAAACAGTTTCTTCCGGCGCCTATCCTGGCAAACACTTACCGGGGCCGGATCTACGGGGTGCCCCTGTTCATAGACGCCGGAATGCTTTATTACCGGAAAGACCTCCTGGAAAAATACAATTTTACCCCTCCTCGGACGTGGCCGGAGCTGGTGCGCCAGGCAAAAAACATCGTAGCGCAAGAGAAAGACCCTCGCCTCACCGGCTTTTCGGGCCAGTTTAAACAATACGAAGGACTCGTCTGCAACATGATGGAATATATCGTAGGGAATGGCGGCGCCCTTTGGAATGAAGCGGAACTGAAAAGTGCTCTCAACCTTTCGAAAGCCAAAGAAGCGGTGAGTTTCGTGCGCGACGAGATTATCGGCGAGATTTCCCACCGCGGCGTCCTGGCGTATCAGGAGCCGGAGTCTCTGGCTCTGTTTACCCAGGGAAGAGCGATTTTTCACCGCAATTGGCCCTACGCTTGGGAGATCGCCAACGATCCCGCGACATCTAAGGTCGCCGGCCGCACCGGTTTGACTCTTCTGCCAAGCTTCTCGGGGAGACAGAGCGTCGCTACTTTAGGCGGCTGGCAGCTCGCGATCAGCCGTTTCTCTCGTAACCCCGCTCTGGCGTGGAAATTCGTCGCGTTTATGACGGGCAGGGAGATGCAAAAGCGGATCGCGCTTTTCATGGGGCGCGCTCCCACCCGAGCCGATCTCTACAGCGACCCTGAGATCCTGAAGAAAAATCCGCAGTTTAATTTTCAGTTGGAGACTTTCAAGCGGGCCGTGCCCCGGCCTCGAACCCCGGTTTATATTCCGCTCTCGAATATCATGCAGCGGTACTTCAGCTCAGCCATTGCCATTCCTGACTCTAATATCGACCGGCTTGCCGATCTGGCCGCCCGGGATATGGATCGGGTGTTGGATCTGCTCCGTGACGGCAGGCATTAAGCAGGTTGAGATTTAGGTCAAGGTTAAGGCCCGTCCCTTCGACGTTGCTGACGACATGCTTGGCGCGAGAATAATCCTTTGGTCTTCCCTGGTAAAGAAAGATTCGGAGATCTCACCGCCGAGGCGCTGAGGACGCGGAGGCGGGAGTTTGAAAATAATAGAAACTCTGCGTACTCTGTGCCTCTGCGGTAAAATGTGCTTTTCTTCCTCGGTTGCGGCTTGGCCGCGTTGGCTCCTCTGTGGTGCAATCGTCCGAGGTAGGATGTCTCGATGAACCGTGAGACCCGTTCCGCGCTTCCGTTCCTGCTTCCAAGTTTTCTGTTCGTGCTTATTTTTTCTCTTTACCCGATCAGCGAATCCTTTCGCCTAAGCTTCTACCGCCTCATCCTAACTCTTCCCTGGCTTGGGCAAAAATTTGTCGGCTGGGAAAATTATACCGATCTTTTAACCGATCCCGTCGCTCTCGATTCCTTTGTCACCACCCTCACCTTCGTCATTGTGACCGCTTCAGCGGAAGTAACCCTGGGTCTCGCCATGGCCCTGGTATTGAATGCCTCTTTTCGCGGGCGCGCGCTGCTTCGGGCGGTTGTGCTGATTCCGTGGGCCATGCCAACCGTAGTTTCGTCGCAGATGTGGCGCTTTATTTTCAATGATCGTTACGGTCTGTTTAACTACTTCTTTTTTGGCGACAAGACCCACCTTTACCTTGCCCCCTTAGCCGATCCCGAGCTGGCGCTGGCGGCAATCATGGTTGCGGATATTTGGAAGACCAGCTCGTTCGCCGCTTTGATCATCCTGGCTGGGCTACAAACGATTCCGGAGGAGCTGTATGAAGCGGCCGGCATCGATGGGGCGACAGCCTGGCAGAAGTTTCGGCATATAACCTTGCCCCTGCTGAAACCCGCGCTCCTATTGGCCCTCCTCTTCAGGACCATCGATGCGCTCAGGGTTTTTGATCTCGTTTTCGTCATGACGCAGGGAGGACCCGCAGACGCCACCAACGTATTGCAGTTTTACGGATATAAGAAAAGCTTTGCCGAAGGGATGATCGGCTATGGCTCCGCAATTTCCGTCGCGGTATTTTGTCTGTCCCTGCTGCTCTCCCTCTTTTATATCCGCCTCCTCGGCGCGCGCATCTTAGAAAGGACCCCATAGATGCGGAGATGGCTTTTCCCATTGTGGATCTTCCTGATCGGGTCCCTCAGCCTCATTCCGTTCCTTTGGTTCGTTCTGACCTCGTGGAAAGCTCCGGGCCAAATTACAGCCATCCCGCCCGAAATCATTCCAAGCTTTCATTGGGATTTCTATCGTTCTGCTCTGGAACAGCACGGGCTTCTCAAGTACATAGGCAACAGCGTTATTATCGCAAGCGCAACAACCTTCATCAGCGTCGCCATTGCCTCTGCGGCCGCTTACGCCCTAGCGCGCTTCAAGCTTCGTTGGATGAGATCTTACTTGATGCTTCTCCTCATGATCTCCATGTTTCCGCAAATCGCCATAGCGGGCCCCGTCTGGCGCATCCTCAACTATCTCGATTGGCTCAACACCTATCATGGAATCGTTGCGGCTTATATATCGCTGTCCTTGCCGTTTGCGATCTGGGTGCTTACGACGTTTTTTAAAGAACTGCCCTACGAGATCGAAGAGGCGGCTTTAGTCGACGGGTGCACCAGGCTCCAGGCGCTCAGGAAGGTAATGATCCCTCTCGCTGCGCCGGGGCTTTTCACCGCGGCCATTCTGGTCTTCATCCAGGCATGGAATGAATTTTTCTTTGCCTTGATTATCCTCACTTACCCGGCGAGGCAAACCCTGCCCGTCGGTATTGCGCTGTTTCCAGGGGAATATACGATGCCGTGGGGAGAAATAGCGGCGGCTTCCACCATGGCCACCTTGCCGCTCATCGTGCTCACGCTAATCTTTCAGCGGCGCATCGTGCAGGGGTTATCGGCCGGAGCCGTGAAAGGATAGATCCGCGGTCGCGGAATCTCGGATTTCAGATATTTCAGATCTCAGATTTGCCAGATTTGCAATTTGAGATCTGCAATTTGAAATCCCGACGAGAGGAGGGCTATGGCTTCTCTTTCTATACACAATCTTAGAAAAGCATTTGGTCGGACGAGTGTTCTTGAGGACGTTTCGTTCGAAGTCAAGGACGGAGAGTTTTGCGTGCTGCTGGGTCCATCCGGCTGCGGTAAGTCCACGCTACTCAGACTCGTAGCCGGATTGGAATCCGCCGCAACCGGAAAGATTCTTATCGGCGACAAGCAAGTGGACAACCTGCCGCCTGGTGAAAGAGATATAGCTTTTGTGTTCCAGAACTACGCTCTTTATCCTCATATGACTGTCTTTGACAATCTCGCTTTCTCTTTGCGGCTGCACGGGGTCTCCAGAGATGAGATCCATAGGAAAGTCATCGACGCGGCCCGGCTTTTAGAGATTGAATCCCAGTTGAATCACAAACCGCAGCAACTCAGCGGCGGGCAGCGACAACGGGTGGCCGTGGGACGCGCCATAGTGCGCCAACCTAAGATCTTCCTATTCGACGAGCCCCTGTCGAACCTTGACGCTTCGCTGCGCGCGAACATGCGGGTCGAGTTGGCCCGGCTGCATCAGAAACTCCATTCAACCATTCTCTACGTCACCCACGATCAAACGGAAGCGATGACCCTGGGAGAGAAGATCGTGATTCTCAATCGCGGCAAGATCCAGCAGATCGGTCTTCCTTCAGCTATTTACCACCAGCCGGTCAATACCTTCGTGGCCGGTTTTGTCGGGAGTCCGCAAATGAATTTGATTGACGGACGAATCGATCAGGACGGCGCTACGTTTGATAGCGGGAGCTTCCGCGTCAATGTTTCGGAAGCTCTCTCGGGACGCGGCACGGCATACGCCGGGCAGCCGATGACGATCGGCATTCGTCCGGAAGATATGCATCCGAGCGGTCCTGCGGACGCCTGGATCCACGGCGAGATCAACCTGATCGAGGATCTCGGGTCTGACCGCTTCGTCCACCTGCAGTGCGCAGGGATCGAGCTGGTGGCGCGAGCGAACGCGCAGCTGCCCCTGGGTCGAGGCGAGATCATGCATCTCAAGGTCGAACCAAACCGGCTCCATCTGTTCCATCAAGGGAATCGAGTGAAGTTGGAGAGTCCAATGTAGCGTCTCACAAATCCATCAGGATTCATGCCGTCATTCCGGCCGAACGGGTGGGTGTACGCGAGAGCCGGAATCCAGGAAAATACAAAAAAGAATCTGGATCCCCGCTTGCGCGGGAATGACGAAAGCGATACATAGCGGACCAAAGGTTTAGAAAGGAAAGGAGAGAAGGACGATGATGAGGATCACCCACGTAGCAGCCGTGTTAGTTGCTTATCTTATTTTGTGTATCTCCACGCCGGCTCTGGCCGAAGACTTCTACAAAGGCAAAACAATACGGTTCATTGTCGGCGTCGCCGCGGGTGGCGGCTACGACACTTACGCACGTACCGTGGCGCGCCATATTAGCAAGCATATCGCCGGCAATCCCGAGACTATTGTCGAGAACATGACCGGCGCCGGTGGTTTGGTGGCCGCCAACTACATCTACAAGCAGGGCAGCCGCGACGGATTGACGATCGCCATGTTCAACAACTCGCTCGTCGTACAGAAGGGCCTCGGCGATCCGCGCATCGCCATCGATTTTCGCAAGCTCGGCTGGATTGGCGCGCCTAGCGTGGGCGTACCGCTGTGCATGGTCATGGGGTTCACGGGACTTAAAACACTCGACGACGTCTTAAAGTACAACAAGCCTTTGAAGGTGGGGGCCACGCGAGCAGGCTCTACGGGATACGATTTGCCGCTCATCTTGAACGAAACCTTGGGAACCAAGTTTGATGTTGTAAGCGGTTACACGGGGACTGCCACCACTAGGCTCGCTTTGCAAACGCGCGAACTTCAGGCCTTTTGCTCTCAATGGGAATCTATGAGAGTCACGGCGCGCGCCATGCTGGATGCGCCGGGGGGCGATAAACTCATACCCTTCATCATCAGCGAGAAATGGGATGACCCGGAAGTCAAGGATCTTCCGCTTTTCAAAGACGTTATCAAAGATCCGAAGCAATACGCGATCTACAGGGGCTGGGCGGCGCAAATGGATTTTCAGCGCCCCTTCAGCCTCCCTCCGGGGACTCCGAAAGAGCGCATCGCCATTTTGCGCAAGGGATTGGCTAACGTCCTGAAGGACCCCGCGCTGCTCGCGGAAGCCAAGAAGTCCAAGCTCGTCATCACACCCGTTTCCGGTGAGAAGACCGAAAAGCTGGTCAACGAAATTCTTTCGATGCCAGCCGACGTAAAGCAGAGCCTTTCGTTCTTAGTGCGTAAGAAAGGCAAGTAACAACAAGCAAGCGAGATCGGAGAGATCTTGTAAGGTTACGAGGCGGCCCGAAATCTCATTAACTCAATTGCATAATCGGGTGGTGTCTTCAAGGGCGGCAGCGCCTTTAAACAGGCACGTCTCGGCTACTACCCGCTGTTTGATGCTGTTCTTGCTCCATGAGGGCCGTTCTAGCTGGGTCAGCTTTCCGCTGGCAGTCCGAACAGATGCTGGAGTCCGCGTGGATATTCATCTTACAGCAGGGACATACCTTCACTTTCCCTTGTTTTTGAAACGCGTATAAAATACCGAACGGGCTCAAAACAAACCCTGCCAGGAAAGCAAGCCCCGCTTTCGATGTCCAGGTCATAAACAGGCCTATCGCACAGAGAACCCACAAGGTCAACCAGACCAGCCGCATCCCGTTCTTTAGCCTGGGAGGAGTTCGAAGACTATCGGGCTCAACGGACATCGCTGGCTGTATATCACAGCCGCAGCAATGGAGCAATTTGAAAACCCGCAAGTCAAGAATTCGAGATGGACTCTTGCTGCCCGGAGCGGACTCGAACCGGCACGGATTATCGTATTTAATGAATAGACTGCACCTGCGCATCGAAGATTTCAAGACGGAAACTTCCGGCGCCACGTCAATATGCGAGTGAACCTACGATGCTACTAGCAGTTTGGACTATAAAATACCCACTAACTATTAGCGAAAGCTGGCTTTAATCATTGCCATCTGAATCTTAATCATCATCTCGTATTCATCAAGAAACTGAGCGTCTACGGGTGAGACCTCAACATAGCCGCTTAGTCTCTGCTCGATATTCTGAATCCAGACGTTATCGCGAAATCCACCCGGCGCCGGCTCAACGATACGCCATTGACTCGCGATCCCCAACTTCTCCAGCATACTTGCTACCGCAGTGTATTGATCAGGCATATCTTGAGAGTAGCCGGTGGATTTGATCGAGTCAATTATCGCCCTTTACGCTTCCGAGCGCAGGCCTTGGGGTCAAATCTTGGACTGTGATACACCAGCTAGGGCGTGATTTAGGGTCCCCATCCGCCGTCTTTCAGGTCCCTTGCCCTTCATCATTTGACTGTCAAGCTCTCCTGCCTGCGGCAATTCGCAGGACACACACGATCCGGTCTGCCTGTGCCCTGGCAGACAGGCGGGCATGTGAAGCGCCGCTTCAGGCTCGAGTTGAAAGCGGTAGTGCTGCAAAGTAAACAAATCCTCTCCCTCGTTCTAGCCGACCCAGACGACATCCAACTTCATCTCCTCCGCGGCGTCGCGCTGCCTGTCATCGCCCGTTATAAACGGAACTCGGATTCCGGCAGCAGCTTGAAATGTCGTCAACGAAGCGACATGAATCACGCCCAAGGCTCGCATAGGCACGGTTCCCTGAACGATCTCTTCAGCCCGGCTTAAAACCGTCCCACCTACCTCGACCAACTCCCATCGTATTCGCTCACTCTGAACCCTGCTCAACGTCGCCGAGAGGTTTTCTTCGGACAAGTCGCCGCTGCGTTTTCGTCTCCATAAGGCGGACAAGACTTCGACCGGAGTGATCGCCAAGGACAACAAATCGTGCCGACGCAGCAAAGACGCAACCCGCGCGGAACCCCGCTCCCTAACGTATCGCTTTACCAAAGCGCTTGTGTCGAAATAGGCGAATGTCACCGCTCGTCGCGCTCCTCGCTGATAGTCTCAAAACAGCCGACCAACAACGGAATGAAAATTCGGGTCAGTGATGAAAATTCGTGGGAAAATTCGGGTCAGAGAACTATTTTATTGACAGGACGCCGGTCAAGCGGCGTGAAAAGGTACTCTGGGCTAAATCTCCCTCCCAATATCAAAAGTAAAAGGAATCGTGAGCTTTAAGACTGGGGTTAAACTACCTAACTCCAGACTTGATCATCCCCAATTCCCCAAGTTACGGCCTATCCCGTGGGCCGCATTCCGTTTGATTTAATTGAACACGTGGACTGGGAGGGAGATGAATACTATCCTGATCCGCACATATATTGTCGTTTCAAAGACGGCCGGCCGTACGAAGCGATCCCATTCTTCAGGAGATATTCGAAGGATGATGAATTTACCGTCGAAGTCGAAGGATTTAGGCCATACGATAAGAAAAAATGGTTTTCAAGGTTCAGAAAATGATACTCAGTTGGCCTAGTTTCGAATTGCTCACCGGTCATAGTGTCAGTTTAGCTTTGGGCGGTTGTTTGTAACGGCCATGAGTTCGCGCTTATCGTCCATTCTCCTTTTATTATAAGCCCCTTTGTCGTATTCTCCCTGTGGATATTGGGAGGGCTCGTATGATTTTTTACACCCAAGATAACAAGCCAATCGAAGTAAACGCTCGAAATTTTTCCCATATACCGCCGGGACATAATCTTGGCTTGACCCCAGTAAAGTTTAAAGACGGCACTGAAGAATGGCTGACAGCAACCATAGAGGAAATTCTTAGGGCTGTAAAACTCAGTCAGGTTGATTAACTCTTCATCTCCTGCTTGAGCGCCCCAGTTTGTCCAATACGTCATCAATCGAGTAGGCGAGAATAGCCATTCCGCCATTCGCGCGCACGCGATTTAGGAAGGCAGTTTGTTCATTGGTCGGTTTGCCGCCGGGTTTTTTGACTTCGATCGCCCAGAACTGGCCGGTGGGCGAGAAACTGAAACTGGGGTCTCGAACTGGGGTCAAGTATGGAGTTGATTAATACTAGCAGCGACCTTTTCAATCCCGTTTCTGAGTTTCTTTTCCTTGGCCATGTTGACTTCTATCGCACGGCAGTTCCAACTCACTGCGGAATAACTACCGGTCCCGAAATATTGCGCCATCTCGGGTAACGTCCGGTCGCAATACCGCTTCACCAGTTACATCGCCACTTTCCGCGCCTCATTCTCTCGGCCCCCCCGAGGTAGTCCTTACATTTAGGGCAGGTGCGAGCGAGGTATTTGGCCATTAGGCTAATGGGTAACGGTCTGCTTACGCAGCCGCAGTTCACGAAGCATCTGGTCGGGCGGTACGAAGAACGGGTTCTCTTGTAGAACGCCACCCATGATCACCATTGGATGAGTACGCATAATGTCCATCATTATGCTGGCACCGAACCGGGCCAGATCGTAAGTTCAGCATACGGCATCGTCATACTTTGGGAGGACGTAGTTCAGCCGCGTCTCGTATTCTACGAGGTCCTCAACGCCGGGACGATCCTCCAATGCCCACTCCATATTGGCAACCAAGCGCGTGAGCGCAAATCCTTGGGCCTGGCCCCCAGTCAGGACTTGCTCAATCAAAGTGAGCATCCGGTTTTGGTTGAAGTGTCCGTCCCGTAAGTAAGCGTCCTCCCAGGCGCGGATGTCGAGTTGTCCTTTGGCTTCGGCGTTTGCCGTGTCTATACCGGCTGCCTGGAGCCGCCGTCGATGCTCCGGGCGATGACTGGACTCAACAATGTGGTAGGCTTTATCGCCACACTCAAGCCCTTCCTTGATGAACGGCATGAGAACGCTATACTCCTCATCCTTACTATAAAAAAACGCGCAAACATGACGGGAGCGATCGAGTACCGCCCCGCCCAAGTGTACGGCCTGTTCTTTCTTAGTCATTGTGATTCTCCCAGAACGATTTTACGAAGGAAGGTCTATTTTCCGTCTCGATAACCTCTTTCAATGTAACTCCTTTTTTTCGCTTTAGTAACTCCGCACTGGGAGGTAGGATTCGCGCGGTATAAAGAGCGGAAGAGGTGAGCTGACTAATGCAGACGGCGCGCCGGGAGGAGCAGAAGCCGCACTCTTGAGAGTAGAGTATCGGCATCAACAGGTTTCTGAATAAAGTCTGCGTATCCTTCTAAGATAACCTTCCGGGCGCTGGCCGACAGATACCCCGAGATAATCATAATCCGGAGACTCGGCCATCTAGAGCGAATCAAGTCCACCAGATCAAGTCCGTGGATTTTAGGAATTACGAAATCAGCAATTACCAGGTCGAACCCCTGATCGCCAAGTAGTTCCGCTGCTTCGGCCCCGTCCTTTGCTTCCGTTACCTCGTAGCCCTTGTTTCGGAGCAGCTCAGAAATGTTGGATCGGGTCAAAGGCTCGTCTTCGACAACAAGGATCTTTTCTCCCATTGGGTGTAAGGAAAGCTTTTACGTTTCGCGAGAGTAAATTAAGGGGGTCAGAGTCATTTTTAGTTGGCGCAGTTTACGAGAACCACAACCTAACTCAGAAGCAACTGGCAAAACTTGTGGCGCGCCCGGAGGGATTTGAACCCCCAACCCTCAGATCCGAAGTCTGATGCTCTGTCCAGTTGAGCTACGGGCGCGGACGGTGAAGAAAAAACTCGCTTACTGAAAATAGACTATCTCCAGGCCTTTTTCAAAAAAGAATCGCTGGAGAGGCCGGGGAATCTCGCGATCCGTGACGAACATCCCTCGATTCGACAGGAGAAATCCCCACGCGGTGATATTCAGCCGATCTTTGTTGGCGCCGTTCGCCGCGGCGAAGCGATGTTCGCGGTATGCCGACTGCTCTCCTATTTCATTCAATAACCGGGACACGATCTCTCTGCGTGTTAAAGTGGAGATGTCCAATTCATAGACAGTCAGTCCTTGCGTCTCCTGCAGCGCCCTTTTGATCGCCGGTTCGACGCGCTGAAAGAGCAATGCCGACCGCTTCCCATTGGCTTCGAAAATTCGGTCGCCCTTTAACTCCATTCGAAGTCCTTGCCGCAACTCGACAGTCAGTGTTTGGGAGACAGCGAATGGAATGCCGAAGGCCGACAGCATCGCGTCGATGAGCTCTCGCTTATCGTGCGGCCAACGCTTGACCGTCGCGTTTAGATCTGCCGGTTTGTTAATCGTGTCGACCGGCGATCGGGACGCCGCCGGCAGCACGATATCCCGCAGATGCAAGCCCCTCGCAGAAAGCGCCTTCCGCAAGTACTCGGGAATTTCCCCGGGCTGCTCGGAAAGCGTAACGACGAATACCTCCTGGACTTTGTTGCTTTCCTGCGGAGCCAGTACTACCCAATTTCCCTTGACCTCCAATGCAACGCCTCCGTCCGAGATCACCACGGGCCGGTCGCCGGGGAGTGACTGATAACCAAGCCCGGAAAGCAACTGGCTGACCGCGACCTGAAGCGAAGCCTCTTTGCTCACCGGGAAAACAGGAGTCGCGATACTCGGATCGGCAAGTTTTGCTCTCAACGATGCGGGGATGCCGTCCTCTAGATCCAGAATGACTTTTTGTCTGAGCTTGGAACTGTAGACGACCGGAAACTCGTTTCTGTCCAAACGGACGGTCCTATCATCGAGCGAAAAAACTTCTTGGCCGCCTCGTTGCACCTCATTTCCCAGCGCTTCGACGACTCGGGCCATAAGAGCAACAT
>JBOHVS010000138.1:0-11620 GCA_050735975.1 Binatia bacterium | reverse complement strand
GAAGCCTCGCTTTTTTTGACCAATGATAAGCGGATTCGAAAAGTCGATGCCATCGAAGTGCTGGTCCTGTCCGACTACCTTTAGCTTTCGCTTAGCGTTTTCGGTTTTGTTTTGACCACTCAGGCTTACCGCCTCTGTCAGACGTTGGCCAGGATCGCCTCACAATTTTAGATTTTCGATACTTCGACTCCGCTCAGTACAGGTTTTGGATTTTAGATTGTTCGGTCATCGGATTACTCTGTCGGCTCTGGCTAGAACATTAGGAGGAATTGTTAATCCGATCTGCTTCGCGGTTTTCAGATTAGTCACCAGCTCAAACTTCGTCGGCTGCTCGACGGGCAGATCAGCAGGCCTGGCTCCTTTAAAGATCTTGTCTACATAAACGGCGATGCGCCTTAATGATTCCGCGCGGTTTGGACCATAGGCCATAAGTCCGCCAGCCTCCACGTACTCCCTCCACCCAAACATGCTTGGCAGGCGGTGCTTCATCGCGAAGTCTGCGATCTGCAGGCGATGCTCCATTGATTTCTCTTCCGGAAACACAAGAAGTCCGTCAGCCTTCTCGCTGGGAATATCATCAAAAGCGAAGTCGTACTCTCTTGTCTCTTACTCGATGGTAGAGGAGAGTCATTCCTAAGCTGCGCGCTGTGCTCCACGCGTTCCTCGACTCACGGTATTCACCTGGATGGGTCGGATTAACCAGCACAGCCACACGGGAAATCTTAGGCGCGGCCTCTTTTAGAAGCTCTAGGCGCTTGCCCGCTAGCTCAAACGCCATCCAGGTGATACCCGTCAGGTTTGCTCCCGGTTTCGCAAGGCTCTCGACAAAACCGCTTTCGATTTGGATCGCCACTAAGGGTGAAAACAATCGGGACGGTCTTCGTGGCTTTTTGGACCGTTCGGGTTGCTCTACCTCCAACCGTGACGATGACGTCAACTTTCTTCTTAAGGAAACTAGTTGCTAACCTGTCCAGGTGAGGCTGGGTTTCGGCAGATCGATATTCGATTGCAACATTGTTTCCTTCCACGTAACCGAGATTGCGAAGTTCTTGCCGGAACATTTCATAGCCGGCCCCGGTCTCACTTGCCTGAGTGAGATAACCTATTCGGCGAAGCTTTGATGCTGGCTGTTGCGCTGCGGCCATTCCCATATGCCCCATGAGCAGGAGGAAGATCACGAGAAGCCCCATCGATTTTAGATTTTGGATACTTCGACTTAGCTCAGTACAGGTTTTCGATTTCCGATTATCGGATTGCGAAATCAGATCTCGGAGCCAAGACTTTTCATTCATCCGACTTTCTCCCTTAATCCAAAATCTAAAATCGCCAATCCAAAATCGAAAAAAGCCCGACGCCGAGCGAGCCGGTCGGGCCGAAGTAATACCCTTCACAGATGCTGCCGCACCGGGCTCGGCGGGCAAACATTAGACAGAGCTTTTAATTCAAAGCTGATATTTCCGTCAATGCTTACCGCTTCGGTCGTGCGATAGCGCAAGCAATGTGCCAGTCTCAGACAGCTAGGCTGGCCCGGAAACACACTGTAATGATTAAGAATTTTACGTGGAGTGCGAGTCAGGCAAGGCCGGCAGAATAATCAGGCGTAGTTACTTTGCTCTAGCCTGTATCAAAAATGGTTCACACCCCGAGGACGGATTCGGGTTTCGGGTGTCGGGTCTTTAGAAGCTGGATTCGCTCACGGGGCGGCTCACCGAGCCGCTTTAAGTAGATCGCTCCGGCAGGTATGATCCGATACTCGCTCATAGTCGATAATTATTCGATCACGTCTTGGATTGGGAAGACCTGGAGCAAAGAAAACGAGACCTGTGAGTCCGAGTAAGTATTTTCTCACTACAGCACCTCGTCCTTTTCCATGGGCTGCAACACCGATTGAAGGAGGTTCCTTTTGAACCTGATGAACTCGCTGTCATCCACATCTCTTTGCCCCGGCGGCAATGGATTTTCCAAAATGTCGACGATGCGCGCGGGCCGCGCCCTTAGGATTACGATCCGATCTCCCATGTAAGCCGCCTCTTCGACATCGTGGGTTACCAGCACAGTCGTCTGCCTCAGCCGCGCGCAAATCTGCAGCGCCTCTTCCCTGAGTCTTCGGGCGGTAAGCTGGTCGAGCTTGCTGAAGGGCTCATCCATGAGCAGCACTTCCGGCTCGATGACCAGACCGCGAGCCAACCCGACCCGCTGGCGCATCCCGCCGGATAAATATAGCGGAAACTGGCTGCGGAACTCGAGCAGGCCGACGATGCCGAGATATTTTTCCAGACGTTCCGGCCATTCACCCGGCGGTATCCTCATTCCTTTCAAGGCAAAGGTGAGATTTTCTTCGACCCTTTTCCAGTTAAGCAGGCGCGGGTCCTGAAACACGTAGCCGAGCCTCGGCGGCCGCGTTCGCGAAGATCCGTGGCTTGAAACCACTTCCACTCGTCCCTCATCCAGCCGTTCGAGTCCGGAGATCGCATTCAACAATGTGGATTTGCCGCAGCCCGACGGCCCTAAAAGGCAGGTGATGCCGAATTCCTTGGTATCGAAAGAGACCCGATCGAGGACCAGCATGTCCGTGCCGTCCTCGCGCGGGAAATACTTGACCGCATCTTCGACGTGGACATAGGCCATTTACCGCCTCCACGCTTCGACACGCGGACGCCAACGGGTCACGCGGCTTTCCAACCAGCCGATGATGCCGAACTCGATGACGATCATCACGACGAGAAAAGTGATCGCCCAGGCGAGCACGGCTTTGATTGAGAAGACGTTAAAACCGCGCACCACCTGATAGCCGACTCCATTGCTAAAACCGAACATTTCCACGACGACCACGACTTTCCAGGCCAAGCCGAGGCCATAGCGAATCGCCGCAAGAATATGCGAGATCAGCTGCGGCAGAATTACGTCAACGACTTTCGACCATGCGCTCGCATGGAACGCCCGGCTCATGTCGATCAAATCTTTATCGATCGACTTGGCTCCCTGCCAGAGACTGATCGCCAGCATGGGGAGGATCGTGATCGCCACCGCGGCATAGGCGCTCGTCTCCGAGAGCCCGAAAAACATAATAGCCAGCACCGCCCAAACTAGTCCCGGCATGGTGAGTCCGAGAATCACCGGCGGCTCAAAAAAATTCTCCAGCGATTTGACGGTTCCCATGAGAATACCCAACGGGATACTAATCAACATCGCAATGCCGAACCCGACTCCGACACGACGAAGGGTCGCTCCCATCTCGCCGAGAAAGCTTCCTGAGCTAACGATCGAGCCGACTTCCGAAAAAGTTTCCAACGGCTGCGGCACCAAAGAAGGCGGGAAAAAGAAAGTCATCAACCACCAGACGATGACCATAGTCAGAATGGAGCCGGCTCTAAGAGCAAGCGTTTTAGTCCTTTGCCATCCGGGTCCGGCCGTGGGTCGAGAGGGCACCGCGACACCTTCAGAACCCAGCGGCCTAGCTTCTGGCACGACCGCTGACGCGTCATCTTCTTGCGCCATAGTTTTGGCCATGCTAGTGCGCCGGTTTTTCGCTGTCAACGGAACCGACGCGGCGAAACCACTGGACAGCGGTTTTCCGGCGTAGTATTCGGTATGGGAGGACGCGTGTTTTCGGCGAGTATACGAAGCGAGCACTTCGATTAGTTACTCCCCAGGGAGGACGGGACCATGATTATCGATGCAGATGCCCACGTCGTGGAAACTCAACAGACCTGGGAATATCTCGAGGGGACTGAGAAGAAGTATCGGCCGCAGCTTTTTCAGTCAGCGGAAAATCCCAACGCTCAGTATTGGTTTCTCGATGGCAAGAACATCGGCTTTCGCAATCCCACTTTGAGCGAAATGGAGTTGACGGCGCTATCGAAGGAGACCGGCCGCACCTTGCAAACCGCGGCGGACGCGCGGGAGCTCCGCGATGTTGAGCTTCGCCTGCAGCACATGGACCAGCTCGGCATCGACGTCCAGATTCTTTTCAATACTATGTGGATCGCGCGCGTGGCGGACAAAGCGGAAGCCGAGGTAGCTCTCTGCTCGTCGTGGAATCGCTGGATGGCGGACGTCTGGAAACAAGGTAAAACCCGGCTGCGCTGGTCGTGCGTGGTGCCGGCGATGACCATCAGTGAAGCTCTACAACAGATTCGCTTCGCCAGGGAAAACGGCGCGGTCGCTGCCAGCCTGCGTCCGTTTGAAAATGAAAAACACCTCGTAGAGCCCTACTTCTATCCCATTTACGAAGAAGCGAGCCGTTTGGGGATGACTATCGCCGTTCACATCGCCAACGGCAGCCCAACGCTCATGGATCAGTTCAAACCGCGCTACGACAAGATGGGCGGTTTCGCGCAGTTCAGAATACCGGCAGTCATAACCTGCTTGTCGTTGATGATGAGTGACGTTCCGAAGCTCTTTCCGAATCTCAGATGGGCATTTGTCGAAGCCTCGGCCCAGTGGGTGCCATGGGTCGTCAACGAGGCCGTCCGGCGTTCCGGCACGAGGGAGTTCCCGAAAAATCCATGCAAAGAGTTCAAGATCTACATCACGGCTCAAACCGACGACGATTTCCCGTACGTGCTCAAGTACGCGGGCGAAGACAATATCGTCATCGGCACGGATTACGGTCACACCGATGCTTCCAGCGAAGTCGACGCAATCGAAGTCTTCCGACAGAATAAAGACGTGAGCGAAGCTATCAAAAAAAAGATTCTTGACGAGAACCCGCGCACCTTGTACGCGTTGTAAGCCCCTTGCTTCGTCCAGATAGGCGTGATTCGACGAGAGACTTTCTCACCACGAAGGTCGCGAAGGACACGAAGGCTCGAGAACCGGCGGTATCCAATCTAAAAGAAATCTTTTCTTCCTTCGTGCTCTTCGTGTCCTCCGTGGTAAAAGTCGTTTTTCCTTAGGTCGGCTACTGCTGCGCTCGGGAAACGAGATTTTAGGGAGGTCCTATTCCATGGCCAAGGATCTACGCGGCTTCATCGCCGAGCTCGAAGCAAAGTCACCACAAGAAGTGGCGCGCGTCACTAGACCCGCGTCCCCTCGCTATGAGATTTCCGCGATCCTGACGCATTTAGAAAAAACGAAACAGTTTCCGCTGCTGTACTTTGAGAATGTCGAAGGCGGCCGCGCGCCGGTCGTCATCAACGCTCAGGCGAGCCGCCGCCTGATGGCGACGGCGCTCGAATGCGATCCTCGAGATTTGGCGGAGACATTTAGCGAGCGTCAGGGCAAGCCGATTGCTCCGGTGGAAATAAGCAATGCGCCCGTCCACGAAGTGGTTAAGCTCGGCGACGAAGTCGACCTCGGCCAGATCCCCATGCTCACTCACTACGATGTCAACGCGGCGCCTTATATCACGGCGGGCATCGTCGTCGCCGCCGACCAGGACACCGGAGTCAGAAACACGAGCTACAACCGGCTTATGATGGCGGGAAAGCGGGAGCTCAGAATCTTCATGGCCATCGGACGGCATCTCTGGACCTTGCACAACAAAATGGAACGCCGGAGCAAGCCGCTTCCGGTCGCCGTCGTCATCGGGGTTCATCCGCTGTTTTCACTCGGCGCGCAGGCCTTCACGCCTTCGACGGACGACGAGTATGCCGTTATCGGCGGCATGATGAAGGAGCCTTTGCGGCTGGCGTTGGCGAAGACGGTCCCTATTCTGATTCCCGCCGACGCCGAGCTGATTATCGAAGGAAGAATCCTCCCTCATGTGCGGCGCATCGAAGGGCCGTTCGGGGAATTCACCGGCCACGCGGTTGAATCCGGCGAGCGCCAGGTCATTGAAGTGACCGCGATTACCTGCCGTAAGAACTATATCTTCCAGGACATCCATGCGGGCTATACCGAGCATAAGCTCATGGGCGCGGTGCCGCGGGAGGCCGCCCTGCTCAGAGCCGTGCGCCAGACCGTGCCGACGGTAAAGGGCGTTTGTATGCCGGTATCGGGCACTTGTCGTTTCCACGTCTATATCTCTATATCAAAGCGCGCGCCGGGCCAGGCGAAGAACGCGATCTGCGCCGCATTCGCCGCCGACATGCTGCTCAAACACGTGATCGTAGTGGATGACGACATCGATGTATTCGACGAAGAACGGGTGCTCTGGGCGGTCGCAAACCGATTTCAGGCCGATCGCGGGCTGGTGGTGATTCCCAACGCCCAAGGCAGCGAGCTCGATCCTTCCGCGGGACCGGGCGGGGTAAACGCCAAGATGGGCCTGGACGCAACCAAACCTCTGAACGGCTTTCCGCCTGAGCTTCGGGTGCCTGAAGAGGTTATGAAACGAATTCGCTTGGAGAACTTCCTGCCGAAGTTCGCGAAGTGAGCGAAGCCGTTTTAGGATCAAAGGAGGTATGGCTGGCGGCTTCTCTGCCGCTGCCGCCGAACAGAGCTATGGCTGAAGATGTCATTCAAATTGGATTGTTCAACCAAGACGCTGCGATCATAGCGGCGGAAGCGAAAGGCTTTCTCAAAGCGGAAAACATCCGAGCACAGATCAACACGGTCACCAACTCGCCTGCTCTTCTGCGGAACCTGATCAGCGGCAAGTACGACATCATCCTTAATAACGCCGACAACGTTATCGCATGGGCCGAAGGCCAAGGCGAAGACCCCCATAAAAATGACTTCGTTATTTTTATGGGCGGCAGCCAGGGAGTCAACCAGAAGCTGGTTGTGACCGGCGACATCAACGGGTACGGCGATCTCAAGGGTAAGGTGTTGGCCGTGGATGCGCCCACCACGGGTTACGCAATCGTCGGAGTCTACATTCTCAAGAAGAACGGCCTGGAGCTTAACCGTGATTACACCTTTAAGGCCTTCGGCAATACGCAAAACCGGGCGGAGGCGATGAGCCGCGGCGAGGCGTCTGGAGCTATGATGAGCCTGCACGACGACGATATCAAGAAACGCGGCTTCAAGGTTCTGGCGCGCGCCGAAGACCACGTGCAACACTATGCCCGAGGTCTTGGCGCCACCCGGCGGGAGTGGGCCGCCGCCAATGAGGACCTACTCACGCGCTTCATCCGCGCGGCGATTCGCGCCGCCGACTGGGTTCAGGATCCCAATAACAAAGACGAGGCGATTAAGATCCTTATTCCTGAGAATCGAAACAACAGAGCCAGGGCCGAAGAAATGTATGACGAGAGCATCAGCCCGAGATTCGGCCTGACTGCCCGGAGCCGAATCGATCTGGAAGGAATCCGCACGATTCTGCAACTGCGCGAGACCGCGGGACTGATGAAGCCGCCGGTGCCCACACCGGAGAAATACGTCGATGACCGCTTCTATAAAAAGGCGCTGGCGACGGTGGGTCCTTAAGCGAACGCGGTAGCTTATGAGTAAAATAGATAACCATTCAAAAGCGCGGCGAACTGAGGTCGCGGCTTTACTTTACCCATGAATAATCCGGGTTAGCTCCTTGCGCTTTGCGAGTTGGTACGTTGAAGCGAGGCGGTGAAGCGCAACCCTTCGGCCCTGCTCGGGGCAGGCTAGATCGAATTTTTCAACAGCCTGTTTTTACGCCTGAAATTTTTTCTCTCTTGCATTATACTGGCGCCGTTAAGAGGTTGGGGTTGACATGATTCATTAAATTGGCGATATCGTTCGGAAACACGAGGCAGAGACCGTCAATGGAGCGCGTGGAAGAGACCAAACTGCGACTCCTTCGCGAGGTTGTTCAAGACAACATCGGAGGGGAGCGTCGCGTCAAGCCGAGATTCTATCCGGCGCGAAAAGCCATTTTTCCCCTATGGCTATGGGGCTGTTTTGTGATTGCCGGCATGGCTTACATTTTCGCCCCTTCACAGGTTGTCTCTACAGGCCAAACCACTGCGCCGGACAGCTCCGGGTTGGAACGGCCGGAACCGTCGTCCCATATTGAGACTCGGGCGCCTGAGCCGGACATTCCTCACGAAGCGCCGCGACCTCTGAACCGCGCCGTATTTCCACTCTCGGTTAAGAAAATTGTCATTGATGCCGGCCATGGAGGCGGTCACACCGGTGCCATTTCCGAGTCAGGCATCTCCGAAAAAGAGATTACGTTGGACATTGCACTGCGGTTGAGGCGTCTGATGGAAGAAACCTCCTTCCAGGCGGTGCTTACGCGGCAGACGGACCAAACCATGTCGCTGCAGAAACGAGTGGCCTTCGCTAACTCCAACAACGCCGACCTTTTTGTTTCGATTCATGTCAACTGGATGGAGCCGCGTCAGATTCGCCCGCTGGAGACGTACTTCGTCGGGCCGACCGAGGACCCGGCGGTGATAAAGCTCGTCAGCATGGAGAACCAGGAATCCGGCTATTCCTTGTCGGACTATCGCCAGCTATTGGAAAAGGTCTATATCCATACTCGGCGGGATGAGTCGCGGAGGCTCGCGGAAACTATTCACACCGAGCTGTATTATGCGCTAAGAGAAATCAATCCCAATATACACAATCGCGGAGTTAAGACGGCGCCGTTCGTCGTGCTCATCGGCACCCAGATGCCGGCGATACTCGCCGAAGTCTCGTGTCTTTCGAACGAGGATGAAGTCAGGTTATTGACAAACGGCGATTACCGGGAAAAGATCGCGTCGGCCCTTCTGAAGGGCATTCGGAGCTACGCGAACGGCCTCAACGGCTCCGCCAAGAAAGGCAGTTAAGTTATGGAAGAAACGAATGAAATTCTTTGCGTGGGGATAGACCTCGGCACCTCTCGAAGCTCAATTTCCGCGTCTAACGGCGAGCGTCATGTCGTGGACAGCTATGTGGGATGGCCCGTCGACATGGTGGCCCGCAAATTGGTTAAGAAGCCGGTCCTCGTTGGTCGCGAGGCGCTGGACAATCGCTCAATGCTCGATCTGCGCCGCCCGCTGGAGCATGGCGTCATTAAGGACGGATCGGAAAAAGACGAAGAGGCGGTCCAGGAGTTACTGCGGCACTTGATCTCGCTTATCGGCATGAAGCAAAAGGCCAAGAACCGATCGAAGGTGCGGGCCGTCGTCGGCGTTCCGGCTGAGGCATTTCGCGTCAGCAAACAAAGGCTGCGCAGCGCCATGGGCGGGATCGCCGACAGCGTGATGCTGGTATCCGAGCCCTTCGCGGTCGCCTATGGATTGGAAGCGCTGCTGCACGCGATGGTCGTCGATATCGGCGCCGGCACCGCTGACTTCTGCGTAATGCAGGGCCGCTACCCCACCGAAGACGATCAGAGGACGTTGCACAACGCCGGCGATTGGATTGACGAACAGCTCGCAAAGCTCCTTCGGGAGCGCCATCCGGACGCTCAGTTTTCGATTCATATGATCCGTGAATGGAAGGAAAGATGGAGCTTCGTCGGCGAGCCTAAAACTCGGGTCGCCGTAAATGTGCCGACTAAAGGCAAGGCGGCCGAGTTGGATATTACCACTGAAATGCGCGCCGCTTGCGAGAGCATCTTGCCTCCCGTCTGCGAGACCATGCTCGATCTCCTCAGCCGCGTTGAGCCTGAGTATCAGGAAAAAGTACGCAACAATATCATTCTGGCGGGCGGGAGCTCGCTCATTTCCGGCTTCACCGATGCGCTGGAAAAAGCCTTGCTGGAATTGGGCGGCGGTAGAGTGACCGTGACCAAGGATCCCATTTTTGCGGGGTCGGATGGAGGACTCGCGATTGCGCGCGACGCGTCCAATTCAGATTGGGAAAAACTTTCAGCGTAACAGCAGCTTGCCATCGTTCGGCGCTCGCGCGTTCTATTGTTTGTCATGGCCTATCAGGCCGAACCAAGGAAGCATTAACATGGCGACTCTGATCTCTTGGATTCTTGCCTTTATAGCAGGCATCGTGGTCGGATCGCTCACTACAGCTCTGTTGCCCCGGCTGAGGGGCAAGAAGAAACGCCGCGCAGAGTTGGTGAACGCGCGGGAGCGCATTCTCGTCGGCATCAAACAGCAGCACGAGCGGGACATCCGGCGCGAAATTTTCCAGACCGCTGAAGCTATTCGCGGGGAGCTCAATAGGTCGCTGCGCCGATTGCTGAGTCTGACCGAGAGAGTCTTGGGCCAGGTGCATGACGATTCGAACGGTAACAAAGAAGACAAAGAACCCGGCGCTCGAGAAACCGGCGAGTCTGACCGGAGCGGGAAGCAATTGCCATGAAGCCAACCGCTGAGATTAAGGTTGTGACGGGAGGGCGGAAATAATGGCGAGAATCAAGCACATCGCAATTCGAACCCGCGACGTCGAAAAAACCGCAGCCTTCTACAAAGAGGCTTTCGGTCTCAAGCAAGTCGGTTTGGGCCAGAACGGGATATATCTCACCGACGGCCATCTCAACATCGCCGTACTAAAGTTTCAACCCGGAACCGGCGGCGAGCCTCTCAGGCTCGGCGTCGACCATGTGGGCTTCCAAGTAGAGGATGTCGATGCCACGGTCGCCAAGATTAACGACCTCGGCGGAAAATCTTCTACCGACAAGACTCAAATCAGTCCCACCGATCCTTCGCACCCGCAATCCTATTACGAGATCAAGTGCACCGGCCCCGACGACCAAGTGATCGACGTGTCCAGCGCCGGCTGGGTAGGCGCGCCTGAGGCGTAGCCCCTCTCATTCGCAAAGTCCCGCATCGAGCGGATCGTCAATTCGGTGAGAAGGGTTGGGACTTACTCGATTCAGAGTTGTGGAAAGCCGGCCACGCCTAACGGATCCGGCGCAACGCCGCCAATATCATCTTCTATTCATCCTGCCTGTCGTGCCGAGGATTACACCGAATGACCTTACACCAAATAATCATCTTGCTTGTTTTAGTGGCGGCGTTGCTTTTGTTTATCACCGAGCGCTGGCGCTACGACATCGTGGCTCTAATGGCTCTTCTCGCGGTCACTCTCTCGGGAATCGTCCCTGCGGATAAGGCGTTTTCAGGATTTGGTCACGCTGCCGTTATTACCGTTGCCGCTGTGCTGGTGGTCGGCCGGGCTCTGCAAAACTCAGGGCTGGTGGATCTGCTGGCGAGTTGGGTGCTGAGAGTCGGGGATCGACCCACCTTACAGGTGATCGCGCTAACCGGATTCGTCGCGAGTTTATCCGCATTTATGAATAACGTGGGCGCTTTGGCCCTGCTCCTTCCCATAGCCATCCGTATGGCTCGCAAGAGCGGCAATCCACCGTCTTTGCTTCTCATGCCCCTGGCTTTCGGGTCATTGCTGGGCGGCATGACGACTTTGATCGGCACGCCTCCGAATATCATCATCTCCTCTTTCCGGACGCAGACCGGATTACCGCCTTTTCGCATGTTTGATTTTGCCCCGGTGGGAGTCGGCGTCACGTTGGCCGGGATTTGTTATATGTCCCTGATCGGCTGGCGTCTGATTCCCAAAAGAAGAGGCCAGCTCTCACGCGAGGAGCTTTTTCAGATCGAAGACTATGTCGCCGAAGTGCGCGTTCCTGAGGGTTCCAGCGTGGCAGGAAAATTTTTACGCGAACTCGAGCAAACGGCGGAACGCGATGTAACGGTCGTCGGCGTTGTACGACAAGACCGCAGGCTATTGGCCCCATCGAGTTACGAAATCTTGCGGGCCGGCGACATTCTAATTGTCGAAGCGGATTCCGAAGCCTTGAAGACCTTATTGGATGCCACAAAGTTGGAATTGGTTGGGGATAAAGCGCACG
>JBOHVS010000137.1:0-14086 GCA_050735975.1 Binatia bacterium | reverse complement strand
CAAAACCGTCAGTATGATGATGTCGATGCCGTAGCTTCCCGTGAATTGATGGGAGAAATGGAGAATATAAAGAAACGGGATTGCGATGACGGCGAAATAGCCGAAGTCTATGGAGCGCTCGAGTCCTTTTCCCAGCGACTCGAGAACCTCTAACTGCTTCGGACCCGCGAACAATACATAACGTCCGTCAGTAGCCTGGCTCTGCCCACCCAGGCTCATGATGATCGCCGGGCCGAAGTGCTGTGCGGTTAGACGATGTCCGGAACCGTTGTCGGGTAGCAGAGCAAGGAGAAAGTAGGTCTGACCGAAGCCGGCCCAAGAAATGTTGCCGGTGAATTCTACGCCTTCTGTGAGATCCTCTAAATACACCCGTTTAATCTTGTCGTCGACAAGCGCTAGAAGTCCTTCAAACGGGGCGCCGGGATTGGGAACAGCATGATCGCTTTTGGTCGCGAGCATGAGATCCAATGGAATCGGCGTTCCGTTGGCTGCTGTGGCGGCGACCTCCAGTTCGATCGGATAACGGCTTGCGGCAAAACTGAGTTTCTTCGTGATAGTCACTCCGTTTGCCGTTTGTCCTCGAAAGGCCAGAGTGCCTTTGGCATCACCCGTGAGCCTGAGATCCGACCCTTCGACCCCGTAGACGACGCCTGAGTCGTCAGAAGCCGTCGGACCGTTCCATTTCACCCCTAGGGGAAACGGCACGCCGGGAGTTACGGATACCATTTCGTGAGGGGTACTCTTCTCGTCCACGGAGCTGCGATAATGTTTAAACTTGAAACTCTTTAAGCGTGCCCCCTGGTTGGTGAACAACGCGACGTAGTTGTCGGTCTCGACCTTTATATCCTTTATACCCTTGGCCGGTTGGCCACGGGGAATTTCTACGGCCTTGCTTTGAGGCGGTGGAGCAGGGGTCGTCTGCACCGATGGCGGCGCCTTTTTTTCCTCCTGTTGTTTCGGGGCGGGAGGCTGAGGGCTCGTGCCGTATTGTCGGCTGATCCATTCCTGATAGAGCACGAGCACAAGCAACGAAAGGGCAACTGCTAAAAATGCGCGTTTTTCCATTAGTGATGCTTAGCGGAGTGGATCGAAACCGCCCGGATTCCAGGGATGACAGCTGCTCAAGCGCCTAAGAGCCAGCGAACTTCCGCGAAGCACACCGTACTTCCGAATGGCCTCCGAGGCATAGATCGAGCAGCTTGGGAAAAAACGGCAGGATCGGGGCAAAAGAGGCGATACGAATCGGTGATAGGCGACGAGAATCAGGGAAACAACTCGGCTAGCAAATCGATTCACTATCGATCCAGCTTATCAGCGGCTCCCGGTCTCAACGACAGCCTTCCTGAACTCACTCTCCACCTGGGAGAAAGACAGGCTGGCCGCTCCCTTTCTGGCGATAATCAGCACGTCCTTGCTCGGAACAATCTGTTGGCGATGCTGGCGGAAACATTCTCTGATGAGCCGCTTTACACGGTTCCGAACCACTGCGTTGCCGACCTTGGCGCTCACAGTGACTCCCAGCCGAGTCTCTCCTTGGTTATTCGGTCGAATTATGATCACGAAATTGGGGGCGTGTATCTTCTTCCCCCAGCGCGACAGGTTCAGGAATTCGGGTCGCTTTCTCAGACGGGCGCGCTTCGGAAAACTTAACCGGGCTTCCCGCACTATCCTCCCGCTCTAGGTCCTGGCCCGTTTCGGCGGCACAGCCACCGTCAACTTTTTTCGGCCTTTGGCCCTTCGCCGTTTTAATACGTTTCGTCCTCCCGGAGTCTCCATACGGGTCAAGAACCCGTGCGTCCGTTTCCGCCTGATGTTACTTGGTTGATAGGTTCTTTTCATTTCTTGATCCTTTGGCAATTTAACAGAGCAACAATTATTTCAACCACAGGGGTTTATGATTGTCAATTTGCAGGGTAGCGTCGGCTTGTGGATTCCGCCCGCCGAGCGATCACCCATTAAATCATCTCGGCTTTCAGCGAGCGCTGCATGAGCTGGCGGACTGCGTCAGACGGCTTCTTGCCCTCGTAAATCACCCGATACATTTGCTCCACGATCGGCATCTCCACTCCCAGGCGGCAAGCAAGCAGGTAAACAGAGCGCGTATTGAGCACCCCTTCGGCCACCGTCCGCGTCCTTCCCGTAATGTCGTGAATGCTTTCTCCGGCGGCAATCTGCAGGCCCACTTTCCGATTCCGGCTCAAATCGCCTGCGCAGGTCAGAACCAGATCTCCCAATCCCGGTAGACCGGCAAGGGTCATTGGATCTGCGCCCATTCGAACCGCCAAACGCGTAAGCTCGGCGAGTCCACGGGTGATGAGAGCGGCGCGAGCGTTATGTCCCAGTCCGAGGCCGTCGCTGATCCCCGCCGCGATCGCGATGACGTTTTTAACTACCCCACCCATCTGCACTCCAATCACGTCACTCGATGTGTAGACTCGAAAACTCTGGGTGCTGAGGGTTTCTTGAACCTCTTTACACACGCGCTCGGCATAGGCGGCGACAGTCACCGCCGCGGGTAGTCCTCGCGCAACTTCAAGCGCGAACGTCGGCCCGGATAAGAATGCATGACGATCTTTTTCCGCCTCCCGGAAGACTTCAGCGAGCACATCCGCCATCGTCTTGAGACTTTCCTGTTCCAGCCCCTTCGCTGCACAGACAATAATCGTTTGCCCCGACGTCCAAGCCGCTGCTACCGTAACCACCTCCCTCAAAACGTGTGACGGCACGGCAAGAATGACCAGTTCCTTTGCCGCGGCGGTCTCTTCCATTGAGCGAGTCACCTTCACCTTGGGAGGGAGGACAATGCCGGGCAGATAGCTTTGACTTTCCCTGGTGTTTTCGAGCTCCCGGTAGGTCTCCGTTCTGTGGCACCAAACCGTGATCGTCTCGCCTTTATCGGCCAGTAACTTGGCCAGAGCGATGCCCCAACCTCCGGCGCCGACAATGCCGATTGCTTTAGCCATTGCGCAGTTGAAACGGGCTCACCAAAATTCGTCTACGCGCGCTTCCACTCGGTTCAGCATGAACGGTCAATAAATGTGACTCGGTACTTAGCCCGCAGAGTAGAACTGACGTAGAAGAGAATCCATGTCAACCCACGAGCTGAGGGAGTTACTCTTCTTCTTCCTTCTCCGCAAGCCGCGCCAACGAAACTACCCGCTCGCCCTCCTCGAGGTCGATCAGACGCACGCCTTGAGTGTTGCGCCCGATGACGCGAATATCCTTGATCCGGAGACGAATGATCTTGCCCTTGTTCGCTACAAGCATCAGCTGGTCGTCTTGGGTAACTTGCTGTACGCCGACGACACGACCCGTCTTGTCCGTCGTCTTCATCGTAATAATGCCCTTGCCGCCGCGAGATTGGAGGCGGTACTCATCCATCTCCGTACGCTTGCCGTATCCGTTTTCCGAGACGGTCAAAATACTTGCACCTTGGCTGAGCATTTCCATACTGACCACAGCGTCCCCTTCGTCAAGCCGCATCGCCACCACTCCATACGTTCCCCGTCCGGTGGGCCGGACCTGTTCCTCCTTAAAGCGAATAGATTGGCCATTCAACGTTGAGAGGATGAGCTCCTGTTGTCCATCGGTAAGCCGCACCCCAATCACTTCATCACGATCTTCGAGACCGATGGCGCGAATTCCCGACGAGCGCGGATTAGAGTAGGACATAAGATCGGTCTTCTTAATCAAGCCCTTCCTGGTCGCGAAGATAACGAAACGCCCTTCTTGAAATTCGCGGACGGACAGAAAAGCAGAGACTTTCTCTCCGGGTGCGAGATTGAGGAGATTGACTATGGGTTTGCCCCTGGCTGCTCTGCTTGCCTGGGGCAACTCGTGGACCTTGATCCAATAGACTTTTCCGATAGTCGTGAAGAAAAGGATGTACGCGTGCATCGACGCAATAAAGAGGTACTCGACGAAATCCTCCTCTTTTGTGGTCGTACCGACTTTCCCTTTACCGCCGCGCCGCTGCGCCCGGTAAAGTGTAACGGGATTGCGCTTGATGTAGCCCTCGTGCGAGATGGTAACCGCCATATCTTCGTCGACGATCAAATCCTCGATCGAGATCTCTTCGCTTTGGGCGGCGATCTGCGTCCTTCGCTCGTCGCCGTACTTCTTTTTGATCTCTTTCAGCTCCTCGACGATAATCCGGTAAATTTCCCGTTCGCTCGCCAGAATCGCCCTCAGCTTGGCGATCAGCTCCACCGTCTCCTTGTGTTCCGCCAGAATCTTATCGCGCTCCAAGCCGGTCAGCCTTTGTAGCCGCATGTCGAGGATCGCCTGAGCCTGAACTTCGGAAAGGCCGAAATTCTGCATCAAACCTTCCTTTGCCGTCCTGGGATCCCGAGAGCTTCGAATCAAGCTGATCACGGCGTCGAGATTGTCCAGCGCAATCCGCAAACCTTCCAAAATATGGAGCCGTTCTTCGGCCTTTCGGAGATCATAAGCGGTGCGCCGGGTGACGACTTCTCTGCGGTGATCTAAAAACGCTTTCAGCGCTTCTTTCAGGTTAAGAATCTTTGGCCGCCCCTCGACGATGGCAAGCATGTTCATACCGAACGACTCTTGCAGAGGGGTATGCTTATAAAGCTGGTTGATAATAATTTCGGCCATCCCGTCCCGCTTAAGCTCGATGACGATGCGCATCCCCTCGCGGTCCGATTCATCGCGGAGATCGGCGATCCCTTCGATCTTTTTCTCCTGCACCAATCCGGCGATCTGCTCAATGAGCCGCGCCTTGTTGACCATGAATGGAATTTCGCTGATGATGATTTGCTCTTTGCCGGTGCGCTTGACGGTCTCGGTAAAGGCCTTGCCGCGCATCTGGATGATGCCTTTACCTTCATTGTAGGCCTGCGCGATCGGCTCCTTACCGTGAATGAAACCGCCGGTAGGAAAATCCGGGCCCGGGATATGCTTCATGAGTTGTTTGATTGTAATATCCGGGTTTTCGACCATTGCCACGAGTCCATCGATAACTTCGCCGAGATTGTGGGGAGGAATGTTGGTCGCCATTCCGACCGCGATACCCGCGGCGCCGTTGATGAGGAGATTGGGAATGCGCGACGGGAGAACCGCCGGCTCCTTTAAGGAATCGTCATAGTTCGGGGTGAAATCGACCGTCTCTTTCTCGAGATCGGCCAAGATCTCTTCCGCGAGCTGGGCCATGCGGATTTCGGTATAACGCATGGCCGCCGGCGGGTCACCGTCAATGGAGCCGAAGTTCCCCTGACCATCAACCAGCGGATATCGCATCGAGAAATCCTGAGCGAGGCGCACGATCGTGTCGTAGACAGCGGCATCCCCATGGGGATGATACTTACCGATGACGTCCCCCACCAAACGAGCGGATTTTTTGTAAGGTTTATCCCAGGTGTTGCCCATGTCGTACATGGCATAGAGGACACGGCGGTGAACCGGCTTGAGTCCGTCACGCACGTCGGGCAGAGCCCGGCCGATAATGACGCTCATCGCGTAGTCCATGTAGGACTGGCGCATCTCGTCTTCGATGTAGACCGGTATCTTTTGCTGTTTCAGCGTCGCTTCCATAGATAAATTAAGACGTTCAAGTCGTTGAAGCCGTTCAACCCGTTCAAATCCTCTTGAGCCTTGTCGAACAGGGAACGGCTCTTAGATTAGATGTCCAGATTCTTGACGGTCAGAGCATGCTCTTCGATAAACTTGCGTCGCGGCTCGACCTCGTCCCCCATGAGAGTGGAAAAAATGTCGTTGGCTTCGACGGCATCTTCGATACGGACCTGCAATAGCACGCGGGTCTCGGGGTTCATCGTCGTTTCCCAAAGCTGTTCAGGGTTCATTTCCCCCAGACCTTTGTAACGTTGGATATATTGGCCCTTCTTGCCGGCCTCAAGGATATAATCGGCCAATTCTGTAAACGAGCGAAGACCCGCCTTTGCTTCACCGTTCTCGACCGAATAGGGCGGGTATCCCGGGTTGGTGATTTCGCTGAATAGCCGTTTCAGCTCCTTGTATTCAGCGCTCGTCAGGTATTCCCGATCTATAACGGTCTGCAGGCCGGACCCGTTGGATTGGGTGGAGCAGATCAGCTTAAAGCAGCCGTATTCCGGGTCTTCTTGAAGCTCGCTGGAAACCGGCGCTTCATTGGGGGCGACCAGGTTAATATACGAGGCGAGATCAATTTGGAACTTCTTGAGCGCCCTTTCGTCCTTGAGGGTTTCCTCGTTGAATTCCTCGGCCATCAAGAGCGCCTCAAGCACCGCGCGGCTTCTTCTTTTCCGCTGAGTCATCGCCATCAGCTTCTCCCACCGGAGCACCTTCTTGATAAAAGTCTGCAGCGGCTGGCCGGTGAGGCCATTGCCGTTCGTCGACGTCCGGACGCGAATATCCTCGGTGCCGATCTCGATCAGATAATCTTCGAGCCCGGTTTCATCTTTGATGTAGCGCTCCTGCTTACCGCGCTTTACTTTGTACAAGGGTGGCTGGGCGATAAAGAGATGCCCTTTTTCCACCAGATCGGGCATCTGGCGATAGAAGAACGTTAACAACAGCGTCCTGATGTGCGAACCATCGACATCGGCGTCCGTCATAATGATGATGCAATGGTAGCGTAGCTTCGCCGGATCATAATCCTCTTTCACCCCGGTGCCCAGGGCGGTAATCATGAGGCGAATTTCCTGTGAGGAGAGCATTTTGTCGAACCGTGCCTTCTCGACGTTGAGAATTTTTCCTTTGAGCGGGAGGATCGCCTGGTTGCGTCGATCTCTGCCTTGCTTGGCCGACCCGCCGGCGGAGTCTCCTTCGACTAAGTACAGCTCGCTCAGAGCAGGATCCCTCTCCTGGCAGTCTGCCAATTTGCCGGGCAACGAACCGGAGTCCAACGCGCCCTTGCGCCGCGCGAGATCTTTGGCTTTTCGAGTCGCCTCGCGCACCCGAGCCGCCTCGATCCCTTTCATCACGACCTTTTTGGCATCGCTTGGATGCTCGGCCAGATAACTGCCGAGTCTTTCGTTGACCAACGCTTCGACAATCCCTTTCACCTCGCTATTGCCAAGTTTCGTTTTGGTCTGACCCTCGAACTGCGGCTCGGGAACTTTGACGCTGATGACGGCAGTCAAGCCTTCGCGGACGTCTTCACCCTGAAGATTTTCGTCATCCTTCTTGAGTTGCCCGCTCTCGATAGCGTAACTGTTGATCGTCCGGGTAAGAGCGGATTTAAAACCGATAAGATGGGTACCGCCTTCGAGCGTATTGATGTTGTTGGCGAATGCAAAAACGTTTTCAGCGTAACCGTCATTCCACTGCATGGCGATCTCTGCATCGATGCCGTCTTTTTCGCCTTGCAGGTAGATGACGCGCGAGTGAATCGGCGATTTGGCCCGGTTGAGATGCTCCACAAAAGAGACAATGCCGCCTTTGTAGAGCAGCTCGTGCTTTTTCTGGGTTCGCTCGTCCTCGATCGTGATCTTGACGCCGCGATTCAAGAACGCCAGCTCGCGCAATCGCTGAGAAAGAATATCGAAGCTAAATTCGACCGTTTCAAAGATTTGGTTGTCGGGTTTGAAAGTCACTCGCGTGCCGCGCTCTTTCGATTTGCCGATTTCCTTTAACCGTCCCTGGGGCTCGCCGCGCTTGTAGGCTTGCTGATAGACCTTGCCGTCGCGCTTGATTTCAACTTCCAAAATTTCCGACAAGGCGTTGACGACCGAGACTCCCACGCCGTGGAGGCCGCCCGATACTTTATAGGAGGCTTTATCAAACTTGCCGCCGGCATGGAGTTTCGTGAGCACGACCTCCGCGGCGGAAACCTTTTCGGTCGGATGAATATCGACGGGAATACCGCGGCCGTTATCGACAACAGTAACGCTGTTGTCGATATGAATGGTCACATCGATTTTATCGCAGTAACCCACCAATGCCTCGTCGATCGAATTGTCAACGACTTCGTAAACCAAATGATGGAGGCCTCGTTCGCTGGTGTCGCCGACGTACATTCCTGGGCGCTTTCTCACCGCTTCCAGGCCTTCCAAGACTTTTATGTTGTCCGCTCTGTATTCCGATTGCTGCGATGGATTTGTTTCAGCCATTTTTTCCTTTTTCTAAAACCAAAGTGGAGCGTAATTTCGCGTGTAAACTTATGGGGTTAGGGCGAATTTTGATTACACGAGATTTTACCGGAAAACGGTCCAAAAGTAAAGCCCTAAAGAGGCTGTAACTTTTTGATTTTTAAAGCTAAATTTACGGCGACCCCAAAGGCCGGGTACAGCCGCCCGTGGCAAACGTTTCGGATCTTAAACTGGTTGACAGCTGGAGATCTCTGAGCGAAAAGGAAACGATGAAAAATGGGCTTGCCGCGGTCAAGTTTCTGACCATAGGTCAACGATTTAAAGCTGTCGACCGTTGACCTCGAACAGATCGGCAATGGCGCAGCCTACTTTCCTCTTGTGGGATTATTCTTAGGGTCCGTGCTCGTCTTAACGGATCGCTTTCTAGAGCTTTATCTCGGGTCGGAAATTCTGAGCGTGATCCTGGTCGCCGTGCTCGCTCTGATGACAGGAGCTGTGCATTTTGAAGGACTTCAACGAACGTTTAATGCAATCTTAGCCAATTCAGGTCTCGATAAAAACAAGTGAAAGGCGGCACCGCGCGCTCGGCTGCGCCGGCGCCCTCGTCGAGCTCAGCGAGACCATGACTTTCGTCGTCTTTTCAATACCTTAGGATAGGCGACTGTTACGCATGGATGCCTTCAAAGCTCTTTCGCCGGTGATCCCGGTGTTCCTGTTGATCGCGATCGGATTCACCTTCGCCTATTGCAGGAAGATCAGCCTGGCTTCGCTGACGGAAATCCTTGTTTACCTGGGAACGCCGTCTCTGGTCTTTACCTCCCTCGCCAGTAGACCTCTATTTGCCGGCGATATCGCCATTCTGCTCAGCGGCATATTGGCGATTTTTGCTGGCGTAGGCTTGCTGATACGGCTTTACTTTTCCTGCTTCGTTTCCGCTCGCGTGGCTTCGCTTTGCCGGCTTTGTTTATGAACGCGGGAAATATGGGTATCCCGTTGGCTCTGTTCGCTTTCGGTCAACCCGGCATGCAACGCGCGACGCTTCTCTTTGTCATGATCACTTTTCTTCAATACTCGTTGGGGATGTATATCTTGCACGGCCGAAGTAACTGGACTGAAACGTTTCGGCTGCCTTTAATTTACGCAACGATTGCCGGACTTACATGTAATCTTGGCCAAATAACAATTCCAGAACTGCTCTTTCAGCCTCTTTCGCTGCTTGGCCAATCGACCATTCCACTCATGCTTATCAGCCTCGGCTACCGCTTGCACAACGTCCAAGCGCTTCAATGGGGCCATGCTGTCGGCGGTGCGCTGCTGCGAATCGTACGTGGGTTGGGCGCAGCCTGCATCGCGGTTTCTCTAATTGGCGCCGAAGGCGTGAACCGGCAAGTGTTGCTCCTCTACGGTTGTCTACCGGCGGCGGTCATGAATTTTGTCCCCACCGAGAAATACGGGCAGGACCCGGAGCTCGCGGCATCTATAGTCGTACTCAGCACCCTTATCTCGGTCTTCACAATCCCATTGGTTTTCTGGCTGATCCTCTGACCTGACGAATGCCCCAACCACACGCAAAAAATAAATCCTTGACACGCCCCGTTTCTCGTTATAATTTTCGCCGCATCAGTTCGCAGCTCCAGGTGACCAGGGAAGCCGGTGTGAATCCGGCGCGGTCCCGCCACTGTGATGGCTACGAAAGCCGCAGCTGCAAGCCACTGCTCAGAGGAATTTTGGATTTTGGATTGGCGGTTTTGGATTTAGTCTAAAATCGAAATCTAAATAAATCGAAAATTGTATCCGGGCGGGAAGGCGCGGCGAGTAGAGTAAAGCCTGAGCCAGGAAACCTGCTTGGAGTGTATCAACCGGCCTCTCCGGAAGAGAGAGAAAGGTTTCAAGTTTTTCTCCTTTCCTTTTCGCTCCTATAGAGGCCTCGACGATTGACTGATCGTTATGAGGATAGCTTTCTTTTTCCTTCTCTCTGTAACGGTGCATGCAACGGCGTTGAGCTATCCGGTTCTTTTCCCGGCGCCCCGCGGCGAAGTGCTTGTACCGATCAGTATTCTCGCGTCAAATGAAGGGAGTAAAGGGATGCCTTCGGGAAACGGAGGCCCAAAGGAAGGCATGGATCGGCAAGCAGGCCTCAAGAAGCGTCAACCGGTTCAGCAGCACGCGCAGAGCCAAACACCTGCTGCACCAGAGCGACAGGAAATCCCTAAACTCGAGGCCCGCCCCATTGCAACTCCAGTCGCAAGCGATGGCGTGGCTGCAGCATCCGACCAGAGCAAACTGTGTGAAAACTATTCGTTCGTGCTTCGACTAGGCTCAGCACGAACGGTCAATGATTGTCATTTCGAATACTTAACCGATCGCTCCTTCGATGAACTGAGGACGGGCTCTGAGCATGGTCGAAGTGTCCTCGGCGACTTTTCGCACACTCTGCAGACCCATGATGTAGCAGTCTGGGACGCGGGCTCGGCGGGATCTACGACTCCCGCGGGAGACGCCGGCGAAGGCTTCGGCGACGCAGGCGGCACAAAAGGAACTGGGGGAGGACGCGGTTACGGCAATGAAAACGGAACGGGTGGCGGTGGTGTAGGGGTCAGTTTGGTTGGAGTGCGTTACGCCCATAACCCCAAACCTGAATATCCGGATAATGCGCGCAGCGAAGGACATGAAGGAACCGTAGTGCTCAGAGTCTTGGTGGATGAGGAAGGTAGATCCAAATCGCTCGAAGTAAACCGCAGCTCGGGCCACGAGGCACTGGATAAAGCTGCGGTGGAGACGGTGCGACGTTGGCGTTTTCATGCCGCGCGTTACGGCGATAAGCGAGTTGAGAATTGGGTGAAAATACCGATCGTTTTCCGACTCGCGGATTTGCAAGACTAAAGCTCGGCTAAGGAGGCACTAGAGAAGCAATCTTATCGGCATGCAGGCGGATGTAAGGGAAAGGGGTGACTCGCTCCCTCCCAACCCCACGCCAATTTTCGATTTTAGATTTTGGATTCAGCACCCAATCCAAAATCGGCAATCCAAAATTTGGGGGAGGGAAAGAAGGCGCGGGAATTCCCCTGCTGCCCCGCAACTGTAAGGGCCACGAACGCCGCAGGGTTAGCCACTGTCAGCCTCAGGCTGATGGGAAGGCGCGGCAAGTAGGCTAACGCCCAAGCCAGGAGACCTATCCGACTGCCATGACACTCCCCTTTCGCGGGAAAAGGAGGCTCTATGGTTTTATTCTTTTTTCTTCTTTTTTTTCTGCTCATTCCCAACCGCCCTCAGGCTGCGCAGCCAGAGCCGGAGGAGGCTCTTCCGCCCGTTTTTGTAACGGCAACACGCACGGAAACTCCGCTGGAACAGGTAACCACGTCGGCGTCTGTGATCACGGCCAAGGACATCCGGGCCCGGCAGGCAGAGACGGTTCTGGAAGTTCTGCGCAATGTGCCGGGTCTAGATGTGGTACAGGCAGGTTCGCGGGGTACCGGTACGTCCGTGTTCATTCGCGGCTCTGAGTCGGACCATGTTCTGGTTCTGATCGACGGCGTCGAAGTCAACAGTACGACCGTTGGCTCCTTCAACTTCGCCCACTTGACGACGGAAAACATCGAGCGAATCGAAATCATCCGCGGCGCCGGCGGGGCGCTCTATGGATCGCAAGCGATCGGCGGCGTGATCAACATCATCACCAAGAAAGGCCAGGGGCCGCTGGAAGCGGGGTTATCGTTAGAAGGCGGCAACGCTTCGACGCACCGTCAAGCCCTCACCCTGAGCGGCGGGCTGGGAAAACTCGGCTATTCGCTCAGCGCGGCGCGTATGGAGAGCGAAGGCTTTCGCAGCGTCAATGACGACTACCGAAACTTGGCCGCCTCGGGAAAATTGGATTACAAATTTACCGAAGACTCCGCCTTAAAGGGAATATTTCGGTTCGTTAAGACGGATCTGGGGCTGTTCAACAGCAACAACTTCGTCCCCGGCGCGCGGGATCCCAACTCGCGCGAAGCCGTCTCCCAATATTTGGGCAAGATGGAATGGGAGCAGCGGATAATCAAAGAATGGGACTACCGTATCTCGGGGTCAATATTCAAAGAACACATAAAAGACACGGATGATCCTGACCCTCTCACGGATTGCAGCTCTTTCGGCTTTCCCTGCGACAGCAGAACCCGCAGCCGCTTTCGCCCGCAAATCAGCAGCGCGGAATTTCAGACCAATTATCGTCTTGGCGAATGGAGCACGACTACTTTTGGCACGGAGTTCAAACGCAGAAAGGCCAGCACCTCGAGCAGCTCCGGCGGGATTCCTCTCGGTGAAGTTAACAAGGCGATTCGCAATGTCGGCTATTACGTTCAGGAACAGGTAAAATTACTGGGGGACCGGCTCATCATCGTTCCCGGTGTCCGATTGGATGACCACCAAACTTTTGGCACTGAGTGGACTCCGTCGATTTCCTCTTCTTATCTCTTTCGCCAGACTGGAACCAAGCTCAAAGCGGGTTATGCAGAAGGGTTTAAGGCGCCGACTTTGAATGAATTGTTTTTCCCAGCGGGTTTTGGCTGTGCTGCTTTTGGAAATCCCGACTTGGGCCCGGAGAAAAGCTGGGAGATAAATGCCGGAGTCGAACAGACTGCTTTAAGCGACCGCGTAAAGCTGGGCGCAACGTATTTTCATCGAGAGGTGAGCGATTTGATTGCCACCGGACCAACTCCGGACCCGACGGACCCCGCTTTTTGCGTGCGCGCTGAGAATCTCGGCCAGGCGCGTTTCGACGGCGTGGAGTGGTTGATCGACATTAAGCTTTTCTCGTTCTTGTCGGTCGGCGCCAATTACACTTATCTCGACTGGGACACGGCCAACGGCAGGCTGCTCCGCCGGCCCAGACATCGTGGCAATGTGAATATGAATTACAACTATGAGCGCTTTCGGATCAATTTCGACGCGAATATAGTTGGAAGGCGCGATGATATTGACTCGGTCACGGGCGCCAACATCACTAAGGCAGGTTATGCGAGGTTCGATCTCGCAGGCGCATATCAGTTGCCGATGACCATTCCTCTGGTAAAAGAGATTAGCCTTTTTGGAAAACTCGAAAATCTATTTAACAGGAAATATGAAGAAGCCGATGGCTTCCGCGCCCGACCGCTGAATTTTTTGCTCGGTATTCGCGGCACCTTCGGAAGCAAATAGGTAAAAGCCGAAGCAGCGGGAAAATGGCCGGAAATAAGACAATCGCAGTTACGATAGTCATCGATTTTGGATCGCAAAGCGAGAGACAGATCCAAAAGACTATCAACGTTCCGGAAGGGAGCACTGTATTTGATGCCTTGAGCATCACGGTTCCCGTAGCCACTTCTTGCAAGTTCGGCATAGATCATTTCGTAGAGGATATAGGCGGGGTCAGCAATGACTTCGCGAGTGAGCGCGGGTGGCACTTCGAAGTCAACGGCTATCGCTCCAATGTTCCCGCTGAGCGATATCTTCTCAAGCGAGGAGATTGGATCAAATGGCTCTATCTTTCAGATTCGTAACCGACCCGCCGAGCAGCCGGATCAGCGTCTTGGAGCGCGAATGGCAGTGAGAAAACACGCCCTGATGATACTAGGAACGGCTTCGCATGTGGGTAAATCGATTCTCACGGCAGGGCTTGGACGCATCTTTTCTGAGGACGGCTACCGCGTGGCGCCTTTCAAAGCTCAGAACATGTCGCTGAATTCTGCCGCCACCCCGGAGGGCGGCGAGATCGGCAGAGCACAGGCCTTGCAGGCCGAAGCCTGTCGAGCCATTCCTTGCGTGGAGATGAACCCAATCCTGCTCAAGCCTTCGACGGATATCGGCGCTCAAGTGATTTTATTGGGAAAAATTTGGGGACAACTGACGGCTTCGGATTATCACACGCAACGGGTCGAACAGCTTCTGCCCCAGGTGCTCGATGCCTACAAGCGCCTGGCCGCGGAGTACGATCTCATTTTGCTCGAAGGCGCGGGCTCGCCGGCGGAGATCAACCTGCGTGAACACGACATCGTCAACATGCGCATGGCGCACGCTGCCGA
>JBOHVS010000136.1:0-23359 GCA_050735975.1 Binatia bacterium | reverse complement strand
ATATTCCTGGAAATTTACTATTCCAGTAGTTTCATTGACACCCAGGGGTCATTCATCTATATTCCGAGCTTGTATATTTCCAAGGCGTCATGGCGCGGTCGATTGACATTTTTGACCATGCGGATCGCGTGTTATCTGACAAAGCCATGCAAAAGACTGTGAGACAAGATCTCGTAGGCGTGGCTGCCGCTACTTCCGTCGTTCAAGGGATTCTCCGCCACCTACCTTGCGCGGCCGCCGTTTGGCCCAGTGACCAGACTACCGGATCACTCAACCATTATGCGATGCAGTTACTAGGCGTTGACAGCCGCGATGTCGGTCGCACAACATGGACCAGCCGGGTAGACCCTCGCGATCGCAGCCGACTCTCCGCCGCTTGGGAGCGGTTGAAGAATCGCAGCGAATCCGTTTGCAGCGACTACCGGTTCATAAGGAGCGATGGTAAAAGCATCTGGATTAGAGACGTTTCGGCAAGATACCACAATGCATACGGAGAGAGTGAAGCTATCATCAGCACCTATACGGATATTTCCGACTTGAAGAAGCCGTCTTCATCTCGCCAGCGAACATCGTCGAGGCAAGATACACTGGAAGGAATCATCAGTCCTCTGATCCATGAGATCAGGAATAATCTGCATGCCATCCGTCTGGAAATTGACCTGCTTTTAATGGACTTTGGAGCCACCCTCAGCTCAGACCGATTTTTTGAGTCCATAGACCGGGTGAACCGCTCTCTTCATGACCTCCGCGAGTACCTCGTCTGTCCGGCGCCCCAGTTCTCCGCGGCCAATCCAGGCCTAATTTTGGATGAGACGCTGCGCCAGATGAAAAAGGAACTTGAGCAGCAACGGGTCCATGTAAAATTCAACGAGTCCGGGGTGCTTCCTTTGGTGAGCCTCGATTCCAGGCAGTTCCACAGCGCTCTTGAACGCGTTATTGATTTCTGTGGTATTCTTTTGGGCCAAGGAGGAGAACTTGCAGTCGAAACGGGGGTCAGGAAAGTGGGCGCCGCGGAATACGTGGAGCTGACGTTCACGACGGCTTCAGTTTCGCCATGCGAACTGGATGAGAGAGATATTTTTCGACCATTTCTAAAGATCAACAACCGGCAGATCGGACTCGGCATGGTGGCAGCTAGGCAGCTATTGCGTCGCAATCGAGCCACCATCTCCTTTGCCAAAGAGAGCTCTCATCGCGGCCGGATTTCCATCTTGCTGAAATGCTATGTAGAAGGAGACGGCAGGTAAACATCGAATGAAAACTGACAAGCTCGTGTGCCCGAGGGCGCCATGAAACGGGAGTCTTTCGAAGTCGAAAAAGACGCGACGTCTTCCGTTTCCTTGAGTCCCGCGTCTACCGAGAATGGCCGGGGAGCCGCAGCCGTTTCCCAATTGGTCGCCCACATACTCGTCATCGACGACGAGCCGATGATCTGCCAGCAGCTCGAACGGTTATATACTCAGACCGGTCACCGGGTCACGACCACCAATAGAGTTGAAAACGCGCTGGAATATCTCGCAAACGAAGACGTCGATCTGGTGATCACCGACATGCGTCTCCCGGGGTTGAGCGGCGTTGATCTCATCCGCTGTATTCAAGAGCGATGGCCGGACGTACCGGTGATCGTCATGACCGGTTACGCGCACATAGAGAGCGCGGTGGAAGTGCTCAAACTGGGCGCCAGCGACTACATCGTCAAGCCGTTCAGCGCCGCGGCCATCCAGGAGTCCAGCCACGCCATTCTCGAAAAGGCTCGTATTTTCACCGAAATTCGCCATTTGCGGCGAGAACTCAAGGAGCGCTGCGAGTTCGGCGGAATGTTGAGCAAGACACAAGAAATGCATCGCGTGTTTGAGATCATCCGGATGGTGTCTTCCACAGATATGACGGTCGTCGTCGAGGGAGAGACCGGGACGGGCAAGGAACTGGTCGCCAGCGCTATCCATCACCAGAGTCCGCGCCGCGATGGGCCGTTTATCACAATCAATTGCGCTGGTTTCCCGGAAACTCTTTTGGAAAGCGAGCTTTTCGGTTACGAACGGGGCGCGTTCACCGGAGCGGATCATGCGCGCCCGGGTAAACTCGAACTGGCGCATGGAGGCACCCTATTTCTCGATGAGATCGAGAACATGTCGATTTCAATGCAAACCAAACTTCTGCTGGTCCTTCAGGATCAGCGGGTGCAGCGACTCGGCGGCACGCGTTGGTCGCGTATCAACATGCGGGTTATCGCCGCCAGTAATGTCCCGCTTAAAGAACTGGTGAAAAAAGGGCAGATGCGACAGGACTTCTATTATAGAATCAACGTGATCCCGATTCATCTGATTCCGCTCAGACAACGACGCGACGATATTCCGTTGCTGGTCCAAGACTTTCTTCATCATCATCCGATTGCCCTACAAAAAAAGATTACCGGCTTATTCCAGAAGGCAATGACTCAACTCATGAACTACACTTGGCCGGGAAACATCCGCGAGCTTCACAATGTTTTGGAAAAAGGGATTGTCCTCACTAAATCACGCATCATCGACAACATCGACATCCCGGATGGAGATCTTGCGACCGAAACGGTGAAACGCGAGATCGAGCCCGCGCCTGACGCCCCGCTTCTTCAATGGGTGAGAGAACGAGAAAAGGAATATTTGATTCGAAAGCTGGAAGCCTTCAGCGGCAGGATTGATCTTACCGCGAAGAGCTGCGGCGTAGATGTGCGAACCATTCACCGGAAGATGCGGCTCCACGGCCTCGATAAGAGGGATTTTTCCGGCAGATCCGTCGTAAAATCGGCGCGCTGAGTCCGTTGATATGAAGGATCGGAAATGGAAGGGAGAGAGGCGAGGAAAAAGTGCGGACGGGAGGAAGGTAAAAAGACGAGAGTAATATACCCTATTGCTGGAAGCAGCGAGGCTAATCAGGAGTTGCCGATTCGCACCGTGGAAGGATTTTTTGCCGGCGCGGCATCTTGATGAACCATTGGTAAGTTCTCCGGGGCATTCGCCCTAAAGTACTTTTTGTCGAGACCGTAAAGACGCATTTTACGGCACAGAGTTCTTACCCCTAGGCCGGAGCTTTTTGCCGTAAGGCTTATTCTGCCGCCAAACGATTCCAATTGCCGGATGAGGTACTGTTTCTCCTGCTCTTTCAACCACAGGCTGAGTGGAAAAGCCGTCGATATCATGTTGCCGTATTGGGAGGCAGGCATTACGCTCTTTTTTAGATCGACATTTTCTATGACACGGGATTTCGTCAGAATAAGCGCCTTCTCCAGCACGTTCTGAAGTTCGCGAACGTTTCCCGGCCAGGGATAGTGAATAAGACGCTCCATCGCTCTACGGGATATTCCACTAATGCCCTTCTGAGCCGCCACCGGGTGTTGATGTAGAAAATCACCGATCAAAAGTGGAATATCCTGGCAACGCTGCCGTAAGGGCACAAGATGAATGGGGATAACAGCAATACGGTAATAAAAATCACTACGCATTTGTTTTTCGGCTACCAGGGTTTCGAGCGGCACATTACTGGCGGCAATAACGCGCATGTCAATCTGAATATTCCGGCTACCGCCCAGACGCTGAATCTTCTGGTCTTCAAGCACCCGGAGAAGCTTTGACTGCATGTTGAGTGACATGCTTTCAATTTCGTCCAGGAACAGGGTTCCTCCGTGCGCTAGTTCGATTTTTCCCGCCGTTGCCCGATCGGCGCCTGTAAACGCCCCCCGTTCGTAACCGAAAAGCTCGCTCTCGAGCAGCGTTTCAGGCAGGCCTGCGCAATTGATGGTTACAAACGGCCCTTCTCGCCGGCCGCTGTGACAGTGAATAGCCCTAGCTACTAACTCTTTGCCCGTCCCTGTTTCTCCTTCCACCAGAACCGTCATATCCGTAGGAGAAACCATTCGGATAGTCTCGAAGACCTGAAGCATTTCGGGTGTCCTACTGAGCATGCCTCCGAACTCGCACCCGCCCTTCAGCGAACGGCGCAGATACCTGATCTCGATAAAAGGCCGAGCCTTGTTCAATACCGCCTCGGTCGATTCTTGAATCGCCCGCGCACTAAAGGGTTTGACGATGTAATCACTCGCGCCTCGCTTAAGGACCTCAACGGCGTTCTCGATGGCCGCATAGCCTGTTATTACAATCACGGGAACATCGGGATACGCCTCGTGGATGCGCATGGTTAATTCAACCCCGCTCATCCCCGGAAGGCGGACATCAGTGACCACTAGATCGATGTCTCCTTTTTCCAATCGTGCCAATGCCTCCTCACCCGACCCTGCGATGTTTGCGGTGTAGCCCCTGTGCGCATACAATCGCTGCAGTTGATGACAAATCATCGGCTCGTCATCGACCACTAAAATATGGGGCGCCGGTTGCTCCAAGACGGGTTGCTTTCCGGCTAAGTCGCTCGCCGCGTTTCGATTGTTGATAGACGGAATCATTGGCCGCCCATTCTCTTGAATCTGCTGGAGCTTGTCAACTCAAAAACGAGCCTATTTTCACTTTTTTATCAATAAAATCAGGGTTTTAAATGTTATGTAGTCTTTGGGAATCTACTAGTCTATTAGGCAGGGTTTGGTCACTGTAGCGGGAGTCCTTGGGCCAGGCGATCATTTGCTGATGGGGTATCGAGCGGCTGGATCGTGGAAGCAAGGAATCACTAATTGACAAAGCGCGAGAGCTGGCGACAGATCAATTGCGATTCGAATTTCGAGATTTCAAATAATTTTTTCTGTTCGCTGATTGCCCTTCGCGTCTCGCTCTTAGCTCTTTACTCTAAGCTCTTTGCCGTTGGCTCTTTACTCTTCGCTCTCAACTTTTTACTCTCAACTCCCAACTCTCAGCTCTATCCCTACAGGCAAAAAATATTACATCTTGGAAAATCTCTTAGCGCGTTTCGGCAATCGACGATCAGTGGGCTATGCGCTACGATCATCCCGTAGTCAAAACTCGTATGGTCCGTCAGCACGACCGCACAGTCCATCGATTGAAAAACCTCCGGAACCATATCCATGGATTCCATCGTAGTATCGTCGAGCGTCAGAGTCGAAACAAAAGGGTCTGCATACGACACCAGCGCGCCCTTCGCCTGCAGCCCGCGCATGACTTCCAGAGCCGGTGATTCGCGGATGTCGTTGGCGTCGCGCTTGTAGGTAACACCGAGGGCAAGGATCTTGGAGCCCTTGAGGCTTTTTTGTCTTTCGTTTAATGCGTCGGCTACCCGGCTGACCGTAAAGGCGGGCATCTCGCTGTTGATCTGTCCGGCTAACTCGACAAGACGCGGCTCGAAGCCGTTCATGTTGGCTTTCCAGGTAAGGTAGTACGGATCCACCGGAATACAATGCCCGCCTATGCCGGGCCCCGGATAGAAAGGCATAAAGCCAAAGGGCTTGGTTTTCGCCGCCTCGATCACTTCCCAAACGTTGATGGAAAATTTCTGGCACATGAGCGCCAGTTCGTTCGCCAGAGCAATGTTGACGCCGCGAAAGGTATTTTCCAAGAGTTTTACCATCTCGGCCACCTCCGAAGAGGAGACCGGCACAATCGATTCGATGAATTGGCCGTAGAAAAGCGTCGCCAACTGAGTACAGCGGTCGGTGATGCCGCCGATCACTTTGGGAATGTTCTGGGTGGTATAAGCCTTGTTGCCCGGGTCCACCCGCTCCGGCGAGTATGCAAGAAAGAAGTCCGTGCCGGCTTCCAAGCCGGATTTCTGCAAGATCGGCAATACCAACTCCCGGGTCGTGCCCGGATACGTCGTGCTCTCCAGGATAATGAGCTGCCCTGGCCGGAGATGATTCTGTACGGCCTCGACGGCGGCAATGATGTAAGACAGGTCCGGATCCTTGGTCTTTCTGAGCGGGGTCGGAACGCAGATGCTTACGGCATCGAGCTTTTCCACGGCTGCGAGCGATTGCGTGGCGCGCATTTTCTCGTTAGCTATGAACGGAAAAATGGTCTCACTTGCTATATCCGGAATATAAGAGATTCCCGCATCGAGCGAATCGACTTTCTCTCTATCGAGATCGATGCCGGTCACCTGGAAGCCCGCTTTGGCCATCTCCAGGGCCAAAGGCAAGCCCACATAGCCCAAGCCAATGACACCAACCGCCGCGGAGCGGTCACGGATTGTCTCTTCCAGTTCTTTCTTGATGCGAGGCCGCTGTTGCGACCGAAGCGTTCTGCCGTTGGACCGATAGACTGATTGCATCGTAAACTCTCCTCTGAGGTCTAAGCCGAATTTGGAGCGCGTTGAGTTCGCTCCGAAGTTCAACGCTTGATGGATTCGGAAATTGAGGAAGGAGTCGCTGTCATTTCGACCGCGGGAGAAAATCTTTTTAGTCGGTTAGATTCCTCATATGCGTTCAGAATGACCGATCAAATACAATGGAAAACACAATGACTGGCGTCGAAAACGTGAGTATTTCCGGTCTTCAATGACACTATGGACTCAAGTAATGGAAGACGTTTTCCTCGATGCTGCGCGGGGCCCTGCGACGAACCTCATCTGCCCATTGGTCCGATGTCGCGCCTGCTGCCATCGATTGAGCCCGATTGATGCAGGCCTTCAGTTTCTCAGCCACCGGGCGGACGCGCGGCTCCAGCAGGGTATGCGCGAAATAACCCGGTATCTCGTGGACTTCCAATCCTCCACCGGCAAGTTTTTCCCAGCCCAATTGGGGATCGCCAGAGCCGCCCGGAGGCAACTTGGTAGCCCGGAGAAGAGTTATGCGCCCCGGATAGACGTACGGCTCGTATTTTCTTGCGGCCTCGCTCATCGCCTTTAGAATCGCGTTTCGGGCACGCGCATGGACCGAAGGAAAACCGGCCCCCGTGTAAAACCTGTAGCCAAGCCACATGAACCTCGCCTTTATGTAACGAAGCTTCTCCTTGGGCCCAAGAATTAATAAGTTGCTGACATGAACCTCGAATTTTCGAAGCAGACGATGAACTCTATCGAGGACTGATCTTCGGTTTGGCAATGATCTGATATATCCAGGAGCGTAGGTATCAATCAAAGCCAGCAGGGCTACGGTCTCTCCCGCCGCATGAAACTGCTGGGCAATCTCGAAGGCCAGCAAACCTCCCAGACAGTAACCTCCCAAAAAGTAGGGACCCTCGGGCTGGAGAGTACGGATTTCCTTTATGTAGTGGGCCGCCATCTCTTCAATCCGGGCGTGGGGAGCCTGCTTTCCATCCAGCCCCTGAGCTTGCAACCCATAAACAGGTTGATCGGGACCGAGATAGCGCGCAAGATCATTGTAAAAAAGGACGTTCCCTTCATGCGCGTGCACAGAAAAGAAAGGATGGTTTGACCCGCCCGGTTGAATCGCGACCAGCGAGCGCCAAGGCGCCGGCCATGCATGCTGGCGGAGAACTCCGGCCATCTGCTCAATAGTGGGCGCTTGGAAGAGGACAGCCAACCCAAGGTGCTTCCCCGTGGTCTTCTCGATTTGACTGAACAAGCGCACAGCAAGCAACGAATGACCGCCGAGATCGAAGAAGTTGTCTCTTACCCCCACAGGGCGTGTCGCCAAAACCTTTTCCCAAATCTTTGTTAGCTGCAGTTCCAATTCATCCCGAGGAGCGACAAAATTTTTCTCTAAGCTTGTGCTGGCCTGATCCGGCGCCGGCAGTGAGCGCCGATCCACCTTGCCGTTCGCGGTAAGGGGCAACTCATCTAAGAAAACAAATCCAGAAGGTATCATGTATTCCGGGAGTGTGGCCCGCAAAAAGGTTGTCAGATCATTGCCGGCGGCGACTTTTCCGTCTTGTAAGACAACGTAGGCGATGAGGCGCCTGTCCCTTGCCCTATCCTCTCTGGCGGTTACAACGGCTTGTCTAATCGACGTGCTCCGGCGCAACACCGCTTCAATCTCCCCCAACTCAATGCGAAAGCCACGGACTTTAACCTGGTCATCCACCCGGCCGAGAAACTCGATACCGCCACTTGCAAGATAGCGGGCCCGGTCCCCGGTCTTGTACAGGCGGGTCCCCGGAGCAGCGCTGAAGGGGTCGGGAATAAACTTCTCAGCCACCAGCTCTGGACGATCCTTGTAACCTCTTGCCAGACCAACACCGCCGATATGCAGCTCCCCGGGCACCCCAATTGGGACCGGATTTAGGTATGGGTCCAGAATGTAAATCTGCGTGTTGTCGATAGGACGGCCAATAGGAATGACTCTCGCGACTGATTCAACATGATGCGCAGCGGACCAAATGGTGGTCTCCGTGGGACCATACAGGTTCCAGAGCGAACAACACCTGTCGAGCAGCTTAGCGGCAAGCTCGGCCGTCAGAGTTTCGCCGCCGCACAGGATCTTTAAATTGCTGTTCCCTTGCCAACCGGCTTCGAGCAGCATTTGCCAGGTGGCCGGAGTCGCCTGCATCAGGGTGCAGCCAAACTTCGTCAATTCCTCTGACAAGAGCGCTGCATCGGCAGCAACTTCGCGGCTTACGATCACCACTCGAGCGCCCACACTCAGCGGCAATAAAAGTTCCAGGCCCGCAATGTCAAACGACAACGTGGTGACCGCAACCAGGATATCTTGCGCACTCAAGCCAGGCTGCTCACGCATAGAGCTTAGAAAATTAACCACCCCCCGGTGCAAAACCTCCACCCCCTTGGGCTTTCCTGTCGATCCCGATGTGTAAATCACGTAGGCGAGATTTTCCGGCCCGGCAGTACTGGCCGGCGAATCCTCGCTCTCCCGCCCGATCATCTCCCAGTGCGAATCTAAACAAACCACCCGCGCATTGTGTTCGGGAAGTTCCCCAACCAGCCTTCGCTGCGTCAACAAAACGCCGATCCCGGCGTCTTGTAACATGAACGCGAGCCGCTCCTTCGGATAAGAGGAATCAAGCGGCACATAAGCTCCCCCGGCTTTGAGAATCCCGAGCATGCCGACCACCATCTCCACAGAACGCTCCACGCACAGCCCCACCGTCACCTCCGGCCCGACCCCAAGCTTGCGTAAATAGTGCGCTATCTGATTGGCGCGTCGGTTAAGCTCCCGATAGGTTGATTGCCGCGCGCCAAAGATAACCGCCACCGCCTCGGGGGTCTGATTGGCTTGCTCTTCGAATAGTTGCTGGATGCATTGATCTTTTGCGTAATCCGTCTGGGTTTCGTTCCACCTAACCAGAAGTTCCTCTTTTTCGGCTTCGGTTAGCATTCGCAGATCAGAGATCGGTTGATCTGGGCCTGTGGCAATGCCTTCTAGCAGGGTCTGATAGTGACCCAGCATCCGGCTGATCGTGCCGCCGTCGAAAAGATCCGTATTGTACTCCAACGACCCTCTCAGAGAATCTACCCCCTCGACCATGGAGAGAAACAAGTCAAACTTCGCGGTCCCCGCCTGCAACCGTATCGGAGTTACGGTCAAGCCGGGCAGCTCTATGGGCTGCTGCGGGTTGTTCTGGAGACCAAACATCACCTGAAACAGAGGACTGTAACTCAGGCTTCGTTCGGGCTGTAGCTCCTCTACCAGTTTCTCAAACGGTAGATCTTGGTGGGCGTATGCGCCCATCGCGACTTCGCGCACCCGACCGAGCAATTGTGAGAAACTAGGATTTCCCGAAAGATCGGTCCTTAGGACCAGGGTATTGACGAAGAACCCGATCAAGTCCTCGACCTCGGGCCGGCGCCGGCCCGCGATCGGAGAGCCCACAATGATATTTTCCTGCTCCGTGTATCGTGAGAGCAGTGTCTGAAAGGCGGCCAGCAATGTCATGAATAGCGTAACGCCATGACGGCGGCTCAAGGCCTTGAGCGCCTGGGAGATATCTTTGGAAAGCGCGAAGGATTGGTTGGCACCGGCGTAACTTTGAATATGCGGACGCGGCCGATCCGTCGGCAGCTCTAGAGTGGAAAGATCCTTAAGCTGTTTTCTCCAGTAGGAGAGCTGAGCCTCCAAGATCTTCCCTTGGAGCCAATTACGCTGCCAAACCGAATAGTCGCTATACTGGATCGGCAGTGCGGGGAGCGGTGCCGGCTCTCCGGAGGTAAAAGCGCTATACAGCCTCGCGAGCTCGTGCCAGAGGATGCCCGTGGACCACCCATCAGAAGCGATATGGTGGCTCACGAGCAATAAAATGTGCTCTTCGTCGCCTAGGCGCAACAACAAAGCACGCAGCATGAGATCGCGCGCTAAGTCGAAAGGACGCCGGGTCGTCTCAACTAGCAGCCTGTCCGCCTCCCTATCCCGGTCTGTTTCGGACCATGTCCTTAGATCGATCACGGGTAGTTCCGGAAAACGGACATCGCAAACTTTTTGCGCCGGCCCTTCACCAACCATTACAAAGTTCGTGCGCAGCACCTCGTGGCGGGCGACGATTTGATCCAGCACTCGTTGCAGGAATTGAACCGATAAAGGCCCGCGCAACCGGAGAGCCTTGGGCTGATTGTAAACCGGGTTCTCCGGCTCCAGTTGATTCAAAAACCACAGTCGTTGCTGGGAAAACGAAAGCGGGCATGGTTCATTTATTGTGCGCCGCGGAATGGTCTGCTCTTCGAAGCCACTCAGGCTTTCCTTTTTGAGTCTCATCTCAAAAAGGGCCCGTTTGGCCGGCGAGAGTTTGGCAATCCGAGCGGTGAGGTCCTCCGCCGCAGTGGAGTTCAAAGAGAGATCACTCTGTTCGTGCATCTATGCTTCCTCTTGGGTGTCGAAGTACTGGCCAACAATGGCTATCCGTCAAAGGTCTGAAAGGCCTGGATTTATCGTGTTTGCCAGGAACTAAGCAATTGCTTGGCGCGCTGCTGGGCTGGCAAGTTTGTGACCCATCTGAAAATCTCACTCATCTTGGTTCTCGGTGACCTCTGTTCCGCCGCGGGCGAGTCGCCGGGCTTCTTCTTCGGGTAGCGCTTCTAAATCAGCTAGAATGCGATCCAGATCCTGCTCCCCTAGCTTCTGTGCCTGGTGCTCCGTGATTACGGCCGCCATAGCGGCCACTGTGGGCGCTTGAAACAGGGCTTGAAGAGGCACATCCAACTGAAACGTCTTGATGACTCGGGAAATAACCCGTGTTGCCGTTAACGAATGGCCGCCTAGCTCAAAAAAGTCGTCGTGAATTCCGACCTGGTCGAGTGATAGAATCTCGGCCCAAATGTTAGCCAGCTCTTCTTCCACCGGAGTTGTGGGCGGGGCATACGGAGTGTCCGGACAGGGTCTGGAATTGCCGGGATCCGGCAGGGACTGTCGATCGATTTTGCCGCCGGCCGTAAGCGGCATCTTGTCAAGCATCACAAAGGCTGAGGGAATCATGTAGTCGGGAAGTCTCTGCTTAAAAAATGCCCGCAACTCGCTCGCCCTAGTGCCCGGCTGAACAGAGGAGACAAAGTACGCAATTAAACGCGTCTCGCCAAAGTCATTCTCTCGCGCCACCACGACGGTTTCTCCGATCGATTCATGCGCGAGAATCGCCTTCTCCACTTCCCCGATCTCGACTCCGTAGCCCCGAATCTTAACTCGAAAGTCTCGGCGACCTTTGTGTATCAGGCAACCGTCGGGAAGCATCATACCCAAGTCACCTGTAAGATAAAGGCGCCCATCGCCGCTTTCGGCATCGGCTTTGAACTTCGCGCCGGTAAGATCCGGATTGCCCCAGTAACCGGGAGAAAGATATCGGCTCCTCACCGCTATTTCGCCAACCTGGTTGAAGTCGAGCTGCTTACCAGCGTCATCCAGTAACAAAACCTTCTTACCTTCGACGGCGTATCCTACAGGGACTTCGCCGCCAATAATCTCCATGTTGTGATCGATCAAGTGCTCTCTGAAAAGTCCCGTCTCACTAGAGGATATTCCGGTTGCCAGGATGCAGTCCGGAGAGAAATACTTCTTATACAAATCAACATCGGACCGATAAATTGTGTCGCTGGCCAATTGGATGAGACGGAGGTCAGGAAAACTTTCCGTCCCTGTTAGTGTCAGGCAAAGGTCACGGAATGAGAACTGATCCGGCAGATTGAAATTCCTTCGCGCCAAAGCCAAGTGGCCAGGCCGCTCATCCCTTCTTTTCGCAAATCGAAGGGGAGAAGGGTTGCGCCATTCAACAAAGCAAAGAACGCGTTCTTAATAGCGTTCGAAGTTCCGGATGCCAGGAGACTTATTCGGTCGTGTTCGCCGATATGCCAAGTGTTTATTCGGAGCATAGCGTCGTGGAGAATGTTCCGATGATTCTGAACGACCCCTTTAGGCCGTCCGGTCGAGCCAGAAGTATAAGTGACATAGACGAGCGCCTCCGGCGAGCATTCGAGTCCAAGGTCGGCATCGGAAGCGCCACAGGCAACGCCTTCAAACTCCACTATGCGAGAACCAGGACCTGCCACTTCGGCCGCCAAAAGAGTATTGGCTCGGTCAGCAATCACACATCCCGCCTTTACATCCTTTACGATGGACGCAAGCCTTGCGTTAGGGAAAGAAGGATCCAACAGCACAAAAAAATTACCCGACTTGAGAACCGCCAACATGGCGGCTATGAGCGGAGGGCCCTTTTCAAACAACAAGCCCACAGGCGCCGCTCGACTTGCTTCACCTGCCACCAGCGCGCGCGCCACACGGTTCGCCATTCCATTCAGCTCGGCATAAGTTAGATTTTGATCCGCCATTCTGATTGCGATCCGATTACCGTATCTCTGTACAATGTCCTCGAATCGCTGCGGAACCGATTGCTCGGTGTCTTCCCTGCCGAACTTCGTGAAGACTCCGCTGGGATGAAAACACTTCGCCCGAATCGCTTGCTGCTCCGTTGGTAGGTTGGTGCTCATTCTATCTACCGTCTTCATCTCACATTTTAGTCGTGGATGAACTCTTTCTGATATGAAGCTTACTGCAGCCTAATTTTTGGTCTGCCGGAAGTTGTTTAACGCCCGGTCACTGACAAGTTCGTCCGCTTCCTCATCGGATAGCGTTTCCAATTCTCCCAAAAGCCGTTCCAGCGCCTTTTCGTCCAACTTCTTGGCCTGACTGTCTGCCATGACCGTGGCCATTTCTGCCACCGTAGGTGAGTCAAAGAGCAATTGAACGGGCAAGTCTAGCTCGAACCGCTTGATCACCCGGGAGAAAATTTGCGAAGCCAACATGGAGTCGCCGCCCAAATCAAGAAAATTGTCCTGAGCTCCGACTTCGTCGAGGCACAGGACCTCCTTCCAGATCTCCGCGAGTTCTTTCTCAAGCGGTGTTCTAGGAGCGACAAAGGGTGTCTCGAGTGCAGGTCTGGATCTCTCAGGAGGCGGAAGCGCGTTGCGATCGACTTTACCGTTCGTTGTTCTTGGCAACCCGTCCAAAAACACAAACGCCGACGGCGCCATGTAGTGGGGTAATCTTGCCGTTAGAAATCTTCTCAGCTCCCCCACTGCGGTATTTCCCTGTAGGGTCGAGACCACGTAGGCGACCAGGCGTTTGCTGTCCCGCCCTTCCCCACGGGCGACGATGACGGCATCAATAACTCCGGGATATTGGCGGATGACTTTCTCGATCTCTCCTGGCTCGACGCGAAAACCACGGATTTTAATCTGATCGTCCGCGCGCCCAACGAATTCAATGCCGCCATCCGGAAGCAGTCGACCCATGTCTCCCGTTCTGTACAAACGACTCCCTTGCTCCGCGCCAAAAGGGTCGGGAATAAATCTTTCGGCCGTAAGATCGGGCCGTTTGAAATAACCACGAGCCAGCCTGCCGCCGATGTACAACTCGCCGGAGAAGCCAAGCGGGACCGGCTGCAACCCGCCGTTGAGCACGTGAACCTGCTTGCCCGGCAGGGGTTGTCCCAATTGGACGGTTACCGCCACATCTTCGCGCCGGCATTTTAAGAGAGTCGCGCTGGGAGCTTCCGTCGCCCCATAGTAAACACTCAATGCCGCGGATAGGCGGGAAAAGAATCGCTCTCGAAGCTCGGGCGTCAAGGCCTCCCCGAAGCATACGACGTGCCTCAGGCTACGGCAATTTTTTGCTTCGGGCTCTTCCAGAAAGGCTCCCAACATAGAGGGTGTCAAGGTGATAATGCTAATTCCATTGGCAGCGATAAATTTGGCCAAATAGGCGCTGTCTTGTTCGGTCCCTGGCGGGGTTATAAACAATTGGGATCCGGTCAGAAGCGGCCAGAAAACCTCTCGGGTTACCAGAGTAAAGCTGATAGAGCTCTTCAAAACGTGACGGTCATTCCTGGTCATTTGATGAACGGTATTCTCGTGCGTCACCCGATTCTCCCGCCGGCGATGGGGCAGCATCACGGCTTTGGGTTCGCCCGTGGACCCTGAAGTGTAGATCAGAAACGCAAGGTTGCCGTCGTTTAACGCGGTTTCGAGGGGTGCGTTGCTGTGCTCGGCAATAGTGGTCCAATCACTATCTAGACAGATGTCCTGCGCGTCATGGCTCGGAAGCATTGCTAAAAGTCGCTTTTGCGCCAAGATCACCGCCGGTTGCGTATTGTTCATAACAAAGGACAGACGCTCTTTCGGCTGCGCTGGATCCAAGGGAAGATAGGCGCCGCCTGCTTTAAAAAGCCCGAGGATCGCAACGACCAATTCCAGCGAGCGCTCCATACAAATGCCTACGGGCGCCTCCGGGCCGACACCGAGCGCTTTCAGGCGATGCGCCAACTGGTTCGCGCGACTATCCAGCTCGCGATACGTGAGCGACACTCCTTCAAATACCAGGGCTACGCTATCGGGTGTCTCTTCGACCTGGGATTCAAAAATTTGATGTGCAAACATGGTTTGCTACTTTCTCATGTGTCGACGTATTGAAGACCTGACAGGCGCTCGGAGAACGACGCCGGATGGGCAGTCATCGTTCTCTCTCCAGTCGAGGATGATAGTCGTAAGTCACGATCAACATGTCTCGAATGCCCGGCACGTTGTTTTTTTCCGAATAGATCGGCGTCACATCGTGGATGACACGGGAGTCTTCAACATACACCGAATCCAACGGATCGAGCAGCGTGAGAGCCTGCAAGGGTTGTTTGCGCTTATCGCATATGGTGGTGACTCCGCCTAGAATGTTTTGCCGTCTAATCAAGTGCATGGCAATGAATTTGTATCCGTCGCGGTGCGGACCCTCTGGCGTTGGCTTACCCGCCGCTGCCGGTTCCGCCACAATCCGAATCTCATGGATGCCCACTTCCCAGGGCTTTTGCATGGTGGTGCTTTTCGGAGAAAACTGGGAAAAATCGAACTTGATGAGTTCACGCAAGAAAATGTTGTCAAAGGTGAGTTTACGCAATGCAGCAAACTCGCGTTTGATGCCGCCATGCAATTTGTTGAACCCTTTGCCCTGAAAGAAGGCGGTGTGGGGTAAGGGCCTAAGGTCACCGGAGACGGGACGAAAGAAGAAGCGATCATAACGCCGGAATCGGTATCGACCACTATCTTTCAAGCAGGCATCAGCAGGCAGATGATTCCAGTCGCCTCGCAGCTCCTCCCAGTGGCCTTCCATATCGGGCGATAAACAGATTGCGTTGTCCAGGGCGAAGCTATAGCCGCGCCTCTGAATAGCAAGGCGAACAAAATCGTCTCCGAGAGTTAACGAAATCATCCCGTGCCAGCCACCCCAAGAGAGTTACGCCTGTTTTGGCCTCAACTGAGCGGATTTTAGCGAAGCAGCATCTGAAGACAGAGCGCAGGCCTGCAGGGCCGATGTTGCGGATAACTCTTTGGCGTCGAGAGGCTCGAAGCGGGTAATAAGCGATTGCACCGCCTCCAAAAAGTCCTGGGCTAGACCCTCGATTGTCGAGTCTCGGTGCAGATTCGCGCTGTATGTCCAGTTCAGTCTAAGCCGCGCTTCGATCACGTACGCATCGACATTCACGAGATGTCTCCGGCGTCCCTTCCGGCTGTGGCTGGACCACTGCCATCCTTAGTCAATCGAAACAAAGAAGTCTCGGTGAACACCTGGTCAAACTGGCCCAGGTAGTTAAAGCTCACCTCCGGTTGAGGCAGTCTTTTCAGCATCGCAGCGACAGCCGCGTCTCGGCTGAGAAAGCGCAATGATCCATAACCGATACCCCGATTCGGGATACGCCCGAGTTGTTCCCTAATCGATTTCAAAGCCTCTCCCGGATGGCAAGGTTCTTCCAAGCTCAATAACACCGGAAAGATGGTCGTAAACCAACCCATCGTGCGCGACAAATCCACCTCTTCATAGATCTCCTCCCGCCCGTGAGCCTCCAGGTCAACCAACAGCGACGGCGATCCGGTCCATCGCGAAAAAGCGCGCACGAGAGCCGTAAGTAGTACATCATTGATCTGGGCGTGATGGATCTCTGGGACCTCCTGCAACAATGTCCTCGTCTCCTCAACGCTAAGGCACACGGATACCCTACGGGCTGACGCCACAGTGTTACGGGACCGGCCTTCCGGAAAGTCCACCGGCAAAGGAGAGAACCTTGTCCACGGTCGCGCGAGCCAATAGTCTAGCTCCTTCTGAAGCACCGCCGATTGAGCGTACTCCGTCAGGCGCGCCGCCCAGAGCTTAAAAGAGGTGGTTTTTGGCGAAAGTTGTATGGACTCACCATGGTTGATCTGTCGATAAGCCGTCTCGAGATCCTCCAGAAGGATGCGCCATGAGACACCGTCGACCGCCAGGTGATGGATGATGATCAGTAGGCGGCTCGGTTTGTCAGCGCCAAGTTCAAACAGCGCCACTCGCAAGAGAGGCCCCTCTAAAAGGTTCAAGCTCGCCTGCAGTTCGGCCGCGGTCGCCTCCATCAAAGGTCCTTGCTCTGATTCCGGTACCGTAGACAAATCCACTCGTGAGAAGGGGGCCCCGGGATCAGGAGCGGCGTTGAACTGCTGCCAGCCCGATTCGCCGTGGGTAAAGCGCAATCGTAGCGCATCATGATGCCCAAGCAGGTGTCGCATCACTCTCGCCAACAGAGCAGGATCAAGAGCCTGGCGCGCTTCAAGCAGCATCGCCGTGTTCCAGTGGTTGGGCTCAGGAAGCTCTTGTTCAAAGAACCAGTGCTGGATGGGTATGAGGGGTACAGGGCCCGTCACCACGTCTTGTTCGGCGTGAATGGCCGGGGTTGCGCCCGCCACCGCCGCCAACTCGGCGATCGTCTGGTGCTGAAAAAATTGCTTCGGGGTCAGCCGAAGCCCGGCCTGATTGGCTCTGGCGATGATTTGGAGGCTGAGGATGGAATCTCCGCCCAGTTCAAAGAAGTTGTCGTGAACGCCGACTCGCTTGAGCTTAAGCATCTCGGACCAGATCCGCTCAAGAATGGTCTCGACAGGGGTAGAGGGAGCCACAAAGCTTATTTCTAACTCGGGTCCGGCACCGCCGGGCGCACGAAGCGTCGAGCGGTTCACCTTCCCATTTGGAGTCAGTGGTAGCGCTTCAAGCATCACAAAGGAAGCGGGTACCATGTATTCGGGTAACTTGTTCTTGAGAAAGTTACGCAGTTCACTGGTAGAGAAAGATAGGTCCTGGTTAGGAACCACATAGGCTACGAGGCGTTTATCGCGACCTGCATCCTCCCGGGCCAGGACCACAACCTCCCGCACAGCCGGGTGTTGCCCGAGCGTTACTTCGATTTCGCCGAGCTCGATGCGGAAGCCGCGGATCTTTACCTGATGGTCGATCCGTCCCAAAAATTCGATGTTCCCATCGGGGAGATAGCGTGCCAGGTCTCCGGTCCTGTACAGCCGCGTGCCTGGCTGATCACTGAAGGGATTGGGAACGAACTTCTCCGAAGTCAGCTCGGGTCGATTGAGATAACCTCGGGCAAGCCCATCACCACCGATAAACAGCTCGCCACAAATTCCGATGGGAACCGGATTCAGATACCGGTCCAGCAGGTACACCTGGTTGTTGGCAATGGGGCGGCCAATGGGCGGAGGGATATCGGTCTCTGTTCCGGTAGCAACTGGAGCCCAAGTCGTCACCGCGGAGTTTTCCGTTGGTCCGTACTTGTTTACGAAACGGAACGGTAGAGTTTTCCGCGGGCTCCGGTGTAGCTTATCCCCTCCTGTCAGCAAGGCGCGCAAGGCCAGACCGCTCGGCCACGGTTCCTCTAAAACGGCTTCGGCAAGGGGAGTGGGGAGAAAAGAAATGCTTATGTCTTTGGCCCCAAACCATTGCAAAAGCTTGGGCGGAGACATGAGAATTTCTTCATCTACAATATGAACGCTGGCTCCGGCAGCCAGGTAAGGCCACAGCTCCCAGACGGAGGCGTCGAATGCCGGCGACGCTACCAGCGTGGCTCGATCGTCTGGTGTCACGCCATGAACGCGCTGGAGCCAAGCCATAAGATTGGCGACCCCGGCATGTTGAATTGCCACACCCTTGGGTTTGCCGGTAGAGCCCGAGGTGTAGATCACATAGGCCAGGTTTTCCGCAGTTACACTGCTCCGTGGGTTTATCTCGTTCTCCCGAGCAATAAGTTCCCATTCGGTGTCGAGACACACCACAGTTGGATTGCCGATAGCGGATCGCGAACTGCGGATGTCAGCTGGGCCAAGCGCAGACTCTGTTTTTATCGCTCCTCCGTCTTCTGTCGCCGGTCCGTCTCGGCCGGTCGTCAGTCTCCTGTCAGCCCCTTTCTCGGGCAGCTGTTCGAGGAATTTACTGTGAGTTAACAGCACAGGCGCCTGGGTATCCTGGAGCATGAAGGCCAGGCGTTCCTCAGGGTAGTTCGGATCGAAAGGCACAAAGGCGCCGCCAGCTTTGAGGATAGCCAACTCCCCTACCACCATCTCTAGCGAGCGCTCCACGCAGATGCCTACCAGCACTTCAGGTCCCACTCCCGACTTTCGGAGATAGTGCGCCAGCTGGTTGGCCCGTTGATTCAGTTCCCGGTAGGTCAGCTGCTTGTTTCCATCCACGACCGCCACAGCCTCCGGCGTACGTTCCACCTGAGCTTCAAAAAACTCGTGGATACAACGCTTCTCGCCGTAGTCTGCATAAGTATCGTTCCACTCCACCAGGAGCTGCTCCCGTTCCTTCTCTGTTAAGATAAGCAACTCCGAAAGATGCTGCCCTGGATCAGCTACGATGCTTTCCAACAAAGTCCGCCAGTGCCCGAGCATGCGAATCATACGAGCATCGTCAAAGAGGTCGGTGTTGTACACTATGGCTGACCACAGCTCTTCCTCTCTTTCAGTCAATTCGAGGGTCAAGTCGAACTTGGAGCTTCCCCGGTCTATTTTCAGCGCCGTCAAAGTCAGCCCCGGCAATTCCAGCACCGGTTTGGTTTTCTCCTGTAGAACAAACATCGCCTGAAACAGCGGAGTGCGGCTCAAGTCCCGTTCGGGCTGCAATTCTTCAACCAGTCCTTCAAAAGGAAGATCCTGGTGAGCATACGCTCCCAAGCAGACCTCGCGTACTTGTCCCAACAGTCCCAGGAAAGTCGGGTTACCGGCTAGATTGGCGCGCAAGGGCAAAGTATTGGCGAAAAACCCGATCAGTCCCTCAATCTCACGCCGATTGCGGTTGGCGAACGGAGCGCCGACCACGATATCTTCCTGGCCCGTGTACCGATAGAGCAGCGCCTGAAATGCGACGAGGAGGGTCATGAATAGCGTGACGTTTTCACGCCGGCTCAAAGCATAGAGCGCGCCGGTCAAGGCCTTGGAAAGCACAAGGGTTTGCTCGGCGCCGTTACATGTTTGCACCGGTGGTCTGGGACGGTCGGGCGGCAGTTCAAGCAGTTGCGGCACGTTCTCGAGCTGTTTTCTCCAGTACGAAAGCTCCGTTTGGAGAGTCTCTCCTTGCAGCCATCCTCTCTGCCAGACGGAAAAATCCGCGTACTGGATGGGGAGATCCGGGAGCGGCGAGGGTTTTTCTTGCAAGAAGGCTTCGTAGAGAGCGGCGATCTCGCGGAAGAGCACCGCTAGAGACCAGCCATCCGAGACTATATGGTGGAGAACGACAACGAGGATGTGCTCTTCTTCAGCCAGTCGCAGCACGCTCGCGCGCAGGAGCGGACCCTGAGAGAGATCGAAAGGTTTGCAGGATTCCTGAGAAACAAAGCGCATTGCCTCGGCTTCAACGGCAGCCCCGGAGAGATGACCGAGATCCATGAACTGCGCTTTTATTTTTGAGTGGGTCGCAATGATTTGCACCGGTTCGTTGTCGGAGACTGCAAAGGTGGTGCGCAGAATCTCGTGACGGCACACGATCCCGTTCAGGCTTCGCTCTAGCGCGACCAGGCTAAGCGCCCCGCTTAGCCGGTAAGCCACAGGTATATTGTAGACGCCTGTCCCCGGCTCCAGTTGCTCGATAAACCAGAGACGCTGCTGGGCAAAGGAAAGCGGGAAAACGAAGGCCTGGTCGGCGCGGAGGTCGAGCATAAAGCGACAAAGGTCTCTCAGAAATGGCCGAACCGTTTCCTAAAGTTCTGAATCGAATGCTCAGGCAAGATAAACTCACCGTAGTGCAGGTCGGCCGCCTGACATTCCAGCTCGCCAAGGAGTTGGTAGTGCATCGCGCATGAGTCGTCATCAACGGAATCGGCTATTGGCGTGAGCTCGGCAAACCGAGACGAAAGCAGGCTTGACAGAGCGCAACTACCGATCTGACAGGGGTTCCGATCGGTAAGCGTTTCGACGGGAGACCGATCCACCCTCTCTTCCATGTGGCGCGGCAAGTATTTGATTCGACGGATCGGACTGGGCAACTGTAGCACTCCACCCTCGCTGAAAAGTATATCTTCATGGATCTCCAGGCGCCGGGCCGCATCATGCGGGTTGAAACAGTGGGAGGCCGAGATGTCAACGATCGTTGTCCCCGGCTTGACCGTTGCTAGGTCCAACAGATCCGGCACGTTAGTTACCCCTAACATCATGCTGGCATCGTAGACTTCCCGCGGCACTTTTCCGCGCGATTCGATCAGTTCAAAAGATCCTTTAAATCCCAATGAATTCACGATTTGATCCCTAATCTCTTCTGTCCCATCGGACTCACCATAAGCGTCCCAAATCATGAGGGTCTTGGGATGTGAGAGGCGTTTCAGCATGAGGCGCAGAGCTGTGAGTCCGATGGCGCTCCTGCCCAGAAATGCAACGTGTTCTTGGGCCATGTTCCTGCCGCCATCTTGCAAAATCCTTTTAATGGTTAAGACCACTGCAGCGGTAGTCGTTGCCTGCGCTCGGGAAATCACTGGCAGGTCTTGCCGTCCGTTGATCGTCCTTTCAACAGCCCGACCATTATCAGTCGCCGACGGAATGAGACCGGTCAGCGAAACCGCGCGAGCGCCGATCATTCCGGCGACCTCCAGCGCCTCCAGGATCTCTTTGACCAGATCGTCCTGGTTCTCGTAGAGCTCGTCTCTAAAACGAGGCAAAACGATCAGAGCCATCCTACCCAAGGAGGTTTCCATAACGGCATTGAACAGTGGCATGTCGCCACACCAATCATGAATCACCTCATCACGACTCAAAACTAAATTTTCCAAGATCTCGTTCGGAAAATAGCTCAACGCGGCTGCATCAACAGGCGGAATCTTCCCTGCGGCCACCAGAGCGAGCAATGGGCGCCGCTCGATCTGCAGCAAAGGCGAAGATTTTTCGCCGTGCGCGCGTGCAACGCGCGCGATGGGACCCGGGCTCGCGGCAGGTTTTTTGCCGTTTGACCGGAGTTCTTCCTCTGCACAGAGCGCAAGACCATGTATGGTAGGTTTTTCAAAGAGCCGGCGCAGCGGCAGCTCCGTTTGCAAGGCTTCGCGCAACCGGGAGATAACTTGTGTTGCCAGTAGAGAGTGTCCGCCGAGATCAAAGAAGTTGTCGTGGATACCGATCCGGTCTAGTTTGAAGACTTCAATCCAGATGCTTGCGAGAGTTTTCTCAATCGACGTGCGGGGTGCCATGAAAGGATTTTCCAGTTCCGGCCTGCTCTGATCGGGGGCCGGCAGCGCGCGGTGATCCACTTTGCCGTTGGGGTTCAGCGGTAAACCGTCCAGGAACACAAAGGCCAACGGAACCATGTAGTCGGGAAGCTTTTCTTTGAGAAAACTACGCAGTTCACTGGTTCCGGGTGCCAGTTCATGATTCGAAACAACATAGGCTACCAAGCGTTTGCCTGTGGATTGCGAATTGCGGATTGCGAATTGCGGATTTTTACCGTCACCATTCGTATACTGAATTCCACATTCACCATTGTCGTCGTCTTCTCGAGCGATAACCACGGCTTCGCGCACAGACCTATGTTGTCTCAGAGTCACCTCGATTTCCCCTGGCTCGATGCGGAAACCGCGCACCTTCACCTGATGGTCGATCCGCCCGAGAAATTCAATATTGCCGTCAGCAAGATAGCGGGCCAGGTCTCCAGTGTTATACAGTCGCTGGCCAGATTCGTGGCTGAACGGGTGCGGAATAAACTTCTCCGCGGTGAGGTCGGGACGATTGAGATAACCACGAGCCAGGCCGCAACCGCCGATGTACAGCTCGCCACTGACACCCGTTGGAACGGGCTGCAGGTGGCGGTCCAGCAGATAAATTTGGCTGTTGGCAATCGGGCGGCCAATAGGCGGGAGCGGGGGCCAATCCTTTGCCGGTCCGGTCAGAGCAAAGGCGGTCACCACATGGCTCTCGGACGGTCCGTACTGATTATGCAAAGAGCAATCTCTCAACCGGCTGAATAAGCCAACAATGGGCTGGGTGATATGGAGCTGCTCGCCGGCGGTGATGACCTCCCTAAGAGCCAAAAACGGCTGATTCCCGGCGGTGATCGCCGCCGCCAGCTGTTGCAGTTGGACAAAAGGCAAGAAAAGCCTGTTGATGTGCTTATCTGCTATAAAGCGCGCCAGGCTGTTGACGTCGCGCCGCAAAGATTCTGGGACCATGACCAAGGTCCCACCCGAGCACCAGGTTGTGAAGATCTCCTGAAAGCTGACATCGAAACTCAATGACGTGAACTGCAGCGTCCTTAGCGTTTCCTTCCCCCTTGCGTGCCGAGACTGCCACACAATGAGATTCGCGAGCGCCCGGTGGGACAACGCAACTGCCTTGGGTCTGCCCGTCGAACCCGATGTGTAGATCACGTAGACTAAATTATCGGCGTTGACCGTGCGGACTGGGTTTGCTTCATCTTCGCGCGCGATGACGGCCCGGTCTGTGTCCAGGCAAACCACCTCTGCAGTGTGCGCCGGCAGCCCTGCCGCCGATTCCTGCCCGGTTAACAGCACTTTGGCTTGGGCATCCTCCAACATAAAGGCCAAGCGTTCCTTCGGATAAGCCGGGTCCAACGGTACGTAGGCTCCGCCAGCTTTAAGGATTGCCAGCGCACTCACGACCATTTCCAAAGAACGTTCCATGCAAATGCCGACCAGCACTTCGGGTCCCACGCCGAGCTTTCTTAGGTAGTGCGCGAGCTGATTGGCCCGGTGGTTTAACTCTCGGTAAGTGAGCTGCTTGTCCTCGTAGACGACCGCGA